>NZ_JBHNYN010000008.1:0-185462 GCF_054960695.1 Vibrio sp. PSi01
CAGAGTTTCAGCTCTTTAAAACTGAAAATAGGGGTGTAGCTCCAATTGGCAGAGCAGCGGATTCCAAATCCGCGTGTTGGGAGTTCGAATCTCTCCACCCCTGCCATATTTAAGGCTCTAGCAGAAATGCTAGAGCCTTTTTGCTTTCTGGAGCTTGATAAATTATAGAAAGTAACTTGGTCTAAATAGCTCATTACGCTTCAAAATTCATCTATACCGAAATTTTTCTGTTTTCTCTTTTCCTACTTTATAGCTTTAACCCGTCTCATTCACTGGCTAGCACCAAAAATTTAAATACGATATGCACCTAATCCTAAATGACGACTAATATAATGAGTAAGCGTCAGTAATTTAGGATTATTATGAGGTTTTTTTTCGCACTGTTTGTATTCTTTTGTTCCTTTTCTTCATCAGCAACTTCGTGGGAGAAAGAGAGTCACCCTACTAATAACTCACCCTCATCAATTGGAAGTTATGCTAATGGCTGTCTAGATGGTGCGCAGGCTTTGCCTATTAATGGTTTGGGATATCAGATCATTCGTCCTCAAAGAGGGCGCTATTATGGCCATATAGAAGCTATAAGGTTTATTGAAAGGTTAGGTGGAACGACCAGCGAAAAACTCAATACTAATTTATTGGTCGGTGATATTTCACTTCCTAGAGGAGGGCGCTTTTCTTCGGGTCATTCAAGTCACCAAACTGGATTAGATATTGATATCTGGTTAAGGTTGACGAATAAAAGGCTATCTGAGAATGAACTTGCTGTCCCCAAGCCAATGAGTGTCGTGGATCTCACCAACTACAAGTTGCGTGAGTCGAATTGGACTGATGAGCATTTTCAGGTGATTCGCTATGCAGCTAGAGATGAAAAAGTAGTGCGTATATTTGTCCATCCAGTTATTAAACAAATCCTGTGTAACCAAGAGTCCTCAGATATGAAAGACAGAGCTTGGTTGGGGAAAATTAGGCCTTGGTGGGGGCACCATTCACATTTTCATGTACGCTTAAAGTGCCCCGAAGGTAGTTCGAACTGTATCGCGCAAGCAAACCCTCCAAAAGGTGATGGCTGTGGAGATGAACTTGCAAGTTGGGCTCCGAAAAATATTCCAGTCTCCCCCCCGAAAAAAGTCGCTAAGACTACTAAAAAGAAAAAAATAAAAGTGATGCCTAGTCAGTGTTTAGCTTTGATATCCAAGAAGTAATTTTAGTTACTAGGCTCAACTAGAGTGGTAATGCCATTGGTTTTCTCATTTCTAAAACTGGAGAAATGTCACACTTTTGTCTAGAGTTTATAAACACAAGATTAAGAACATCGTTTGATATTAATAAGAACAATAATGAGAATAGTACGAGCAGTTACGAATTTGATAACGTTTGGTCAGGAATGGAGTGTTTTTGGGGTGAAAGATGCGGCTTATGTGCAGTATGCGAAATCAGAGTCTGATGCCCGTCGATAGATAATTCAAGGATAAGACTATGACTATGATTTGTGCAAAGGAATTTTCAGAATGGTTAAGACATAGATTCAGTACAGAAAATTCAGGTATTTCTATTTCAAGAGATGACATTAATCACCTGACTGGTAGACAACGCTTAGACCCGAGTTTTGTTAATGATGTCCATTATGAGTTGATGCAGTATGGAATGGCATTTGTGACAGATACCAGTAGGGAAAATTTCTATCTTATTCCTATCGCGCAATCGATAAATTGGCGAGAGAGACTTGAATATCAATTTGAAAAGGAGCTCTTTTGCAATATTTATCCAATCGGAAAATCAGGTTAAAAAAAAGGTTCAGCTTATAATAAGTTGAACCTTTTCTTTATTAGGTCAAGCCTTGAATAATGACAAACTTTTCTAGCAGCTCGTCATCAGTTTCAATATGGTTTGGGTCAGTGATGATGCATTTTGTAATGGGGCACACTGACTGACATGTTGGCTTCTCATAGTGACCTTTACACTCAGTACATAAATCAGGATCGATCTCAAAGATACTGTCGCCCATAGTGATTGCACCATTTGGGCATTCAGGATCACACATATCACAGTTTATGCACTTGTCGGTAATTAACAGAGCCATATATTATTCTCAGCAAAAGTTTCTCAAGTAAAGGTTATTTACCTGATGCGTTACGTGTATCTTGACCTGCGCTTAAGTTACGCATCAGTAAGCCGTACTCTAAATCCAAATCTGCTGGTACAGGGATAAATACAAAGTGACCGTTACCTTTTGCATCGTCTACTGCTTCAGATTTACGGTTTTCCATAACTTCTAGTTTGAAAACAATGTTACCTTTCGGTGTCATCATTTCTAGGCTGTCACCAACTAGGAATTTGTTTTTCACTTCTACTTCAGCGAGGTCGCCACGGCGTTTACCTGTGAATTCACCAACAAACTGTTGAGTATCAGAGATAGAGTAACCGTATTCGTAGTTTTGGTATGAATCGTGAGTGTGACGACGAAGGAAGCCTTCAGTGTAACCACGGTGAGCTAGGCTCTCTAGTGTACCCATTAAGCTTTCGTCGAATGGTTTGCCTGCTACAGCATCGTCGATAGCTTTACGGTAAACCTGGGCTGTACGTGCACAGTAGTAGAAAGACTTAGTACGGCCTTCGATTTTTAGAGAGTGAACTCCCATCTTAGTTAGGCGCTCAACGTGTTGGATTGCGCGAAGGTCTTTCGAGTTCATGATGTAAGTACCATGCTCATCTTCAAACGCCGCCATTTTCTCTTCAGGTTTGTGTGATTCAGAAAGTAAAACGACTTCATCAGTTGGCTTACCAAGGCCTAGTGTGTTGTCAGGGCGCTCGTCTTGAACTTCAATACCTTGAGTTTCGACTTCTTGAATAGCAACGCCTGTAGGGTTAGCTTCAACGATCTGACCGTTTTCGTCTTCTTTTGCTGCTTCTGTCTTGTATTCCCAACGACAAGCGTTAGTACAAGTACCTTGGTTTGGATCGCGTTTGTTCATGTAGCCAGAAAGTAGGCAACGACCAGAGTAAGCCATGCATAGTGCACCGTGAACAAAGATCTCTAGTTCTGTTTCTGGACAGTGTTCGCGAATCTCTTCGATCTCTTCAAGTGAAAGCTCACGAGATAGGATCACACGCTCAACGCCTTGAGTTGACCAGAACTTAACGGTCGCCCAGTTTACGGCATTTGCTTGAACTGAAAGGTGGATCGGCATTTCAGGGAATGATTCACGTACCATCATGATAAGACCTGGATCTGACATGATAAGAGCGTCTGGGCCCATCTCAACAACTGGCTTAAGGTCGCGAATGAATGTTTTTAATTTAGAGTTGTGTGGCTGAATGTTACATACAACATATAACTTTTTGCCTTGAGCATGAGCTTCATCGATACCGATTTGTAGGTTTTCGTGATTGAACTCGTTGTTACGAACACGAAGGCTGTAACGTGGCTGGCCAGCGTAAACTGCATCTGCGCCGTAGGCGAATGCGTAACGCATGTTTTTAAGGCTTCCTGCCGGTGATAATAGTTCAGGTACAAATGGTTTTTGTGTAGTCATTGCTTCGTTCTCTAATCTGATCTCAAGTCAGGTTGATACCACCAAGTGATATCAAAGGGGCGCAAATTTTACGCTAAAATGAGTTTGGTTGATAGCCCTAAAGATAACAATGGTATTGCGAAGAGTGTTGTTAGGTGTTGATAAGCGGGGTGGCGAAGAAAACAAGCTCAGATATCGTCGACACCTGAGCTCTAAATCGAAACAATTAAGCGTTAGGTTGAGTTAACCCGCCTAATGATTCAAATAGGTTTGGAAGGAAAACACTGAACTCACCACAAAGTAGAGAGAAGTCTGCATCAAAACGTGCAGCTTGATCTTCACGAGGAATATCGTCGTTCTCATCTTTTAGTTCATCACTGAATTTCAGGCGCTTGATGCTGCCATCTTCAGCAAGGATGAACTCAATGCGATCTTGCCAGTTGATAAGAAGCTTAGTCACAACTTTGTTGGCTTCAATGTGGTTTTTAATCTCATCCGTTTCTAGTTCTTGTTTCTTAACTCGGACAATACCGCCGTCTTCTTGGATTGATTTTAGTTCAGCTTCATCAAGCATGGTGATTCCTTTAGGCGTATCACCTGATTTCACCCACTCTGTCAGAGTCGTTTCAATCGCTTGCTCTGGAATAGCTGGCACTACTGGTAGGCTACCCATAGTTTTACGTAGTAATGCCAATACGTCTTCAGCTTTTTTGTAGCTGCTAGCATCAACCACAATAAAGCCTTCTTTCGGCATGATCAGCGCGTAAGTGAAGTTACTGCGGCTGAAAGCTCGAGGAAGAAGGTCGATGATAATGTCTTCTTTTAGGCTATCTTTCTCTTTCTTTTTCAGAGGAGTACCAGACTCCGCTTCAAGTGTTTCTACTTTTGCATTTAATGAATCTTTGATCACAGAAGCAGGAAGCATTTTTTCTTCTTTCTTTGCACAGATTAGAATGCGGTTTTCTGATACGTGCGTCATCATATCGCCGTGTCTACCCATCGCATTTACCCAACCAAACTTCTGTTTGTCTTGGCTACCACAAGGGGTAAAACGGAACTCTTCAAGTTGTTTCTCTAGCTGATCTGCATTGAAATCAATATCACGGTTGAAGCGATAGACTAGGCAATTTTTAAACCACATAAATTTTTCTCATACCTTTTTAGAAGTGCCTCATGATATGAGATCTAAGTTGATTTGTCCCTAGCTCTGTATCAAAAGTTATAAAGTGAATTGTTTGAGACAGTTATATGAAAATTTGTTTTCAAAGGTCACAAAAGTGTCATAATTAACTCAGATAATGCAATGCGTTGATTAAATACAAAGGCTATTCAATTATGTCGAGAAGGATTCTGGTCGTTGAAGATGAAGCACCTATTCGTGAGATGCTGTGTTTTGTCCTTGAACAAAAAGGCTACCAAGCAGTAGAGGCTGAAGATTACGATACAGCGGTAAACAAGCTATGTGAACCTTTCCCAGATCTAGTATTACTAGATTGGATGCTACCTGGCGGTAGTGGGATAAACTTTATCAAGCACATGAAGCGTGAAGAGTTAACTCGCAACATCCCAGTAGTGATGCTGACGGCTCGTGGTGAAGAAGAAGACAAGGTTCGTGGATTAGAAGTCGGCGCTGATGATTACATCACTAAGCCATTTTCGCCAAAAGAGTTAGTGGCGCGTCTTAAAGCCGTTATTCGTCGTGTAACGCCAACTGCACTGGAAGATGTGATTGATGTTCAAGGTCTTAAGTTAGACCCTGTATCTCACCGCGTTACCGCAAGCGAAGGTCCGGTTGATATGGGACCTACAGAGTTCAAAATGCTGCACTTCTTTATGACTCACCAAGAGCGTGTGTATAGCCGAGAGCAACTATTGAATAATGTTTGGGGCACCAACGTTTACGTTGAAGATCGTACTGTTGATGTACATATTCGACGCCTGCGTAAAGCACTTGAATCCGCAGGTCACGACAAGCTAATCCAAACGGTTCGCGGCGCGGGCTACCGTTTTTCTACAAAGGCTTAGTGTGGCTTCGCTACCCAGTTTACGGAGTCCTGAATGGTTGAAAAGTTAACCTGGAAAAAGCTGGCTTGGGAGCTGGCTTTTTTTTACGCACCTTGGATTTTAGTCGGATGGATATTCGGTTACTTACCATGGTTACTGCTGGCTGCTACGGTATTGCAGCTCGGCTGGCATCTACACAATCAAATGCGTTTGTCCGCATGGTTGTGGGATGAGAAGCGTCTAACGCCACCATCAGGTTCTGGAAATTGGGAGTCTCTGTTCAATGGTATATATCGTATGCAGCAGAGGCAGCGTCGCAAACGCAAAGAGTTGACTAACCTAATTCGCCGTTTCAGAAACGGTGCGGAATCTCTGCCCGATGCCGTTGTGGTATTTCGCGGTGAAGGCAATATCGTTTGGTGTAATAAGCTCGCTCAGTATTTACTGGGCTTTCGCTGGCCAGACGATTCAGGGCAACCTATTTCCAACTTAATCCGCACGCCGGACTTCATCAAGTACCTTAACAAACAAGATTTCTCAGAGCCGTTAGAAATGCCATCGCCACTCAATGTGGAACGTATGCTTGAGCTGCGTATCGTGCCTTACACTGAAGGTGAGCACTTGATGGTAGTACGTGATGTTACTCAGCTAAAACAGCTGGAAGGCATGCGTCGTAACTTCTTTGCTAACGTTTCCCACGAACTGCGTACTCCAATGACTGTACTTCAGGGCTATCTTGAAATGACGGAAGATCCAGACATGATCGTTGGACCTATGTGGCCTAAAGCCCATGGCGTGATGATTGAACAACTGAATCGCATGAACAGCCTAGTGAACCAGCTCTTAACACTGTCAAAAATTGAAGCTGCTCCGATGCATGAGTTGGATGAAGTCGTCAATGTACCGGCTATGTTGGAAGTGCTTGAAAAAGAAGCCGCAAGTCTAAGTGGCGATCGGGAGCACAAGCTAGAATTTGATATTGATAAGAGTTTACGAGTTCTAGCTGATGAAGATCAGCTAAGAAGTGCTATATCGAATCTTGTGTACAACGCAGTCAAATACACACCGCCAGGCGCTACAGTTAAGGTTCGTTGGTATCAAACTAGCCAAGGCGCATGTTTGGACGTATCAGACACCGGAGACGGAATCGAGCCACAGCACCTGCATCGACTCACAGAGCGTTTTTATCGTGTTGATAAAGCCCGCTCACGCGATACGGGTGGTAGTGGGCTTGGGTTAGCGATTGTAAAGCATGCACTTAGTCATCATGACTCGCATTTAGAAATTCAAAGTGAAGTTGGTGTTGGTAGCCGATTCCATTTCACGCTTCCAAATAGACTAACCGTGTCATGAACAATTTGATACGCAGGATGCGTTTACCCATTAGTACATTATTAGCGTTTGCTGTGGTTAATCCTAGCTATGCTGAACAGAGCGTTGAGTCGCTTCCTAATTATTCTAAGGTACCAGGTATTTCTGGGAGCTTATTATCGGTAGGCTCGGATACTTTGGCTGGTATGACAACGTTATGGGTTGAAGAATTTAAATCTTACTATCCGAATGTTAACGCTCAGGTCCAAGCTTCAGGTTCTGCAACGGCACCTCCTGCTCTAACGGAAGGCACGGCTCACCTTGGTCCTATGAGTCGACCAATGCGCCTAAGAGAAGTAGAAGCATTCGAAAGAGAGCATGGCTATAAGCCAACAGCGCTTCGAGTTGCTATCGATGCTATTGGTTTGTTTGTACACCGTGATAATCCAATTGAAGGGCTAAATTTTCACCAGATAGACGCCATTTTTTCTGAGACATTACGCTGTGGTGCGACGAAACCTCTGAACAATTGGCAAGATCTAGGCGTAGACCAACCTTGGGCAAAACATCGATTCCAACTGTTTGGGCGTAATTCCGTTTCGGGAACCTACGGCTATTTCAAACAAAACGCATTGTGCGGTGGTGACTTTAAGAATCGAGTCAATGAACAACCAGGTTCTGCTTCAGTGGTTCAATCTGTCGCATCATCCGTCAGTGGGATAGGTTATTCAGGCATTGGTTATCGAGTCGCTGGCGTTAAATTAATTCCGATTGCAGAGCAAGGTTCGCAATTTGTTGAGCCTACTCGTGTCAATATTTTAAGCGGTGACTATCCATTGTCTCGCTTTTTATATGTATACGTGAACAAGCATCCCGATAAGCCGCTTTCTCCTGTTGAGAGAGAGTTTCTTACTTTTATATTCTCAAAGCAGGGGCAAGAGCTTGTAGAAAAAGATGGTTACTTAGCGATACCGTCTGAGTTTGCAGAGAAAGAGTTGGCAAAAGTCGGGCTCTGATTAAGGCGACTGGACGTAGAAAAAACGTATGAACAGCTTGCGAAGTCGCAGGCTGTTTTTGTGTTGAAGCTCTATCATTTAAGTATCAATGACCATCCTGCACACCCCCAGCGTTTTTGTTCTTCTCTGAGTTCATAATTAAGCAGTTGATTTTCAGCTAACCAGTTGCTGCAGGTACCTTTTAATACCCAATCACCATGTAGTTCAATCGTTAGGGTGACGTCAGGGACTAGTGCTTGACTTCGCTGTCGATTGAGTAAAATTGCGAGTCTTAATATGCGGATTAGCAGCGTTATTTGTTGTGGATCAAACAGGGAAAGTTCCGGTAAATCTTGTGGCTTGAGTGCTTTTCTTTGGTAACGAACCAATGTTGAGATCAGGCGTTGCTGCTCGATATTGAAACCGGGCATTGTCGTATGTTTGAGTAGATAAGCTGAATGGCGGTGATAGCCTTGAAATGCAATGCTTTGTCCAACCTCATGAAGCAATGCTGTCCAACCAACCAGATCATATAGCTCATTAGTGACTGTAGTAGTCACTTGAGGCTGCACTTGTTTCAATAATGCAAGAGCGAGTACTTTGACTTTCTGGCCATGGGCTACGTCAACATGGTATCGAGAGACTAGCGTTTCGGCAGTTCTTGTTCGAACATCAATATCTTTAAATCTATCCTCCATGTCATAAAGAACGCCTTCTCTCAGGGCACCATCAGAAAAATGTAACTCCTTGATGTCTAACGTATCCATGGCTGCTGAAAGAATGGTAACACCAGCTGCAAACACTGACTTTCTCTCATCATTTAGACCTGATAGGTCTAATTTCTCAGATGATGGAAATTCACATAAGTGGTTTTTTAAATAGGACAAACGTTGCGGCGTAATGAGGCCGTCGTTAAACCCTAATTCAGTGAGTACCTCTTTGATTGATTTAGTAGTACCCGATGAACCAAAGGCGATATCCCAAGTTAAAAAGTGGAAGTCATCAACCAAAGGAGTTAATAGTTGAATAGCTGCAGAATAGGCTTCGGAGAACTGTTGCGATGAGAGCTTACCATCAGCAAAAAAACGCTGAGTGAAACTGACACACCCCATTGATAAGCTATGCGTAATCTTGGGTGTAAAGCCTTGCCCCGCAACTATTTCGGTACTTCCTCCTCCGATATCAATCACGAGCTTAGTGTTGGAGGTTACTTGTGTATGCTCGACACCATTATAGATAATCCGAGCTTCTTCTGGGCCTGAAATTATTTCTATAGGAAAGGGGAATATGGTCTTCGCTCGTTCCAAAAATTCTTTTGAGTTCTTCGCTTTTCTTAGCGTGTGTGTGCCAACCACTCTGACATCATCAATTTTAAAGTCAGTGAGCCTTTCGGCAAAGAGTGTCAGGCATGCCAAGCCTCTTTCGATAGAACTTTCGGTTATACATTGATGCTCATTGAATCCGTCGGCTAATTTGACTTTTTGCTTATGTCGACTAACCAATTGTAGGTGTTGTTCAAAAACTTGAGCGACCACCATATGGAAGCTGTTCGAACCTAAATCGATAGCTGCGATACATCTGGGGCGTTTACTTTCGATTAACTGCATGATTTGTTCTCTTGCTTGTATTTCTTACGAGCCAGTTTCTCAATATGTTTAATATAGTGGTAAGTCGCAAGCTGTGACGTTGAATCATCTAAGCGGTTAGATTGTGGTGGTAAGTAATGGTTGCTCATTGTTCGGTCAAGTCTTCGGGCTTTGTTGCAGTCGTCAAAATGAAACTCAGTGATGTCGATAATAGTTTGCTTGATCTTTGGATCTAAAATTGGCGTCGCCACTTCGATTCTACGGTCAAAATTTCTCGTCATCCAATCAGCAGAAGATATATAGACTTTGGGATTATCATTATTACCAAAGATCATTACTCTTGGGTGTTCAAGAAAACGGTCTATCACGCTAATGATCTCTATATTGTCACTGACGTTGGGGAGCCCTGGAACCAAAGAACACATACCACGAATGATCATTCTCACTTTTACGTTTGCCTGACTGGCTTGATACAGTTTTTCGATGATCTCACGGTCGACTAAGTTGTTTAATTTCAGAGTGATCGATGCTGGTTTGTCATTTGCCGCATTCTGAATTTCATTGTCGATCAACTGATAAAGACGCTTTCTGGTATTTTTGGGTGAAACAATAAGCTGCTTAAATTGTACTTTTTGATAAGGGTTTTCAATGTATCTGAATACTTGCCGAACCTCTTGCGTTAACTCCTCATTTGCAGTCAGTAAAGAGAAGTCAGTATAGACGCGAGCCGTCACTTCGTGAAAATTGCCCGTTCCAATATGAGCATAATGTTCCAGCGCTTTGCCGTTTTTTCTTTTAATGAGCAGTAGCTTGGAGTGAATTTTTAAACTTGGTAGGCCATGGAGTACTTTGACACCAGCGTCTTGAAGAGTCTTCGCCCATTGAATATTGGCTTGTTCATCAAAGCGGGCTTGCAGCTCAACCACGACCGTCACTTTCTTACCATTATGTGCAGCATCAATAATGGAGTTAAGCAGCTTTGAGCCTTTAGCTACACGATAGACATTGATCTTTATAGCCTTTACCTTCGGGTCAAATGAGGCTTGTCTAACCAGTTCCGTGATGTGGTCAAAGGTGTGATAGGGATAATGTAATAAGATATCGCGTGCTTTGATAGCTTCAAAATAGTTAGGGTAATGGTTGAATTGAGCGCATTTAATTGCTGAGAGAGGGCGATTAATTAAGTCGTGTCGATTGAGGCTTGGGAACTCAGAAAAGTGTTTGAAGTTATGATATCGCCCACCTGCAATGACGCTGTCATAATCTGATAGCTTGAGCTTTAGTCGCAAATAACTCAGCATCTTTGATGGCATTTCAGATTCATAAATGAGGCGAATTGGCAGTGCTGTGAGACGCTGTTCTAAGCCTAATGACATTGCCTCTAGTAGGCCGTTGCTTTTCTGAAAATCGTAGTCTTTTTGCAGATCGTAATCGGCATCGCGAGTCATTTTAATGGCAAAGCAGCTCAACGAATCATAATCAAAGAACCCTTTTAGCAGGTCGTCTAAACAGAATCGAACTATATTATCTAATAAGATCAAAGTTGTACGTTGTGAATCTGAAGTCTCTGGAAGTTTGACAAAACGAGGGAGTTGTTCAGATGGGATCTCTAGTAAGGCATATTGAGAAGATCTATTACGGTTGATGTCGATGGCTAAATAGCTCTGATCATCTTTTAGGGTGTTGAGCAACAAGCTATCTTCGTTTAGCAATAAAGGGGTTAAGTGCGGGAGTATTTTCTTTCTAAAATATTTTCTAACCCATTCACTTTGTTCTGTGCTGATTTGCTGTTCGTTGACCAAAAAAATACGGTTACGTGCTAGTTCCAATAATAAATCATTATAAAGTTCATGGAAGTGAACCTCTAGATCTCTGGTTTTGTTCTGCATTTGGGTCAGCAAGGTTTTGGGAACATTTGTTGACGGTGGATCTTTTAACAAGATCTTACGTTTTACATCAGCAAATCGGACTTTGTAGAACTCATCGAGATTTTTGGAGTAAATGCCCAAAAAACGGACCCTTTCGATCAATGGAACCGATTTATCTGCCGCTTCTTGCAGTACTCTTTCATTGAAAGATAACCAGCTAAGTTCTTTTGTGACATAGTCTTTTTCCATCGTTATGATTAGTCCTAGAATGCAGGTTATTGAGGCGGTATTTTAATTTAGAACAATAAGATTCACAAAATGCACGATCTTATTTTAAGAAATAAGGTGAACAAACTTGTTATTAGTATCAGTTGTTTAACGTTACTTGTAATATAACTGTCATCTAAGGTACATATTATGTCAGTAGCTAAAAAAAGGTAGATAAACAGATGGCTTCAGCCCAATTTTCATTGAAAGAACGCGACAAAAAAAGATGGTTGAAAGATCGTCTCGTCCGTTTTTCCGTGACATGTGGCGGCGTCAGTGTTTTAGCTGCTTTGGTTTTGATCTTTGTTTACTTGGCGATGGTTATTTTACCCGTATTTTCTGATACCGGTTTAGAGACGGCTCAAGTCGTTAAAACCGTTGGTGTAGAAGAGCCTATCGCTTTATCTGTTGATGAATATGGCCAACATGCATTTACCATCGAAAAATCTGGTTTGGTACAATTTTGGGATTTAGACTCTCAAAAAAAACACTCTTACTTTGAGCGTAGTGTTGTAACCAATCCAATAGCTTTTTCTCGAAATACCCCTTCTGAAAATTGGTTTGCCTTTGCGGATGGCGCAAGCAACATGACTTTTTTCTACCCAGAGTATAGTGCGCCTGTGCTGCAAAAGGGCACAGAGACAGAGCCAAAAATAGAACAGATCACGCTCCCTGAGCCTTTTTTACACGATGAACCTGCAAATGGTGCTGTGATCGAACAATTCGCGTTTTCTAAAAGTGGACGTGATATCACCGTTATTGCTCAGTTAACAGATCAGCGAGTCCTTGTTAAGTGGTACCAGAGTGATCTTGCAGGTGCATATACTTTTAAAAAAAGCCAATGGCTATCGGACAAGCTAGGTTTACAGCAACAGCTGCTCATTACCCCTGATGGGCAAACTCTATACCTAAGATCTCAATCTGATCTCGTGATATTAAAGCGATCGGACGTTGGTTTTGATGTTCGCGAAGTCATTGATCTTAGTTTGAATGACGCGAAGCACGCCGTTAAAAGCATCGATTTATTATCGGGTGCTTACTCCCTGTTAGTAACGCATCAGGACGGACAAGTTTCCCAATGGTTTGATGTGCTGAAAGATGAACAGCGTAGTCTGACTCACATCCGCGATTTCCAACTGGCTGAAGAAGTGCAATTTATTTTGCCGGATACTTACCGAAAGGGTTTCTACAGCTTCTATAAGAATGGCACATTACAAAGCCATTATACGACCAGCGAGAAGCTCTCTCTATTTGAACGAGCATTTGATAAATCACCTACATTAGCAGCCATGTCTGCTAATGAATTACATCTGGCAACGCTAATTGACAACAAAATAAGCGTGGCTAAGGTCGACAATGAATACCCACAAATTTCGTTTTCATCGCTGTGGCAAAAAGTTTGGTATGAAAGCTATCCAGAGCCTCAATATGTTTGGCAATCAACGTCTGCCAATGATGATTTTGAAGAGAAGTTCAGTTTAGTCCCTATCACTTTCGGTACCATCAAGGCGGCTCTGTTTGCCATGATGTTTGCAGTACCGGTTGCTGTACTCGGAGCTATTTATACCGCTTACTTTATGTCTCCACGGATGAGAAGAGTAGTGAAGCCTTCGATTGAACTGATGGAAGCTTTACCGACAGTTATCATTGGCTTTTTAGCTGGCTTATGGTTTGCCCCAATCGTTGAAACCCATTTAACGGCTGTATTTTCATTAATGGTGTTGCTGCCATTAAGTACGCTATTGACTGGGCTAGCTTGGTTCTGTTTACCTAAGGTGGTGACGAGTCGCTTCTCTAATGGCTGGCATGCGCTGATTTTGATACCCGTTTTGATTGTCACTGTGGTTGCGGTATTTGCTGGTGGCAGCAGCATTGAAGCTTTGTTGTTTGATGGTGATATTCGAACTTTCCTGGCTAGTTATGGCGTCGATTTTGATCAACGTAACGCGTTGGTCGTTGGTTTTGCTATGGGCTTTGCGGTCATTCCTACGATTTTCACCATTGCAGAAGATGCTATTTTCTCAGTACCTAAGCACCTGTCAGATGGATCATTAGCTTTAGGCGCAACAGCGTGGCAGACCCTGATTTACGTCGTATTACTCACGGCCAGTCCCGGTATTTTTTCAGCAATTATGATGGGGCTAGGGCGTGCTGTCGGTGAAACGATGATCGTTTTGATGGCAACAGGTAATACACCGATCCTCGATTGGAATATTTTGGAAGGGATGAGGACGTTATCGGCAACGATCGCTGTCGAATTGCCAGAATCTGAAGTGGGCGGGTCTCATTTCCGCTTGTTGTTCTTAGCTGCACTCCTGCTGTTTATTTTTACGTTCGCGGTGAACTCAGTTGCTGAGTGGGTAAGACAAAGATTGAGAGATAAATATCGTGCTCTGTAGTTTTGATGTTTTGTCTCATTGCGTGCTTGAATCTCGTTGTTTCACTAAGGACACTGAGCGTTGTGCTATTCATGAAAACGATGACAGCTTTGTTTATGTGGACAACGTTCGAGGTTGGTGGTGATGGATAAGCTAAAATCATTAATATCTTGGATTAAATCTGGCTCTCCATGGATCTGGTTAACCGGCGGTGCAGTGAGTATTAGTATGCTTTCTGTTCTTGGTTTAATGTTATTGATTGGCTGGAAAGGGTTAACTTATTTTTGGCCGGCCCCGCTGTACCAATGGCAAGTTGAGTCTAAAGATCTATCTTTGGTTGTCGACCTTGATGAAACGGTGTCAAAGCAAGATGTGCTAATTGGTCAGTTGTATGAACGAAAATACATTCCGATAGAACAGGTACCACAAGCTCATGATCTTTTATCGCCACAAAACATTTCTACTGGGTTAATACAGCGCTTAAATATCAAAGTCGCAAACAGAGAACTTTACCCTGCTGATTTTGTATCAATACTGGATGTGAATTTACTAGAGCCAACCACCCCCTCTGAATGGGCTGTGATTGAACGCAGTCGTGGTGGGTATTTCTTTGGTAAACCCGTTGGCTTTAAAA
The DNA here is from genome assembly GCF_054960695.1 of Vibrio sp. PSi01. Taxonomy (NCBI): domain Bacteria; kingdom Pseudomonadati; phylum Pseudomonadota; class Gammaproteobacteria; order Vibrionales; family Vibrionaceae; genus Vibrio; species Vibrio sp. PSi01. The sequence continues at coordinate 14,556 of NZ_JBHNYN010000008.1, forward strand.
CGGCTTCTGGAACCTTTTACTCGAACATTGACCAAAAGCTTGAAGACGGTTTGGCGTTTGCCGATACATTGCGTGAAGAAACGTCACGTGTTGTAAATCAAGAGATACGTAACGTTAGTTGGCAATTAGAAAATTTACGTTTAGAAAAGCGTAAGCTAGAGCTAAATGAGTCAGTGAGTGATGACTATCTTAAAACATATACAGAAACCAAACTTGAATTAAACCGTCAATTAGATGAAGCCGAATTAAAGCTGGAGCATCTCAGAACGCAATTGAATGTGGAAAGTTTGCTGGTGGAAGATATGACAGGCGAAAAGGTAGAAATACCGCTCAGTCATATACTGGATTACTGGTATCCCAATAAAATGTCTTATCCTGAAAAGGTCGGGCATTGGGGTAAGCAAGTTTGGAAATTCTTATCTGAAAATCCGCGAGACTCCAATTCTGAAGGCGGGGTTTTTCCTGCTATTTTTGGTACTGTGTTGCTTGTAATACTGATGTCGATCGTAGTGATGCCTTTAGGCGTTGTTGCGGCTATTTACCTACATGAGTACGCAAAAAGTAACGCATTGACTCGTTTAATTCGTATTGCCGTGATCAATTTGGCGGGTGTTCCATCGATCGTATATGGTGTTTTTGGTTTAGGCTTTTTTGTTTATACCATTGGCGGATCAATCGATAGCTTATTTTATGCAGAGCGTTTACCTGCTCCAACATTTGGGACTCCTGGACTGCTTTGGTCTGCACTGACTTTAGCGGTATTGACGCTTCCGGTTGTTATTGTGACAACAGAAGAAGGTTTGACGCGAATTCCTAGCTCTGTAAGACATGGCTCTTTAGCGCTTGGTGCAACTCAATTTGAGACGCTATGGCGTATTGTGTTACCGATGGCAAGCCCTGCGATTATTACGGGGTTAATATTAGCGATTGCTAGAGCTGCGGGAGAAGTTGCCCCATTGATGTTAGTAGGGGTTGTTAAACTCGCATCAAGTTTGCCTGTTGATAGTCAGTTCCCTTACATACACTTAGATAGAAAGTTCATGCATTTAGGCTTTCATATCTACGATGTTGGTTTTCAGACTTCGAATATCGAAGCGGCACGACCTTTAGTGTATGCGACTTCATTTTTACTGGTTACGGTGATCGTTGGTTTGAATTTAACAGCCATCAATATCCGTAATAACTTGCGTGAAAAATATCGAACCTTAGGACAAGATTAAATGTTCTCAATTAATGAAACCTTGGGTTACCAAGCTCCACTAGATGTTCATAACCTAACTGACGAGCAAACCGCTATCTCAATTGAAGGGTTGAATCTTTATTATAAAGAAAGCCAAGCGCTCGATGATATCTCAATGCAGATTCCTAAAGGACAAGTGACCGCATTTATCGGCCCATCTGGGTGTGGTAAGTCGACCCTATTACGCTGTATTAATCGTATGAACGATTTGGTTGAGGGGTGTAAGGTTTCAGGGAAAGTAAAACTTCATGGTAAGAATGTCTATCACCCTAAGGTTGATGTGGCTACATTGAGACGTCGTGTTGGAATGGTTTTTCAACGCCCAAACCCTTTCCCTAAGTCTATTTATGAGAATGTGGTTTACGGTTTGAGACTACAAGGCATGAGTAACAGTCGAGATCTCGATGATGCTGTTGAACGTTCTTTGCGCGCAGCTGCGCTATGGGACGAAGTGAAAGACCGATTGCATGAGAATGCCTTTGGTTTATCTGGCGGTCAACAGCAGCGTTTGGTCATTGCCCGTGCAGTGGCGATTGAACCAGAAGTTCTGTTGTTAGATGAACCGACATCAGCATTGGATCCTATCTCTACGTTGACCATTGAAGAGTTGATTAACGATCTGAAAACCCAGTATACCGTAGTGATTGTTACTCATAACATGCAGCAGGCTGCTCGTGTTAGTGATCACACTGCCTTTATCCATATGGGAAAATTGATCGAGTACTCAGATACGGATTCAATCTTTACGTCTCCATTGAAAAATCAAACAGAAGACTACATAACAGGTAGGTATGGCTAACGTTTAATCGGAGCCACTCAGAGCTAAGCCACTCTTATATCAATGGCTTGTTTCATTTCTTTTCAAGGAGCTGATATGCATTTCGGTCGTCATATTTCAGGGCAATTCAACGTAGAACTAGAGTCTATCCGTACTCATGTACTTACCATGGGCGGGTTGGTGGAGCAGCAACTTTCGTTTGCGATGCAAGCTCTCCATAAAGATGACGTGGAACTGGCCAAAAAAGTGATTCGTGACGATCACAAAGTGAATGCAATGGAAGTATCTATTGATGAGGCTTGCACTCGTATTATCGCCAAACGTCAGCCTACAGCGAAAGATCTACGTTTGATTATGGCGATCATCAAAACAATTACTGATCTCGAAAGAATTGGTGATGTTGCTTCTAAGATCGCTCAAGGCGCGATAGAGATTCCATCGACCAAAGAACAAAAGTTCCACGTATCGCTAGAGCCACTTTGTAGACAAGCGATCACTATGCTACATCAAGTCTTGGACGCATTTGCTCGAATGGATGTTGATGCTGCGGCTGAGGTTCATAAGCTTGATGACAAATTGGATGCTGAATACGAAGCGGTGATTCGTCAGTTAATGACTTATATGATGGAAGACCCTAAGAATATCCCCAACATCCTACAAGTGATGTGGTCAGCCCGCGCGATTGAGCGAGTGGGGGATCGTTGCCAAAATATATGTGAATACATTATTTATTTTGTGAAGGGTAAAGATGTACGTCACCTTGGCGATCAAAGCCTAGATGACGCGCTCAAATAGAACTTATCTTCAGAACCTAACGATGGCACCTAGGTTGAGGTTGATGGTCGTATCGTAAGGCACAAAGGTCTTATTATGATCAAAAATATTCATATCAAAACCAGCGCGTAGCCCAAGCACTGGTGTTGCTTGGTAAACGTAGGCACCGCCTAGACTTAAACCATGCGCTGTCTTCTCTTCTATTTCAGTTGAACGTGTTTTCGCACCGTCATAACTGGCCATTCCGATCTCAGCTTGAAAACCGTGAATTTGATTTCGCCCAAACATATTTTGAATACCAATACGGTAAGCATCCACTGTTTCATCATAGCGACTGCTGTCATACCAAAGGTGGGAGTAGCTTAAGTACAGTGCCCCCGAGTTTGCCACATCAGTAATACCCGCCTGGATCCCAAAACCATGATAAGCGCCGATTTTTACTTCAGGAGATAGGTGAAGGCCGTTTGAAAATGCAGATGTTGAAAATAAAGCGGAAGTGAGAAGGAGTGTTTTTAATTTCATGGTACCACCGAGGTAAATTTAGCTCTCCTTAGCATTATGTCGCTCCATGTGTAAAACCAGTGAAGCAATTGAATAACACTCATATTGTAATATTTTAGAAAGAGTAGGCTAATTCGTATTGGTTATATCGGTGATAATGCCTACTTATTGGTACGCATGATTACTTTGCTCACAACCCAAACAGATTGTGAACAAAGTGTTTAATTGATGGAAAGCTATTCTTAGAACTTGTATCCGACAGTGAAAGATAACTGATCGATGTCATAGTCATCCATCATGATGAAGTTGAAGCGTAGGTCGGTATAAAGACCGAAATCAAAATTTGCTCTAACTCCGGTGCCTAGCAATAGAGAAGTATTGTTGTCTTTGATACTTGCACTACCGTCAGGCGTATTTAACGTGATCTTTTCCTCTACACGAGCAAAACCAATAGCACCGTATGGCTTTACATCAAAGCCATTGAGGAAGAATGCATAGCCGATGTCTGTGTCTATTTTGAAGGTTGAAACTTTAGTCTCATATCCATAGCCTTCAAAATTTTCATCTTCTTTACTCGTATCTGATGAGATATTCACACCAAAGATTCGGTTAATGTCATAACCATATTCGAGCTTTAACCCATTACCTAAATCGCTTCGAGAGAAATTTGAATCTAGATGATCGACTTCACTAGAAACAATACCGAAACCAATACGATGTCCAGAATAGTCTTTCTGAGCATAAGCTGATGAAGCAGAAGTGATTGCGATAACGGTTAGTGCTGTAGTTAGTAATTTCATATAAATAACGCTCTTAATGTTTAATTATTGCATCCTTATATTTGATTGACTCCCTGTCGATGGAGTGAATATTAAACAGTGTTATATTTTTAAGCTAAATAGGTTCTCGTATATCTGTAATAAGCATTACTTATTAATTTGTTGTAGTAGCGCATCTTTGATTACATCGAAAAGCCAGGATATGAGAGGGTTATTACGGTTTTTAGTGTGTATATGGCTGTAAACGCTGACATTTTTGTGTTTAGTGTCAAGATCTACATCTATAGCTCGCAGCGTTGGGTAGTTATCTATGGGGAATAGGTTGGAATGTGGCATGTACATATCTGAGTTCGCCACGACATCGATGATAGCCATCAAAATCTCGGAACGAAAGCCAATACTGTGTGGAATTGAACGTGACTCTAATATGTTGGCTGCATGGCTAAAATTGTCGTTCCAGCCAGGAGATATCATTGATGCTATTTCATAACCTGCTAACTCTTCGGGACTGACTGAAGCTTGCTTTATCGGATGATCCTTTCTTACAAATAATCGGCCGGTAATTTCCACCAGTTTTTTTACATAAATCTCTTTTGATGTAAAAGGAAGCTCGTAAGCAACGCCTAATAGAACCTCTCCTTTCTGTATATCTTCACAAGATGAGGTAGACCAACTTACAAGCTCGAGTTTTGAATTTGGTGCTTGTCTCATAAGCTCTTTATATAAGGTACCGGATAAACAAGCGAGTACTACAGGTGATAACGCTATCTTTAAGGGGTAGTCAATTTCACTTGGATTAAATCGATTGGATGCATTCACAGCTGTCATTAGGCCATCAAAGTGTGGTGTTATTTCATTGATGAGTTGCTCACTGAATGAGGTAGGTTGCAGGCCACCATGAACCTTTACGAAGAGGTCATCATTGAAGTGATATCTTAGCTTCTGTAGGGCTTGGCTGACTGCTGGCTGTGAAACAAAGAGTCGCTCCGCAGCCTTTCTGGTGTTTTTTTCTTGATAAACAATGAGGAATGTTCGTAACAGGTTTAAATCAAGAGTACTGAATAAGTCTTTAGCCATATCTATCCATGAAAATTTTCGGCACTATTAAATCTAATATACGTCAGTTAGTTAGATTAGTCGCGAGGTTCTCTTAGATTTGTGTTAGTGATTATTGCCCTAAACAATGAGGGCTTCTCTTACATCGGATATCTTATTAGCGTCGGTCACTGGGATCTGATAATCATCAATATCATCACTGCCCATTTGAGCACTTGAGTTGTTTTCCATTAGGCTTGGTCTTGTTGATTTTCCTGAAAGGTGAAGAGCTGGCACTTGGGTATTGCTTTGAATAATCTTAGCATTTGTTGCGTTGACGCCAGCCCCAGCCATGATATCGATTCTGCTATCGGCTTGTTTGACCATTGCTGCCAATACATCGATGCCTTGCTCTGCATTAACAGCAAGCCCTGACGTTAGGATTCTTTCGCATCCAAGTGTAATGATTTGTTCTAATGCTACTTGGTAGTCAGAACTTTGATCAATGGCTCTGTGGAACGTAATTCCAAGCTTTAATGAGTGCGCTTTGTCAGCCAGTTGCTGCATTTTTGGCATATCAATACTTCCATTAGGCTCTAACACGCCAAGTACGACCCCATTTACCCCGGCACTTGCACAAGCTTCAATATCTTCAAGCATACAGAGCATGTCGTCATCATCGAAAATGAAGTCGCCTTGTCTTGGCCGTATCATGGCATATACTGGAACTGACGAAACTTTTGCTGCTTGCTTCATCATTCCGAAGCTTGGAGTTAACCCGCCAAGTGACAAGGAAGAGCAAAGCTCAATTCGATTCGCACCGCCAGATAGTGCGTTATGTAGAGATTCTAAGTTATCGATACAGACTTCAATTTCGGTGTTCATCAGATTTATTCGTTCAAAAAGTTATTGATGAAATAATAGCAATCTAGATGTGATTCTGAATAGATGTTTGAAGAGGGAAATAGGGGTAAAGTTTTGCTTTGCAGTTACCCCTATTCATTGTGAGAAAGGGAATGGATTAAAGCGTGTAAAAACAAAAAGCCCGAAGCGTTAACTTCGGGCTTTTAATAGGACTTTACTTCTTAACTGATTGGCGGTGCGCTTTGCGCTATTAGCTTATGCTTTATTTCTCTTTATAGAGAGTCTTCCAACCATTAACCCGCGTTGAGTTCGGGCTTAAGAGGTAATTACTTGCTTAGGTCGCCAGCGTGCTCAGATAGGAATGCTGCAACACCTTTTGGAGATGCGTCCATACCTGATTTACCTTCTTCCCATTGTGCAGGACAAACTTCACCGTTCTTCTCGTGGAAGTTTAGTGCGTCTACCATACGTAGCATTTCGTCGATGTTACGACCTAGTGGAAGATCGTTCACTACTTGATGACGTACAAGACCGTCTGCGTCGATTAGGAAAGAACCACGGAAAGCAACGCCTGCTTCTGGGTGCTCAACATCGTATGCTTTGCAGATTTCGTGCTTAACGTCAGCAACTAGAGGGTATTTAACTTGACCGATACCGCCATCAGCGATAGCAGTGTTACGCCATGCGTTGTGAGAGAATTGTGAATCGATAGAAACACCGATTACTTCAACGCCTTTAGCTTGGAAATCTTCAAGACGGTTGTCGAAAGCGATTAGCTCTGAAGGACAAACGAAAGTGAAGTCTAGTGGGTAGAAGAAAACTACCGCTTTCTTACCTTTAGTGAATTCTGCGAAGTTGAAGTTATCAACGATCTCGCCGTTACCTAGAACAGCTGCTGCAGTAAAGTCAGGGGCTTGACGACCTACTAGTACCATTTGGAATCTCCTAAAAAATTAGTTGGCCCAACACATCTTTGTTTGGGCTCCGTTTCTACGGGACAAACTATAGTACAATCGGTACTATAGAAAAAAGCGAATTAAATAGATTAAGTTAATCGAAAAAAGCGATAAGCTTATTCTTTGCTCAGTCCTTAGGTCTGCTGACCTTTGTCCAACTTATCCTACTCATATTACAAAGTAATTTCATGAATAAATGGCCAAGTCTTAAGCAACTTTATTATCTCGTTACTCTTCACGAAACACGCCACTTCAGCGATGCTGCTGATCGCTGTTTCGTCAGTCAATCCACGCTAAGTAAAGGTATTCAAAACCTCGAAGAGCTGATTGGTTGCCCTTTGTATGAGAAAAAAGATAAAAAGAGTCCATTAGTATTTACACAAGCGGGTGAGCTGGTGGTTAAGCATGGTCGAGAGCTACTGGCGAAAGGGCAAGACCTTGTCGAGCTCGGAAACTTATGCAATGGGGATGCAATGCAAGGGCAGCTACGAGTAGGGTGTATTCCTACCATCGCGCCGTTCTTGTTGTGCGATTTAGTACAAGAAGTTAACCAACGCTTTCCACAGTTAAATTTGCTGTTACGTGAAGACACAACAACTAACTTATTAGCAGCGCTGCGTCATGGTGAGTTGGATGTTTTGATTTTGGCTTTGCCTGTCGATATCGACAACATGGAGAGCCAAGTTGTCGGGCAAGACCCGTTCAGAATGGTGATCAGTCGTAATCAAGCTGATGGCATTCGTGTTCCGATTAAATACGATGACTTGCCAGATGAGTCTGTATTTTTGCTGGAGAACGAGCACTGCTTAACCGAGCACGCGGTATCAGCGTGCAAGTTAACGGATAAAGAGAAGATAAACCCATTTACCGCCACAAGCCTACACACACTGGTGCAAATGGTGGCCAATGGTTTAGGAACCACCTTTATTCCACAAATGGCGATCGATCATGGCTTGCTGGAAAATCAAAACCTAGTGGTTATTGATCCTCCTGGTCAGCAAGCGTACCGAGATATTGGTCTTGTGTGGCGACCGAGCTCATCGCGCCGTGAAACATTCCATCAGTTAGCGGATGTGGTGTCTGAGTTGTTATAAAAAACCTAGAACATCAAAACAAAAAGAGCGGCCATTTTAGCCGCTCTTTCTATTTATTTTAGAAGAAAAACGCCACAAACTGTGGCGTTGGAAATTTATTTACAGCGTTAGATTTTGAAAAAACTCAGTAAGTCTTTTTGTTTCACTGCTAATGAAGATAACTCCTCACTCGCTTGTTTGCTTTGTTCGATTCCTGAAACATTTTGGTGAACGATATCAAAGGTTAAAGAAACATTTTGTGAAATATCCTGTGTGACTCCTGATTGCTCTTCAGATGCTGTTGCTACTTGTGTATTCATATCTGAAATCAGGCCAACAGACTCCGTTATTGATGCGAATGCCGTTCTAAGCTGTTCGCTGTAATGACGCGACTCGACGGCTAACGATAGGTTAGATTGCATGAACTGGTTGGCATCTTTTGCCTGTGCTTGAAGTCGAGAGATTATCTCTTGAATATCGACAGTTGATTGTTGTGTTTTAGCGGCCAGAGAACGAACTTCATCAGCAACGACAGCAAAACCACGCCCTTGCTCACCAGCTCGTGCTGCTTCAATTGCCGCATTTAACGCAAGCAAATTCGTCTGTTCGGAAATCGAGTTGATCACTTCAATAACAGTCCCGATCTCTACCGAGTACTCTTGCAGTTGATTGACGATGTTTGATGTTTCTTCGATTGAGTCTTCAACCTTGCGAGATATATCATCGGATGCATCGAGTGAAACTCCCCCCTCTTTGACATTGGAAGTTGCACCCGTTGCCGCGTTCTCAGCACTAGCAGCGTTGTGGCTGACTTCATTCGCAGTACTAGAGAGCTCATTGATGGCAGTTGCTATTTGTTCCATTTGACTCAGCTCTTGTTGAGCGTTCCCCTCGGTTTGGCTCATTACGGCTGTTAACTCGACTGAAGCTGCTGAAACGTTGTCTGAAATTTGGTGGAATCCATCGATGATGCGACGCAGTTCTTGGCGCATTTCTAAAATGTTGGCGTATATACCCGTTTCTTTACCTGTTACTGGAATCTGTTTTGAAAGATCGCCTGAAGCAACTTCTTCGACAATCGATTGAATCTCGCTAGGCTCCCCTCCTACAACTTTCCATACGCTTCGGTAAATGGAGATTGCAATGCCAAGGGCGATAGCGATAACAATGATTGAAAGTGCACCTAAGATAAATTGAGCATTTGAAAATCGTTCAACCATGCTTGGTCCTACAGAGTCTTGTTTTGACTTTGTGGATAGTTTGATTTCTTCAATTGTTTTTGCTGCGTTGCTACCAGCAACATCAAGGGTGCCAGAAACGATGCGGTTTCGTTCATTTATCGTGTCAACGACTTCTGAAAATGTCAGACGGTAGGCTTTAAAAGCGGTATTAAAATCAGTTAAGTATCGAATTTGCTCGTTCGACATTAGTTGAGATTCTATTGTTTCCACAAGCAACGCTGCTGATGCAAATTCTTTTTCTGCTCGCTGAGCATCTTCTGTGTTGTTACTGGTCAGAAATTTAGAAGCATATAATCTTGATAGCAATACGTGTTGTTGAAGTTGTCCTGAACTGACTGCAACCTCTAAATCCTCTTCAGCAGATGCTTGAGTCATCAAGTTAGTCACTGCTTGTCGCATTTTTAAACCTGATGGGTCTAAGCTCTCTTTTACTAAGCTATTTCTAGTATTGACCAGTTGAACAACTTGGCTAAACCCTTGGCTATACTGTTTAAGCTGCTTCTCTATCGCTAAGAACTCATTTTTATGGAGGTCGTCAAGATGAGCCTCTAACACTTCATCGATCAATTGAATTGATGTAGTGATGCGCTTGTCCAGTTCTGAAGCATGCGATGCAACAGGGTCCTTTATATATTTTAATGCAGATAAACGAGCTTCCAATATGTTGGCTTGGATTCGCCCTGTGGATACGCTTGTTAATGCGAGGGAACGATAGGTGTTAAATCCATCACTCGATTGATAAAAGCGCAATGAAGCAACGACTGAAATAACCAAAATTAGCGCAAGAATTACGCCAAAACCCAAGGACAGCAATTTCTTTAAACTCATACGTATCATTCCCAGAAAGGCAGTTTGTTTTTATTGTTAACAAATTTTTACATTATCCAAACGATAGATATATCAATAAATCCAATTAGAGCCTTACATTCTCATATATAAGAACAATAAGTGAGTTCGGTTTATTGAGAGGCTTGAACTTTGGAACTGGTCTCTAAGAAGAAATGAGGGATACAGTGAGTTTCACAGTGAATATGTGATTGTTGGACATGTAAAGAGCCTTGGATTGAAAGGCTCTAGGGGGATAGCAGATAGAACAACGTTGGCTAACTTTCGACTTCTTCCGGTTCTACTTCTTCTTGGAGTTCGAGTAGATTGATCGCTATCGTGACGAAGTCGCTATCAGTGATAATCCCTATTAATTCGTGGTCATCGACAACAGGTAAACAGCCCACTTTGTGCTTTTGCATATAAACAGCTGACTCTTTCAATCCAGCTCGCGGCTCTACCGACATAACGCTTTTGTGCATGATATCGTTGAGTGGTGTCGCAAGAGTAAATGATTGAGCTTGTGGGATGTTTTGTAGACTAGATTCTTGAGCGGCAAGAACGTCACGTTGTGTTACGACGCCTAATAATTTTCTGTCGGCATCTACAACTGGGATATGGCGGATATCAAGCGCTTCCATCATGTGCTTAGCATCGGCCAGTGAGTGTGAGCGCAATAGGGTATGAGGGTTGCGAGTCATCATATCTTCAACCTTGATCATACGAACCTCCTTCTTTTTTATTTGTTGCTATTACTATAGTTTTTTATCCAAAAAATAACTGAGACCTGACGCATTTTTGGGCGAGTTTTATGCAACTAATTCTTTAGTTTGAGGAGGTGAATCGTTAGCTTTATTTTACGCCTCTTTACAATAATCCAGTGCTGTAAACCTTGCTATTGCGGCTCGTGTGCCTATACTAGCCCACTGCGAAATTTTTAGTCGTGTTTGTCATCAGTTCCCGGTAATGAATTACTTATCGTAACGATCGATTAGCAAGCATGATTTATTATTCGTCAACGGCACGAATCTCATCAACTAAGACAAGACTAGACACATGCAAGTTTCAGATTTTCACTTTGACCTACCAGATGAACTTATTGCTCGTTACCCTCAAGAAGAGCGTACAGCAAGCCGCCTGCTTAAATTAGACGGCAATAATGGCAACCTGACGGATGGTTCGTTTAAAGACGTTTTAGACTTGGTTGAGCCGGGCGATCTTGTCGTTTTCAATAATACTCGAGTTATTCCTGCTCGCGTGTTCGGTCGCAAGGCATCAGGCGGTAAGCTTGAAGTGTTGGTTGAACGAATGCTCGACGAGAAGAGTATTCTAGCCCACGTTCGTTGTTCTAAATCTCCCAAACCAGGCACTAAATTGTTTCTTGGTGAGAATGACGAGTATGAAGCTGAAATGGTAGCGCGTCATGATGCGTTGTTTGAAATCCATTTCACTTCCGACCAAAGCGTATTAGAAATTCTTAACAGTGTTGGTCACATGCCACTGCCACCTTACATCGATCGTCCTGATGAAGACGCAGATAAAGAGCGTTACCAGACGGTTTACAATGAGAAGCCCGGTGCCGTTGCTGCGCCAACAGCTGGCCTTCACTTTGATGACAAGCTAATGGCTGACATGAAAGCTAAAGGTGTAGAGTTTGCTTACGTGACACTTCACGTAGGTGCGGGCACATTCCAACCAGTAAAAGTTGATAATATCAATGATCATCACATGCATGCTGAGTACGTTGAGGTACCGCAAGAAGTGGTTGATGCCGTTGCTGCAGCAAAAGCTCGTGGCGGTCGTATTATTGCCGTTGGTACAACATCAGTGCGCTCACTAGAAAGTGCAGCGCAAGATGCACTGAAGAAGGGCACCGAATTAGTTCCTTTCTTTGGCGATACAGAAATTTTCATCTTCCCTGGTTATGAATATCAGTTGGTGGATTGCTTGATTACCAATTTCCACTTACCAGAATCAACACTGATTATGTTGGTGAGTGCATTTGCTGGCTACGACAATGTGATGGGCGCATACGATCACGCAGTGAAGAGCGAATATCGCTTCTTTAGCTACGGTGATGCGATGTTCATCAATAAGAAAACGAGCTAATCTAACTCGTTATAAACGATATAAAAAGAATTTACGGGTGCTAGCAGTAAGCTAGGAGTTGGGCAGAGTGTCTGTCTAATCTCTCGCAGGGAATACGCGACCGCTCCTCATAGAACTCGCGAGATTGAACTTATGTTTAGCTTAAGGTTCTGAATTATCAGTCAGATTGTTTCTCTGGCATATTGGAGGCTTCGTGAAATTAAAATACGAACTTAAAAAAACAAACAGCGGCGCACGTCGTGGTCAACTTCAGTTTGAACGTGGTACCGTTGAAACACCAGCATTCATGCCAGTAGGTACTTACGGTACGGTAAAAGGTATGACGCCTGAAGAAGTGAAAGACACCGGTGCTGAAATCCTACTAGGTAATACGTTCCATCTATGGTTACGCCCTGGTCAAGAAATCATGAAGCTGCACGGTGACTTGCACGATTTCATGAACTGGAAAGGACCTATCCTGACTGATTCAGGCGGTTTCCAAGTATTCAGCCTAGGTGCGACGCGTAAAATCACTGAAGAGGGTGTTCACTTCCGTAACCCTGTAAACGGTGACAAGATCTTCATGGACGCTGAAAAGTCGATGGAAATCCAAAAGGATCTAGGCTCAGACATCGTAATGATCTTTGATGAATGTACGCCTTACCCTGCGACGCATAAAGAAGCTAAAGACTCGATGGAGATGTCTCTTCGTTGGGCTCAACGTTCACGTGATCACTTTGATAAGCAAGAAAACCCGAACTCACTGTTCGGTATTGTACAAGGTGGCGTATACGAAGACCTTCGTGATGTGTCCGTTAAAGGCCTAACAGAAATTGGTTTTGACGGTTACGCTGTTGGCGGCCTAGCAGTAGGCGAACCAAAAGAAGACATGCACCGTATTCTTGAGCACACATGTCCTCAATTACCTGAAGATAAGCCACGTTACCTAATGGGCGTAGGCAAGCCTGAAGACTTGGTTGAAGGTGTTCGTCGAGGTATCGACATGTTTGACTGTGTAATGCCAACGCGAAATGCACGTAATGGCCACCTGTTTGTAACTGAAGGTGTGATCAAGATCCGTAATGCGAAGCATAAAATGGATACAACACCACTAGATTCAGAGTGTGACTGTTACACTTGTAAGAACTATAGCAAGTCGTACTTACACCATTTGGATCGTTGTAATGAGATCCTAGGTGCTCGACTGAACACGATTCATAACCTGCGTTTCTACCAGCGAGTAATGTCAGACATTCGTCAGTCTATCGATGAAGATCGCTTTGAAGAGTTCGTTGCAGAGTTCTACGCAAGAATGGGGCGTGAAGTGCCACCACTAGGTAAAGAATCTTAGTATTTCTTTTTTTGCGAGCCCCATCTCTCTTCCGAGAGTTGGGGCTTGAAAATAAAGGGGTGCAACCCAATTAGACAAACAATTACGAAAATATAATAGAGGATGTTTTAAATGTTTATTTCTCAAGCTCACGCAGCAGCAGAAGGTGCACCAGCAGGCGGCGGTTTCGAAATGCTTATCATGCTAGGTATGTTTGCTGTGATCTTCTACTTCATGATCTACCGTCCACAAGCTAAGCGTGTTAAAGAGCACAAGAACCTTATGTCTTCAATGGGCAAAGGCGATGAAGTTCTTACAAGCGGTGGCTTAATCGGTAAGATTACTAAGATTGCTGAAGACAGCGACTACGTTGCTATCGAATTGAACGCAAACAACGAAGTAGTTATCAAGAAAGACTTCGTTACAGCAGTGCTACCAAAAGGTACTCTGAAATCTCTATAAACAGCTAGAGGATCCTCGCTGTGCTAAACCGTTATCCGTTATGGAAGTATTTGATGGTGATGTTTGCCATCGCTATTGCTGCGTTATACGCACTTCCAAATATATACGGTGAAGATCCGGCAGTTCAAGTTACAGGGGCGCGCGGCGCCTCTGTAGATCTGTCTACGCTGGATGCTGTCACCGATGCTCTTGAAGCAGAGAGCCTTTCTACTAAATCCGTTGCTCTAGAGAACGGTTCCATTCTTGTTCGCTTTAACGATACAGATACGCAAATTAGTGCCCGTGATATCATCACAGAAGCACTAGGTGATGATGTTATCGTTGCTTTAAACTTAGCGGCTTCAACTCCTGATTGGCTTGAATCTATTGGTGCTGCACCAATGAAGCTCGGTCTTGACCTACGTGGCGGTGTTCACTTCTTAATGGAAGTGGATATGGATGCTGCAATGGAAAAGCTGGTTGGCCAACAAGAAGAAGCGTTCCGCAGTGAACTTCGTGAAGAAAAGATTCGTTACCGTGCAATTCGCCCATCAGGTAAAGATGCGGTTGAAGTGATTCTGCGTAACGAAGAGCAGCTTGCTGAAGCGAAATCGCTACTGCAATCTAAACACCAAGACATGACGTTCGTCGATTCTGCATCTAACGGTCGTTTTTCTTTGGTTGCAAACTTCACAGAAGCTCGTCTTCAAGAAATCCGTAACTACGCGGTAGAGCAAAACATCACTATCCTACGTAACCGTGTTAATGAACTTGGTGTAGCTGAGCCTTTGGTTCAACGTCAAGGTGCTAGCCGTATCGTAGTGGAATTGCCTGGTGTTCAAGACACGGCGCGCGCTAAAGAAATTCTTGGTGCGACGGCAACACTTGAATTCCGTGAAGTGGATAGCAGTGCTGATTTAGCCGCTGCCGCTTCTGGTCGTGCCCCTGCGGGTAGCGAAATCAAGCAAGATCGTGATGGTCGTCCTGTTGTACTTCAGAAGCGCGTTATCTTAGGCGGTTCAAGTATTACTGACGCAAGCTCAAGTGTTGATGAATATGGTCGTCCACAAGTTAACATCTCGCTAGACAGCGAAGGTGGTAGCAAGATGTCTGCGTTCTCTCGTCAGAATATCGGTAAGCTAATGGCAACGGTATTTGCAGAGTATAAAGACAGCGGTCGTAAAACGCCTGAAGGCCGAGTGATTCTAAGTAAGCACGAAGAAGTGATTAACCAAGCGACGATTCAATCTGCACTTGGCCGTAACTTCCGTATTACAGGTATCGACTCAACGGCTGAAGCTCATAACTTGGCACTTCTACTACGTGCTGGTGCATTGATTGCGCCTATCTCGATTGTAGAAGAACGTACGATTGGTCCATCTATGGGGCAACAAAACATCGATATGGGTATCATGGCGATGGTTTGGGGTATGGCTGCAGTAATGCTGTTTACACTGCTTTACTACCGAACTTTCGGTCTGATCGCGAACGTCGCTCTGATGGCTAACCTTGTGTTGATTATTGGTGTCATGTCGATGATTCCTGGCGCGACAATGACGCTACCAGGTATTGCCGGTATCGTATTGACGGTTGGTATGGCAGTCGATGCCAACGTTCTTATCTTTGAGCGTATACGTGAAGAACTTCGAGATGGACGCAGTCCACAACAAGCAATTCACCAAGGCTATGCAAACGCATTTAGTACAATCGCCGATGCCAACATCACTACACTACTGACAGCAATCATTCTGTTTGCTGTAGGTACAGGTGCGATTAAAGGCTTCGCGGTAACGTTATCAATCGGTATCTTGACTTCAATGTTTACAGCTATTGTCGGAACACGTTGTATCGTGAACCTGATGTATGGCGGCAAACGCGTTAAGAAACTGTCGATCTAAGGCTAGGAATTAATATGTTTCAGATTCTAAAAGCAGAAAAAATGATCGACTTTATGCGTTGGTCAAAGGTTGCCTTTGTATTCTCTATCTTGATGATTGGTACTGCTATCTTCACCTTAACAACGAAGTCGTTGAACTGGGGTTTAGATTTTACCGGCGGTACGCTGATTGAAGTGGGTTTCGAGCAACCAGCAAACCTACCTGACATTCGAAGTGCACTAGAAGCTGAAGGCTTTGGTGATGCTACGGTTCAGAACTTTGGTTCTGCGCGTGAGGTAATGGTTCGTCTACGTCCACGTGACGGTGTTGCAGGCGAAACGCTTGGTAACCAGATCCTGACTGCAATTAAAGATGGTACTGGTGAGCAAGTTGAAATGCGCCGTATCGAGTTCGTTGGTCCAAACGTGGGTGATGAACTAACAGAAGCTGGTGGCCTTGCTATTCTAGTTTCTCTTATCTGTATCTTGATCTACGTGTCAGTGCGATTTGAATGGCGTTTGGCTGCAGGTGCTGTATTAGCCCTAGCACACGACGTTATCATCACACTAGGTGTGTTCTCTCTAATGCAAATTGAGGTAGACCTTACTATCGTAGCAGCCTTGCTGACGGTGGTCGGTTACTCCCTCAACGATACCATAGTGGTATTTGACCGGATTCGTGAGAACTTCCGTAAGATGCGTAAGGGTGAAGCACCTGAAGTACTGAACAGCTCAATCACACAAACATTGAGCCGTACATTGATCACTTCTGGTACAACGTTATTCGTAGTTATCGCACTGTTTGTTCAGGGCGGCGCTATGATTCACGGCTTCGCAACTGCACTTCTACTGGGTATTACGGTTGGTACATACTCTTCTATCTACGTTGCATCTGCACTGGCTATGAAGTTGGGTATTACGCGTGAACACCTAATGCCACCGCAAGTGGACAAAGAAGGTGAAGAGTTTGACGAGATGCCTTAGGCCTTGGCTTAATAAGTTTCGCTAAACAAAAAAACCGCTGCCTAGTCAGCGGTTTTTTTACGTCTGTATTTTGTCGATAAGCTCAATGCAATTCATCAGCGAAGTGTGTTGTGCTCATCGCGACTAACCGCCATCTTGCTCGTAGCTCGTATCACAGATACAAAAAAGCCCCGCAATAGCGAGGCTTTGAAAATCTTCTGCTCTTAACTAAAGAGCATTAACGTAAGGTCTGAATTACTTCAGCATACCTTCGTTAGAGTTTTCACGAACGTGCTTAAGAATAGACTTAACACCACGAGCGCTTGAAGCAACAACATTACCAGACGTCATGTAATCAGTACCGCCAGCAAAGTCAGTCATGATAGCACCAGCTTCACGAGCGATTAGATCGCCAGCAGCTAGATCCCATGGCTTAAGACCAAGTTCTAGGTAACCGTCAACACGACCAGCCGCTAGGTAACATAGGTCAAGAGCTGGAGAACCAGTACGACGGAAGTCAGCGCAATCTACGAATAAAGCTGAGATGATTTTCATGAAAGATTCAGAGTGTTGTTTTTGCTTGAATGGGAAACCAGTCGCTAAAACAGTACCTTGAAGGTCTTTAAGTTGAGTAACACGCATACGAGCGTTGTTAAGTTGAGCGCCAGCGCCACGTTGAGCAGTGAATAGCTCGTTTAGCATTGGGTCATAAACACAAGCAACTTCTGTACGACCGTTCATACGAACAGCAATAGATACAGAGAAGTGAGGGAAACCTTTTACAAAGTTGTTGGTGCCATCTAGTGGGTCAACGATCCATTGTACGTCAGAGTCTTTACCTTCAGTCAGGCCTGACTCTTCAGAAATAATGCTGTGCTCTGGGTAAGATGATTTGATTGTCTCAATAATCATGTACTCAGCTTCTTGAGCAATGTTAGTAACGTAATCGTTGTTACCTTTTAGAGATGTTTCGATCTTATCAGTTGTTTCAAGAGATTTAGCAATATGGTTGCCAGCTTTACGCGCAGCGCGTATCGCAATGTTTAGCATTGGATGCATATGGTTTTTCCCACAAGATGTTAAAGAACAATTTAAAGCGGCGGCGAGTATACCAAAGTTTCCGTAAAAGGGAAGTGGTTATTTTTTGAACTCTTGGTTTCACATTCCGTTAAGGGTCTGACCATTTTACTTTGCTATGTGTTAATATCTCGCGATTATTTTTAAAGTGGTGTCATATAGCATGTTAGACAATGTAAAAGTCGTTCTGGTTGGTACGTCTCATTCGGGAAATATCGGCTCAGCAGCTCGCGCAATGAAAGTGATGGGTTTGAGTCAGTTGGTTCTTGTAGACCCTCAATGTGAAGTTGACGAGCAGACCTTAGCACTGGCTGCGGGTGCAGGTGACATCGCAGAAAACGCGACCATTGTTTCTACTCTAGAAGAAGCAGTAAAAGACTGTGGTTTGGTTGTAGGCTCAAGTGCTCGTTCTCGTACGCTTGAGTGGCCAATGCTTGAGCCTCGCGAGTGTGGCGAAAAGTTTGCCGTTGAAGGTCAAAAACATCCAGTCGCATTAGTGTTCGGTCGTGAACGTACTGGCTTAACGAATGACGAGTTGCAGAAATGTCACTATCACGTATGTATCCCTGCTAACCCAGAATACAGCTCATTAAATCTAGCGATGGCGGTACAGACTCTGAGCTACGAAGTTCGTGTTGCACACCTTGATATGGTGGCTAGCCAATATCAGCCACAACAACAAGATGACTACCCACGTCACGAAGAACTAGAAATGTTCTATGAGCACCTTGAAAAAGTGATCATTGATACCCAATTTATCTCTAAGGATAAGCCGGGTCAGGTGATGAACAAGTTACGTCGTCTATTCAGCCGTGCTCGCCCAGAGCTTCAAGAGATCAACACTTTGCGCGGTATTTTGACTTCGATTGAGAAGAGTAAATCGGGCAAATAAATCCCATACAACCTCTAGGGATGAATACTTGACTAAAATAGTCAACTAAATACTTGACCAATTTAGTCGGGTATGGGAAAATTCCAACCACATAAACAATGTGGATACGGTGTGATATGAAACTTACATCTAAAGGAAGATATGCGGTAACAGCTATGCTAGATGTAGCACTGCATTCGCAAAAAAGCCCAGTTCCTCTGGCTGATATTTCAGAGCGACAAGGCATCTCGTTATCTTACTTAGAACAACTCTTTTCTAAGTTACGTAAAGCTGGCTTAGTTGCTAGTGTTCGCGGCCCTGGTGGTGGTTACCGCTTAGGTGCTGAAGCGAGCGACATTGCTGTCGGAACTGTTATTGCAGCAGTAGACGAATCAGTGGATGCAACCAAGTGTCACGGTCGAGCAGATTGCCAAGGTGGTAGTCGTTGTTTAACTCACACTCTTTGGCGTGATTTAAGCTCCCGAATCAGCAGCTTCTTAAATGACATTACGCTCGGTGAGCTAATGAAAGATAACGAAGTTTTAGAGATTTCTGATCGTCAAGATATCGATCTTGCGGTTAATAATGGTTTTGCACATAAAAATACGAGCACTACAACGATTAGTGCAGCACCTCACGGTGTTAATGCCCGCTCTTAGCGGTCAGTTTTTACATTGGAGTAGAAAATGAAACTGCCTATTTACTTTGACTATTCAGCTACATGCCCAGTCGATCCACGTGTTGCTGAAAAAATGGTTCAGTGCATGACGATGGACGGTAACTTCGGTAACCCTGCATCTCGTTCACACCGTTACGGCTGGCAGGCAGAAGAATCAGTAGATAATGCTCGTGAGCAAATTGCCGATCTACTAAATGCAGACCCACGTGAGATTGTTTTCACGTCAGGTGCTACAGAGTCAGACAACCTTGCTATCAAAGGTGCAGCGCACTTTTACGAGAAGAAAGGTAAGCACGTAATCACGTGTAAAACAGAACATAAAGCGGTTCTTGATCCATGTCGCCAACTAGAGCGTGAAGGTTTTGAGGTGACTTACCTTGAGCCTGAAGCAAACGGCATCATTGATTTAGACAAGCTACAAGCAGCAATGCGTGAAGATACGGTTCTTGTTTCTATCATGCACGTAAACAACGAGATTGGTGTAATCCAAGATATCTCTGCAATCGGCGAATTATGTCGTTCACGCAAGATCATCTTCCACGTTGATGCGGCTCAGTCTGCGGGTAAAATCCCACTAGATGTAAAAGAGATGAAAGTTGACCTTATCTCTCTTTCTGCACACAAAGCATACGGCCCTAAAGGCATTGGTGCTTTGTACGTTCGTCGTAAGCCACGTATTCGTCTTGAAGCACAGATGCACGGTGGAGGTCACGAACGTGGTTTCCGTTCTGGTACGCTTGCTACTCACCAAATCGTGGGTATGGGTGAAGCTTTTGCTGTCGCTAAACAAGACATGCAGAAAGATTATGACCACGCACTAGCACTTCGCGAGCGTCTATTGAAAGGGGTTCAAGATCTAGAAGCAGTAACGGTAAATGGCGACTTAGATCAACGTGTACCACATAACCTAAACGTGAGCTTTGCTTTCGTTGAAGGTGAATCTCTGCTTATGTCTTTAAAAGACTTAGCGGTATCATCAGGTTCTGCATGTACATCAGCGAGTCTTGAGCCTTCATACGTTTTACGCGCTCTTGGCTTAAACGATGAACTGGCACACAGCTCAGTACGTTTTTCATTCGGCCGTTTCACTACGGAAGAAGAAATCGACTACGCGATTGCACAAATCCGTGTAGCAGTAAATAAATTACGCGACATGTCTCCTCTATGGGATATGTATAAAGAAGGGATTGATTTGAACACTGTTGAGTGGGCTCATCACTAATCTCACGGAAATAGAGGATTCGAGGTAACTATCATGGCATATAGCGAAAAAGTAATTGATCACTACGAAAACCCACGTAACGTAGGTTCGTTTGATAAAGAAGATCCAAGTGTAGGTAGCGGCATGGTTGGCGCACCAGCTTGTGGTGACGTAATGAAACTGCAAATCAAAGTATCTGCAGAAGGTATTATTGAAGACGCAAAATTCAAGACTTACGGTTGCGGTAGCGCAATCGCTTCTAGCTCACTAGTAACTGAGTGGGTTAAAGGTAAAAGTATTGATGAAGCAGCTGCTATTAAAAACTCTGAAATCGCAGAAGAGTTAGAGTTGCCACCAGTGAAAGTTCACTGTTCAATTCTTGCTGAAGATGCAATCAAAGCAGCGGTTGCGGATTACAAAAAGAAGCACTAATCGTTTCTACAACGTAATCACTTCAAAAAAGTAATATTTGGGAGCACCCTTTGTGCTCCCCCTGAGTTCTCAATTTATATAAAACACAAGGTTGTAGTATGGCCATCACCATGACAGATACGGCAGCAAGCCGAGTTCAAGCTTTCCTAGATAACCGAGGTAAAGGTATCGGGTTGCGCTTAGCGGTAAAAACTACTGGCTGTTCGGGTATGGCGTATGTACTGGAATTCGTTGACGAGCTCAACGAAGAAGACGAAGTGTTCGAGCATTCAGGTGTTAAGGTCATCATTGATCCAAAGAGCCTAGTTTACCTAGACGGTACTGAGCTTGATTACGTAAAAGAAGGCCTAAACGAAGGTTTTGAATTCAACAACCCTAACGCGAAAGGCGAATGTGGTTGTGGTGAGAGCTTCAATGTATAAACGCCTCAATCGTTGAGCGTTTATAATGAGCGAAGAATAAAATTAGGCTCTAAGTAAAGAGCCTAAACTTAGGACCACCGTTACATGAATCATTTCGAATTATTTGGGCTACCACTTCAGTTTCAACTGGATGGTAGCCTTCTTTCTTCTCAGTTTAGAGATCTGCAACGCCAATTCCACCCTGATAAATTTGCCACGGCTTCTGAGCGAGATCGCTTGCTGGCTGTGCAAAAAGCTGCGCAAATCAATGATGCGTACCAGGTGTTGAAAAATCCAGTCAGCCGCGCTGAATACCTGTTAGTTCAACATGGTGAGGATATTCGTGGTGAGCAGCAGACTATGCAAGATCCTATGTTCCTGATGGAGCAAATGGAATTGCGTGAAGAGCTGGAAGATATCGCCGACAGTTCTGATCCTGAAGATGCTTTGTTTGCATTTGAAGGAAAGGTTAGCAAAATGTATAAACAACAATTAAGCGCTATCCAACAAGAACTCGACAGCGAAGCTTGGTTAGAAGCTGCAGACCGAGTAAGAAAGCTTAAGTTTATTGCAAAATTAAAGAATGAAATCGAGTTAGTTGAAGATCGTTTGATCGGCTAGTTCGTATAACAAGGACACATCCATGGCACTACTTCAGATTGCAGAACCAGGGCAAAGCGCCGCTCCTCACCAGCACAAGCTTGCAGTGGGTATTGATTTAGGTACAACAAACTCATTGGTTGCGTCAGTGCGCAGTGGTGAGGCAAGCACGCTTGTTGATCAACAAGGTCGCAGTATTCTCCCTTCCGTTGTTCACTATCAGTCAGAGTCGTACACCACCGGTGATGAAGCGCGTGTAAATGCACAAACTGATCCTAAAAATACCATTATCTCAGTTAAGCGATTAATCGGTCGTTCACTGTCAGATATTCAACAGCGATACCCATCTCTGCCATATCAGTTTGAAGAAAGTGATAATGGCCTGCCTGTGATTAACACAGCGCAAGGAAATAAGAACCCAATTCAAGTATCTGCAGATATTCTTCGTGCACTCGGTCAACGTGCTGAGTCGACGTTAGGTGGTGAATTGGCTGGTGCCGTGATTACCGTCCCTGCGTACTTTGATGATGCACAACGTGCAGGTACCAAAGACGCAGCGCAACTTGCTGGTCTTCATGTGTTACGTCTTCTTAATGAACCCACTGCAGCTGCGATTGCTTATGGCTTGGATTCAGGTAAAGAAGGGGTAATCGCTGTTTATGACTTAGGCGGTGGTACGTTTGATATCTCTATCCTACGCCTGTCTAAAGGTGTCTTCGAAGTTTTAGCAACCGGTGGTGACTCTGCATTAGGCGGCGATGACTTTGACCATTTAATTGCGGATCATTTCCAAGAGCAAATGGGCTTGTTAGAGCTGACAGCAGAACAGAACCGTATTCTTCTAGACGCAGCAACAGAAGCGAAGATTGGCTTATCTGAAGCTGAAAGCGTTAATGTTGAAGCACTAGGTTGGTCTGGCTCATTAACTCGTGAAGAGTTCGAAGAGCTCATCAAGCCACTAGTTAAGAAAACGCTGCTTTCGTGCCGCCGAGCACTGAAAGATGCGGAAGTTGACGCGGATGAAGTACTAGAAGTCGTGATGGTAGGTGGTTCAACTCGTACCTTACTTGTTCGTGAAATGGTCGGTGGCTTCTTTGGTCGTACTCCATTAACCAGTATTAACCCTGATGAAGTGGTTGCGATTGGCGCATCGATTCAAGCGGATATCTTAGTTGGCAACAAGCCTGACTCTGAGATGCTGCTATTGGATGTTATCCCTCTGTCACTGGGTATCGAAACCATGGGTGGCTTAGTCGAAAAGATCATCCCTCGTAATACCACGATCCCAGTTGCTCGTGCACAAGAGTTTACCACGTTCAAAGACGGTCAAACTGCAATGACAGTACACACCGTGCAAGGCGAGCGTGAGATGGTTGATGACTGTCGTTCACTGGCTCGATTTGCTTTGAAAGGCATCCCGCCGATGACAGCAGGTGCTGCTCATATTCGCGTTACTTACCAAGTGGATGCTGATGGTTTACTGTCGGTTACCGCAATGGAGAAGAGCACTGGCGTTCAAGCTGAAATCCAAGTTAAGCCTTCTTACGGTCTAAGCGATAACGAAGTGGCCAGCATGCTGAAAGATTCGATGACGTTTGCAAAAGAAGACATGCAAGCGCGTGCTCTTGCTGAGCAACGCGTAGAAGCGGATCGAGTTATTGAAGGCTTAATTGCTGCGATGCAAGCCGATGGTGATGAGTTGCTGGATGAGCAAGGCAAGCAACAACTTGTTCAAGCCATTGAAGCACTGATTGAAGTGCGCAATGGCGACAATGCCGATGCCATTGAACTAGAAATTAAAAATATCGACAAAGCGAGCCAAGACTTTGCTTCTCGTCGTATGGATAAATCAATTCGTGCTGCACTGTCAGGTCAGTCAGTCGATAATATTTAATAGTTAGAGAATAGATAAACATGCCAAAGATTATTGTTTTACCTCACGAAGATCTATGTCCAGAAGGCGCTGTTTTAGAAGCAAAAACTGGTGAGACGGTTCTTGATGTTGCATTGAAGGCCGGTATTGGTATTGAACACGCATGTGAGAAGTCGTGTGCATGTACTACATGTCACGTTGTGATTCGTGAAGGCTTTGATTCTTTAGAAGAGAGCGATGACCTAGAAGACGACATGCTAGATAAAGCATGGGGCTTAGAGATGGAATCCCGCCTAGGTTGCCAAGCTAAAGTTGCTGATACGGATCTTGTTGTAGAGATTCCAAAGTACACGCTGAACCTAGCTTCTGAAGATCACTAAGAACTTGTTTTTAGTAACGGTTTCTATGGTTATAACTGTGTAATTATTATTTAGACAACCATTACTAGAACAGCCATGTTAAGAAACAGGCCTAGAATATAGATCATAAAGGTGACAGAGCGTCGCTGATAAAAATAAGGAAGTGTTATGAGCTTGAAGTGGATTGATTCGCGAGATATCGCAATTGAACTATGTGATTTGTACCCAGATACTGACCCTAAAACGGTTCGTTTTACCGATTTGCATCAGTGGGTGTTAGACCTTGAAGAGTTCGACGACGCGCCGAACAACTCTAATGAGAAAATCTTAGAGGCTATTATTTTGTGCTGGATGGATGAGATGGATTAATCCTCTTGTCTAATGATTAGGTTGTGGGTTGGCATCAGTCCAATATAAAACGCAGCCAAGTTAACAATTCTTACTAAAAACAGCGGACCTTATGGTCCGTTTTTTTATCAAAATGACATTTTACTCCTACATAATGCTAACATCAGTGCGCTAATAAAAAATAATCAGAACCACTTAATAACGGTGGTTCATGACAAGGAGAAATCATGTCTACACAGATGTCAGTATTTTTAAGTCAAGAAGCTGCCCAGCCTCAGTGGGGAGCTAGAGCTATTTTATCGTTTTCTGAAGCAGGAGCGACAATTCACATTGGTGAAGGTCACGATTTAGGCGCAGTTCAACGTGCTGGTCGTACGCTTGACGGACAAGGTATCGCATTCGTTTCACTTCGTGGTGAAGGTTGGGATCTAGAAAGCGTTTGGGCTTTCTACCAAGGCTACCGTGGACCAAAGAAAAAGAATGCATTGGAATGGGATGCACTTTCAGAAGCTGATCAAGTAGAGCTAGAAGCTCGCATTCGTGCTACTGATTGGACTCGTGACATTATCAACAAAACCGCTGAAGAAGTGGCACCTCGTCAATTAGCGACAATGGCTGCTGAATACATCAAGTCAGTGGCGCCAGCAGGCACAGTGAAAGCGAAAATCGTTAAAGATAAAGATCTACTAACTGAAGGTTGGGAAGGCATCTACGCAGTAGGGCGTGGCTCTGAGCGTACATCAGCAATGCTTCAATTGGATTTCAACCCAACAGGCGACGAAAATGCACCTGTATTTGCTTGTCTAGTCGGTAAAGGTATCACTTTCGACTCAGGCGGTTACAGCATCAAGCCAGGTCAATTCATGACAGCAATGAAGGCTGATATGGGCGGCGCTGCAACCATCACTGGTGGCCTTGGTCTTGCAATTGAACGTGGCTTGAACAAGCGTATTAAGCTTATTCTATGTTGTGCAGAGAACATGATCTCTGGTCGTGCATTGAAGCTTGGCGACATCATTACCTACAAAAATGGTAAGACGGTTGAGATCATGAATACTGACGCTGAAGGTCGCTTGGTTCTTGCTGATGGTTTGATGTACGCAAGTGCACAAAATCCAGAATTGATCATTGATTGCGCAACGCTAACTGGCGCAGCGAAAAATGCACTAGGTAACGACTACCATGCACTATTAAGCTTCGATGATGAACTGTCTCACCAAGCGCTAACGGCTGCGAACCAAGAGAAAGAAGGCCTATGGCCACTGCCTCTTGCTGATTTCCACCGTGGTATGCTGCCTTCAAACTTTGCTGATCTTTCAAACATCAGTTCAGGAGATTACACGCCGGGTGCAAGTACCGCTGCTGCATTTCTTTCTTACTTTGTAGACGACTACAAAAAAGGTTGGATTCACCTGGATTGCTCAGGTACTTACCGTAAATCTGCAAGTAATAAATGGTCGGCTGGTGCAACGGGTATGGGTGTTCGTACGCTCGCTCGCCTTCTTATCGATCAAGCAAAATAATAATAAGAATGTGCGGTATTTCGATGCCGCTCATTCAGAAACTAAGATCGAATGATCTCAGTAATTTCAGTCTTTAATAACAAAAAAATGAAGTGAAGGAATCCCTATGGCTCTAGAAAGAACGTTCTCAATTGTTAAGCCAGATGCAGTTAAGCGTAACCTTGTTGGTGAAATCTACCACCGCATCGAAAAGGCAGGCCTAGAAATTATTGCTGCTAAAATGGTTCGTCTTACTGAAGAACAAGCAAGTGGCTTCTACGCAGAACACGAAGGCAAAGAATTCTTCCCGGCTCTTAAAGAGTTTATGACTTCTGGTCCTATCATGGTTCAAGTACTTGAAGGCGAAAACGCGATTGCTCGTTACCGCGAATTGATGGGCAAAACAAACCCAGAAGAAGCAGCATGCGGCACTATCCGTGCTGACTACGCTATCAGCATGCGTTACAACTCAGTACATGGCAGTGACAGCCCTGAGTCAGCAGCTCGTGAAATCGAATTCTTCTTCCCAGAATCTGAAATTTGCCCGCGCCCAGCTGAATAAGCAGACAACAGCAAGTATCAATAAAGGCTTCACTTCGGTGAGGCCTTTTTTGTATCTGATGGATTGTGGGAAAAGAGGTGCAGTTAAAAGAGAGATTCCAGATACCTCGTCCCTCGGTTCTGGAATGACGAGGTTTGAGGAACTCGTGACCTGATGACTATGAATGGAAAGTTACTGAGTAAGTTTTTACGTTATTCCCGATAGCGACGGAGGAGCTTAATCGGTAATCTTTTCTTCAAATTGGTTAATCTCAGGCCGATAAATTAAATTGTTCAAATTTTAATCATTTAAGTTTGAATGTCTTAGTAAACACAGGGTTTTACAGTGCTTGTTGAAGTTGCGTAAAGCCTGTACAATTCGCGCCCTTAATTATTGTTCCGTCACTGAGAGGCATCATGACCACAGCTAAAGTCAATCTACTCGATTTTGATCGTAAAGGTCTTCGTAAATTTTTCACAGAAGAACTGAATGAGAAAGCGTTTAGAGCAGAGCAAGTGATGAAGTGGATTTATCACTTCGGTGTCGATGACTTCGAACAAATGAACAACATTAACAAAAAGTTACGTGAGAAACTTCAACGTCGTTGTGAGATTGTTGCACCTGTTGTTTCTGAAGCTCAGCACTCTACAGATGGCACAATTAAATGGGCTATGAGCGTTGGCGACCAAGACGTTGAAACCGTATACATCCCAGATGGTGACCGTGCGACGCTATGTGTATCTTCACAAGTTGGTTGTGCACTTGAGTGTAAATTCTGTTCAACAGCTCAACAAGGCTTTAATCGTAACCTAAAAGTTTCAGAGATTGTTGGTCAAATTTGGCGTGCATCTCGTGAGATCGGTCTAGAGAAAGAAACAGGTCGTCGCCCAATTACTAACGTTGTAATGATGGGTATGGGTGAACCTCTATTGAACATGAAGAATCTAATTCCATCATTAGAAATCATGCTTGATGATCTTGGCTTCGCACTGTCTAAGCGTCGTGTAACGGTATCAACTTCTGGTGTTGTATCTGGCCTTGACCAAATGACTGATAACATCGACGTAGCACTTGCGATTTCTCTACATGCACCAAACGATGCACTACGTAGCCAAATCATGCCGATCAACGACCGTTGGGATATCCAAGACTTCCTAGCGTCTGTTCGTCGTTACATTGCTTCTTCAAATGCTAACCGCGGTAAAGTAACCGTTGAGTACGTTCTATTGGATCATGTGAATGACGATATGGACCATGCTCGTGAACTTGCTGAGCTAATGAAAGATACGCCATGTAAGATTAACTTGATTCCATTTAACCCTTACCCAGGGTCACCTTACAAGAAGCCAAGTAATTCTCGTATTGATCGCTTCCAAAAAACGCTGATGGAATACAACTACACAGTAACGGTTCGTAAAACTCGTGGTGATGACATTGATGCCGCATGTGGCCAATTGGTGGGTGATGTTATTGACAGAACCAAGCGTACCAAAATGCTGAAAGCCGCCTCAGAAGCTAACCTCATTGCAGGTGGTGTGATTGAAGTAAAAGCGGTTTAAACGCGATTGGAATTTAAACAAGCCAGAAGTCTAACTTCTGGCTTGTTGCTTTTTGGGAGAGTTAATTTCCAATTTTTAGACTTTTTTCCCATGCTTTCTTACATTTTTCGTCAAATTTTGGACAAAACCATGAGCTGACGGTAAATTTTGTTTAAAGTGTTTTTGCCTTGTAATGGCATTAGCTTATGATTAACTAATCTTAAATTAATTTTAAGTGCTCGCTTGTTACTGATCATCAATATGTCTATTTAGGTTGGCTACTTGATAAACTAGCTTCCTGAGAGCGTCGTTCATAACGGTATGACCGATGTTTGTCTTTAAGGGTTGATGATTTAAGTAACAGGAAAAATTCCACATAAAGTGGGTTGCTAGATTGAGCTTAAACGACAATAAAAACATGCTCTCATCAACCTGCGATAATACTTTAGAAGTTCACTCTCTATGAACACAGAACACGACACAAAAACACCTGAAATAGTTGCACCGACTTTAGAAGCAGGAACACTGCTTAAAAATAAACGTGAATCTCTTGGTTTAACACAAAAGCAGATCTCTGATCGCTTGAAGCTTCGCGTTACTTTGATTCAACAAATCGAAGAAAACCAGTTCGAATCTGACCAAGTGGCAACGTTTATGCGTGGCTACATTCGCTCATATGCGAAGTACGTTAATCTTGATGAGAAAGTGGTTTTAAATGCGCTTCATCATTCTGGTGACGCTCAACATCAAGAACAAGAAATGCTGAGCTTTTCTCGTAAGACCAAAACCGAAAAGCACAATAGCCGTATTATGTTCCTAACTTGGAGTATTTTCGCGGTGATTGTAGGCATGTCTTCATTGTGGTGGTGGCAGAACCAACAGCAAGACACCTTGTCTCAATCTCTGGTTAATACCGAAAGCTCAGAAGAGCTAATGGTCGATGAGTCGCTAGACCCTGAATTAACGTCATTAGAAGTGATTGAAGCTGAACAAAACACAGAGACATCTTTTGTTACTGAAAACTCTGATGATCTGACTTCTACAAATACAGCTGAAACTTCAGAAACTATTGAACCAGTTGAACAGATGGAAGAAGCACAACAAGCTGCAGACGTCGCTTCTGTTACGGCAGAATTAGAAACGGTAGCTCCAGAATCTGTGGTTAACGAGCTAGTGATGCAGTTTTCTGCTGATTGCTGGATCCAAGTGAAAGATGCTTCGGGTAAAACGTTGTCTACTGGCATCAAAAAAGCAGGCCAGACCTTAAATCTTTCTGGAGCTGCACCATATAAAGTGATTCTGGGTGCGCCTGAAGGCGTATCGATGACATTTGCAAGTGAACCTGTCGACCTTTCTGGGTATACTTCAGGCAAAGTAGCTAGAATAACCTTACCTTAGAGTTAATATGCAACACGAATCTCCTATTATTCGTCGCAAATCAACCCGTATTTATGTGGGTGATGTGCCGATCGGTGATGGTGCACCAATTGCTGTGCAATCCATGACCAACACAAGAACAACTGATGTAGCCGCGACCGTTGCTCAAATTCGAGCTTTGGAAAAAGTGGGTGCTGATATCGTTCGCGTATCTGTTCCTACTATGGATGCCGCTGAAGCGTTTAAGTTAATCAAGCAGCAAGTATCTGTTCCTTTGGTTGCTGATATTCATTTCGACTACCGTATCGCCCTTAAAGTGGCTGAATATGGCGTTGACTGTTTGCGTATCAACCCTGGTAACATCGGTAATGAAAGTCGTATCCGCTCCGTTGTTGATTGTGCTCGCGATATGAATATTCCGATTCGTATTGGTGTTAACGGCGGCTCTCTTGAAAAAGAGATCCAAGAGAAATACACAGAACCGACAGCCGAAGCGCTTGTTGAATCCGCAATGCGTCACGTCGATATCCTAGACCGTTTGAACTTTGATCAATTTAAAGTCAGCGTTAAGGCTTCTGATGTCTTCCTCGCCGTCGGCTCTTACCGTTTGCTGGCTAAGCAGATTGACCAACCACTTCACCTTGGTATCACCGAAGCGGGCGGTGCTCGTGCTGGCTCTGTGAAGTCAGCTGTGGGTCTAGGTATGCTTCTTTCTGAAGGTATCGGTGACACGCTGCGTATCTCGCTAGCGGCAGATCCTGTTGAAGAGATCAAAGTTGGCTTTGATATTCTTAAATCTTTGCGCATTCGCTCGCGTGGCATCAACTTCATTGCGTGCCCGAGCTGTTCTCGTCAAGAGTTCGATGTTATTAACACCGTTAACGCCCTTGAAGAGCGCTTAGAAGACGTTATTACCCCAATGGACGTATCAATCATCGGTTGTGTGGTTAACGGCCCTGGTGAAGCTGAAGTGTCTCACTTAGGTTTAGCCGGTAGTGCACGTAAAAGTGCCTTCTACGAAGACGGTAAGCGTCAGAAAGAGCGCTTCGACAACGATGATCTTGTCGACAAACTTGAAGCTAAGATTCGTGCAAAAGCGTCAGTGCTTGATAAAGCAAATCGCATTGATGTAGAAAACTTAGAAGATTAATACAACGCGATGGGGTGTGACTGTCTATTCGCACTAACACCTGGTCGTGAGAAATTACGGAATAAATACTGTGGCTAAAAATATCCAAGCAATTCGAGGCATGAACGACTGCCTTCCAACTCAATCACCACTGTGGCAGAAAGTAGAAAGCGCAGTTAAAAACGTGGTGAGTGCATACGGTTACAACGAAGTACGTATGCCTATCGTTGAAGAAACAAACCTATTTAGCCGTGCCGTTGGTGAAGAGACAGACGTTGTTTCTAAAGAGATGTACACCTTTGACGACCGCAATGGCGATAGCCTAACGCTGCGTCCAGAAGGCACAGCTGGTTGTGTACGTTCATGTATTCAAAATAGCCTTATCAACCGTGATGAACAGCGCCTATGGTACATGGGCCCGATGTTCCGCCACGAGCGTCCTCAAAAAGGTCGTTACCGTCAATTCCACCAATGTGGTGTTGAAGTGTTTGGCTTAGACGGTCCAGACGTTGACGCAGAACTTATCATGATGACAGCTCGCCTATGGCGTGAGCTAGGTATCGATAAGCACGTTCGCCTAGAGCTAAACTCCATCGGTTCTCAAGAAGATCGCGTAAGCTACCGCACTGCGTTAGTGGCTTTCCTTGAGCAACACATTGATGTGCTAGATGATGATTGTAAACGTCGTATGCACACTAACCCTCTACGTGTACTTGATACTAAGAACCCTGATGTTCAAGCTATCTTAGGTGACGCACCTCGACTATCTGAATATCTAGGTGAAGAATCGAAGCAACATTTTGCTGGTTTGTGTGAACTTCTTGACGCTGTTGGTATCGAATACCAAGTTAATGAGCGTCTAGTACGCGGCCTAGATTACTACAACCGTACCGTATTTGAGTGGATCACAGACAGCCTTGGTGCTCAAGGTACAGTATGTGGCGGCGGCCGTTACGATGGTCTTGTTGAGCAACTGGGCGGAAAAGCAACCAATGCAGTTGGCTTCGCAATGGGTCTAGAGCGTCTGGTTCTGATGATGGAAACGCTAGAACTAACAGAAGTTCGCCGTAGCGTTGATGTTTACATGGTTGCGGCTGGCGAAGGCACTATGATCGCAGGCATGCAACTAGCGAATCAATTACGCGACACTGTAGAAGGCGTGCGTGTGATGAACCACTTTGGTGGTGGTAACTTCAAGAAGCAATTCAAACGTGCTGACAAAGTAGGTGCCGTTGTGGCGCTAGTGCTTGGTGAGAACGAAGTTGCTGATAATACCGTTGTACTAAAAGATTTGGTTGGCGGCGAGCAAGAAACCGTGTCTCAAGCGGAAGTTGCAGAGAAAGTTGCTGCGCTAATCTAATTAGCCATTGAGCAAACGCTCATAATGAATATTAACGTCAGCACTATGCTGGCGTTTAAAGAATTAAAGAGGACAGGAAGTGGAACTTTACGATAGCGAAGAGCAACAGGTTGAAGCCATTAAAGATTGGTGGAAAGAGAACGGTAAAGCCGTAATCTTTGGTGCGGTTATTGGTTTAGGTGGTCTATTTGGTTGGCGCTATTACCAAGATTCAGTCCTTGAAGCGCGTGAAGCTGCTTCAGAAAGCTACACCTCTGTCATTTCAGCTCTTGATGCTAAGGGCGTTGATGCTCAATCTGACATTCAAGCTTTCATCGACGCAAATAAAGACGCTGAGTATTCCGTTCTTGCTGCTATGCAACTAGCAAAAGCACAAGTACAAGCGGGCGAACTTGCAGCGGCACTTGAACAGCTTGAGTGGGCAAAATCGGCAACTAAGGATGCGGCTCTAGCGCCACTTCTTACTTACCGTGTTGCACGTATCAAAGCTGAGCAAGGTGAATTTGACGCAGCATTGACTGATCTTGAAGCGATGACTGACGAATCCTGGAAAGGCCGTGTTGCTGAACTACGTGGTGACATTTCACTTCGTAAAGGCGATACAGACGCAGCATACAGTGCTTACACAGAAGCACAGCAAGCTGTTGATGCTAGCCAAACGCTTCAAATCAAACTTGACGACCTAGCTAAATAAGGCGCTTTGAATGAAGAAGATGTTTCCCAAAGCGGCGTTGTGTGCGATTGCTCTTGGCCTGTTAGCAGGCTGTGCGGGTGAAGAAGACACAGTCATTATGGCTCCAGTACCAACAGTAAATAGCGAGTTCACTCCTAAACAGGAATGGTCTACGTCAGTTGGTGATGGTGTTGGTCACTACTTTTCAAAACTATCGCCAGAACTGGCGTACGACAAAGTATTTGTTGCAAGCCGCGAAGGTTTGGTTAAAGCGCTTGATCCTGAAACGGGTAAAGAGCTCTGGAAAGTCGATCTAGAGAAAGACGTACTGGCTCGTTTATCGGGTGGCTTAACGGCGGCTTACGGCAAAGTATTTGTTGGTTCTGAGAATGGCGAAATGATCGCGTTGGACGAATCGACGGGTGAAGAGCTATGGCGTGTTTCAGTGAATGGCGAGGTGCTTGCATCCCCAGCGACTGAAAACAATATGGTACTGGTTCATACTAGTCGCGGCATGATGATTGCTCTAGACCAAGAGACCGGTGAGCAAAAGTGGACAATCAGCACTGAAGTTCCAAGCCTAACACTCCGTGGTGACAGTACGCCTGTTGCTGTTTCTGGTGGTGTTTTCTGGGGTACGGCAAATGGTCGTCTAGCTGCCGCTATTGTTGACCGTGGCCAGCTTATTTGGCAACAGCCAGTAGGTACGCCAAAAGGCGCAACGGAAATTGATCGCTTAGTGGATGTTGATGCATCTCCAGTTGTTCTTGGTGGTACTTTGTATACCGTTGGTATCAATGGTCAATTGATTGCTATCGATCTTCGAGCTGGCAAGCCAATTTGGAAACGTAACTATTCGTCAGCGATTGATCTCGCGAGTGATGGCAGTCGTTTGTTTGTGGTTACCGATAAAGACCATGTGGTTGCAGTTGATGCTCGTAGTGGTACTGAACTTTGGAGCACTCCATTGTTAGAAAACCGCTTACTGACAGCACCTGCTATTATTAATGGTTATGTTGTCGTGGGTGACACCGAAGGTTATCTGCACTGGTTAGATCGTTCATCTGGTGAGTTTGTTGCTCAACAGTTAGTCGATGATAGCGGCTTTGCGGTTGCACCAATTGAATTGCCTGAAGGCTACTTAGTGACGACTCGCAATGGCGATGTAAAGAAACTAACGATTAGCCAATAAAAGCGTGATACAATTCACAGTCGGCTCCTGGTTGGTAACAGCCAGGAGCCGTTTTGTTGTTAAAAATTAATAAACCGTGTGGTTATAGGTAAGAGTTTAAACTTGCGAACAAGTGCTTACCTATAACTACATTTAGAGAAGAAATTGTAGAGGTTGTTATGGTACCTGTTGTTGCTCTAGTAGGGCGTCCGAACGTAGGTAAATCTACGTTATTTAACCGATTGACTCGAACTCGTGATGCATTGGTTGCGGATTTTCCTGGCTTAACGCGTGACCGTAAATACGGTCATGCTCATTTTAGCGAGCATGACTTTATTGTTATTGACACTGGTGGTATCGACGGTACCGAAGAAGGTGTTGAAACTAAAATGGCTGAACAGTCGCTAGCGGCGATTGATGAAGCTGATGTCGTTCTATTTATGGTAGATGGCCGTGCTGGTCTAACACCTTCAGACGTAGCGATTGCTAAGCACCTTCGTCAACTAGAAAAGCCTTCAATGCTAGTAGTAAACAAGGTTGATGGTATTGACCCTGATGCGGCAAGTGCTGACTTCTGGCAACTAGGTGTAGAAGACATGTATCAGATCGCTGCTGCGCACGGTCGTGGTGTAACAGCGTTGATTGATCTTGCTCTTAACCCATTTGCGGAAGCGCTTAAAGCTGAGAATGGCGAAGTAAGCGATTTGACTGAGTTTGAAGACGAAGAAGAAGAGCAAGTTGATTTCACTGAAGAAGAAGCGGAAGAAGAATTCAAGCGCCTTCAAGATCAACCGATCAAGCTAGCGATCATTGGCCGTCCTAACGTAGGTAAATCAACATTAACTAACCGTATTCTTGGTGAAGAACGTGTTGTTGTTTACGATATGCCGGGCACAACCCGCGACTCTATCTACATTCCAATGCAGCGTGATGAGCGTGAATACGTTCTAATTGATACTGCGGGTGTTCGTCGTCGTAAAAATATCAACGAAACGGTTGAGAAGTTCTCAGTGGTTAAAACACTGAAAGCGATTGAAGATGCAAACGTTGTATTGCTGCTTATCGATGCTCGCGAAAACATCTCCGATCAAGATCTAAGCTTGTTAGGCTTTGCATTGAACGCGGGTCGTTCAATTGTTATTGCAGTAAACAAATGGGATGGCCTAGATAACGACGTTAAAGATCGCGTTAAGAAAGAATTAGACCGTCGTTTAGGTTTCGTTGATTTCGCACGTATTCACTTTATTTCTGCACTTCATGGTACAGGCGTTGGTCACTTGTTTGAGTCTGTTCAAGAGGCTTACAAGTCAGCAACGACTCGTGTTGGTACTTCTGTGCTAACTCGTATCATGAAAATGGCAACCGATGATCACCAACCGCCTATGGTTCGTGGCCGTCGTGTGAAACTGAAATACGCGCACGCTGGTGGCTACAACCCACCTATTATCGTTATCCACGGTAACCAAGTTCGCAACTTGCCAGATTCATACAAGCGATTCTTGATGAACTACTATCGTCGTTCACTAGAGATTATGGGTACACCTATTCGCATTCAATTCCAGAACAGCGAGAACCCATTTGAAGCGAAAACAAACAAGCTGACAATCTCTCAAGAACGTAAACGTAAGCGCATGATGAGCATGGTTAAAGGTCGTAAGTAAACCTTTCCAATAGATTTGATACCCGAGCCTGTCTCGGGTATTTTTTTAAGCAAAATTCACGTTAAGCCACAAAGACACATTTTTGTTTCGCTGTGGCTTAACGAATCAGACTCGATTTCAAAAGAAGAACAATATGACCACTAGCGATTTGATTACACAAGCTGAAGCAATCCCACCAACCATTACTCAATTTTGTCATAAAGCGTGGCAACTTACGGCGAAAGCGCTGTATGTAGAAAGCGACAGCAGTAAAACTTACCTGATCACTGATGTGACGCCTTTTCATCCTGTGAGTCATATTTGGCCCGATCACCCAGCAGACCAAGGCTTCGTCAATGTTGGTAACGAGCAATATCCTGTGGAAGACTGCCTTGTTGGTGCAATAGAACAATCTACTGGAAAACTTCACATCGCAGCCGATATTCCTGTTAAACGTGATACGGAAGGCTGGGCGTTTGTGGTTGTCCACCAGCTACCTGTATTAGTTTCTATGATTAATGTTAACGATGAAGTGCTGTTGTCGGTTGATAAAGAGTACCAAGCCAGTTTGAGCCGAGGTCACAGTGCTGGCCACATTGCTTTCTTAGCGTTGAATAAAGTATTGGCTGAGAGCTACTGGCGGAAAGATGCCGACAGAAAAGATCCGCTCGGCAGTTACGACTTTAATAGCTACGCACAAGTGACTAGCTTTGTGACTCCTGAGTTGTGTACTGATAAGTATCGTTTGGGCAAAACCCTGAAGAAGCGTGGTTTGAACGTAGCAGATATGCTAACCAATATTGATGGTATCGAAGCTGACATCAATCAGATGATTAAAGGTTGGCTCGCAGATTCGACGCCAGTGGCAATGAGATTGGAAGGCGAGGCATTAACAGACTCTCGCTATTGGGAATGGCAATTGGATAGCGATACTTTAGTGTCGATTCCGTGTGGTGGTACTCACATAGATAATACTTCAGAGCTTGGGGCGTTATCGGTTAAGTTAACTCAGCTAGATGAGCAACATATTGAAATGCTAACGCATGTAATTCGATGATTTCGGTTACAGATCGAAATTACTTATTCTGTTTAACCTGTTTTTATATGTAATTATCAAAATAAATAACCATTTAAAATTGAAATGCAGCACATGTAACTTATGCTTTCGGTGTGTGGTGATATAAATATTCTTTTTGGGGTAGATCGCTGATCAAAATAGATAAAGCAAAAGATCAACCTATGATCTTCGATTGTGTGTTGTGGTTATTTAGTGTGTTATTATTAACCAACAGCAAGCTTGCATAAGAACAGGCTGCACCCGACTACACAATTGAAAGCTTTAGTGAATGGAACAACAATTTTTATTAGAAGGCCACCGAGCAGTGAATCGTTTGCTTCGAAAGCTTGCACTTGGAATGGATCGTAAGGATTTAAACCATAAGATCATTCAGCTTACAGAGCAGCTTTTTGGGCAACGTATGGCCTCAATATTACTGCTTAACTCAAAGTCGAACACTTTACACATCGAATGCGCGCCTAACTTGCCCGATTTTTATAATCAGCAGATAGAAGGTATTGGAATTGGCGTTGGTATTGGTTCTTGTGGAGAGGCTGCTGCGCTTAAGAAAGCTGTTATGGTCTCTGATATTAATACTCACTCAAATTGGGCGCCTTTCTTAACCTTGACCAATCAAGCCAACTTACACGCTTGTTGGTCGGTGCCCATCATCTCTTCGCATGGCCACGTGCTAGGTACATTTGCGATTTACAGCCGATGCATTTCAGAACCTCATGAATTTGAACTCGAGATCTTGGAGCTGCTTGCTTCTTTGTATTCAGTAGCGCTAGAGAAATACGAGCTAGAGAATCAACTCAACTTTTTTGCCAGTCATGATTCGCTGACGCATTGCTTGAACCGCCGAGCATTGTTAAGTGAAGCTAAGAAGGTTTTAGTTAAACGATGTTTTGCGGACAAAGTGATGGCCTGCCTGTTTGTTGATGTTGATAAATTCAAGTTAATCAACGATACGTATGGCCATAGCTTTGGCGATGATGTTCTGTTAGCCGTTGCAAAAGTTCTCGATGAAGCGACTACGGCATGTGCCAAGGTAGGTCGTTACGGCGGTGACGAGTTTGTAGTGTTTTCTTGCTTTGATACCGAACAAAAAGTGTCAGACTTTTATCACAGCTTAGAAAAAGCGTTGGATAAAGCTCTCTATATTAATGGCGTTCAGTTTTCAGTCAGTGTTGGGATTGCTTGTGAAAAGTCGCCTAAAGGGCTCGATCAGTTGATTGCGTCAGCTGACAAAAGCATGTATCAAATCAAGCAAGCCAAGGCGAAGAAAGAGTAGATTGCTTATTAGTACTGAAAGTAAAAAGTTAGGATTTCCTATGAGTGAAAATATCTGCCCTAAATGCCAGTCAGAACTTAGCTGGGATGGTAAATACCACTGTGAAAGCTGCCAAGATCACTTTACAAAAGTGGGCTTTTGTCCTGAGTGCAGCAGCCAATTAGAGAAGCTTCAAGCTTGTGGGGCTGCGAGCTATTTCTGCAATGGTGATTGTAACGAGCTTAAATCTAAGTCGAGAGTGAAATTCGAGTTTCAACAAGCCGAATAGTCTTACCTCTCAATGGCAAGACGATAATCTGAGGTGTTTTTTGTAGGTCTAGTATGAAAATATTGGGCCTTTTTTGTATTTAGCGAATATGCGTGTGTCATCTTGGTTCAATCTTATCGTCACTGCACCAGCATGAAACATAGTAACCTTGTCGCTATGCACTGCATTGGTGTTAACTTAGTTAAAGTACTATTAAATACAAAGGCTTAAAACTTTGTTGGTTATGTTTTAAGTTTGGCACTCTTCTTGTAACTCTGTAATTGAATAACAAAAATACAACTATGGAGTAACAATCATGAACAAGGTGTTCAATTTATCGCTAGCTGCACTGTGTACAACACTTTCATTTTCTTCTGCAACAGTGCTTGCGGCTGACGATACCATTAAAGTCGGCGTTCTACATTCATTGTCAGGCACTATGGCGATCAGTGAAACAACGCTAAAAGATACCGTTCTTATGCTCATCGACGAGCAAAACAAAAAAGGTGGCTTACTTGGTAAGAAGCTTGAGCCTGTAGTTGTTGACCCTGCGTCAAACTGGCCGTTGTTTGCTGAGAAAGCACGTGAGCTTATCGAGAAAGAAAAAGTGGATGTGGTATTTGGTGGTTGGACATCGGTATCACGTAAATCCATGCTGCCAGTTTTTGAAGAGCTAAACAGCATCCTTTTCTACCCAGTACAGTATGAAGGCGAAGAGTCCTCTAAAAACGTTTTCTACACCGGTGCTGCGCCAAACCAACAAGCGATTCCTGCCGTTGATTACTTAATGGATGAACTTGAAGTGGAACGTTGGGTGCTTGCAGGTACCGATTACGTTTATCCACGTACCACCAATAAGATCTTAGAGGCCTACCTAAAAAGTAAAGGTGTCGCAGAAGAAGACATCATGATCAACTACACACCGTTTGGTCATTCTGATTGGCAATCTATTGTTTCAGATATCAAGAAGTTTGGTGAAGCTGGTAAGAAAACCGCCGTTGTATCTACTGTGAATGGCGATGCAAACGTACCTTTCTATAAAGAGCTTGGTGCTCAAGGTGTTTCATCTGAAGACATTCCAGTGATTGCATTCTCGGTTGGCGAAGAAGAGCTATCGGGCATGGATACTGAACCTCTAGTGGGTCACTTAGCGGCATGGAACTATTTCATGAGCGTCGATACCGAAGTCAATGAAGAGTTCGTTGAAACATGGCAGTCATTCATTAAGAGTGACAAACGTGTAACGAATGACCCGATGGAAGCACACTATATTGGTTTCAATATGTGGGCTCAAGCTGTGACTAATGCGGGCACAACCGATGCTGAAGCGGTGCAAGATGCATTGATTGGTGTGTCTGTTCCAAACCTATCTGGTGGCTACTCAACCATGCTACCAAACCACCACATAACTAAACCTGTATTGATTGGTGAGATTCAAGATGATGGCCAGTTTGACATCGTTTGGGAAACCACAGGCCTTGTTGCAGGTGATGCTTGGTCTAACTACTTACCTGAATCAGCAAAACTATTCTCTAGTTGGTCTAAGCCATTCTCATGTGGTGCGTTCAACGTTGAAACTAAAAAGTGTTCTGGTGGTAACTAGAGTTATTCGCTCTTAGCTGATAACTAGTTACTGGTTATCAGCTTTCGTTACTGGTTATCAGCTTTCGTTACTGGGTGTTAGCTATTACCGGTAACTACTAGCTATGAATATTGAGCCTTCTCTTTAGGGAAGAGTGCTTCTGCATGGAGGCGCAACGAAAGAGAAGGCTCAAATTAGTTTCAAGTCACAACAACTATCCAAACATCCACCAAGTAAAAAATAACAATATCTAACTTGTTGGTTAAGGAAGCAGGGATGAAGAACGTATTAAACGTATTTAAGGCGCTGTTGCTCATGGCTATCAGTGCTCAGTTGGCTTTTGCTGGAATAACGGATGAAGCTAGCTTTACCAAGGCGCTAGTTGGTAAAAAAACATCGGATAAAGAGCTAGCCATCGATTGGATCATTGAGACACAAACGGAAGACGTGTCGAAGGCTATTTTAGATGGATGGTTAAACGGCAATCTCTATTACTTCAATGATAAAAAAAACGAACATTATAAACAGCTCTATCTCATTCAAAACACCAAAACAGCCACTTCAGCTCAGTCTGTATGGGATGAATCAACTCTCAATATCGACAATGCTAAGCTGTTTAAAAAGGTGCGCGTAAACAACAAACTTCGCGGGATCTTACGGGGTGAAATTGCCTCTATTGGATTAAATAGCAGTAACCCAGATGTGCGTTATCAAGCGGTTCTCGATCTACTGGGAACTAAGGATGCCACTATCATCGATCGTTTATCCGAACTTAGAGAAAATGAGACCGATGGTAAAGTCGCTGAACTAATGGATTTGTCATTAGCTATTTTTACCTCGCTTGATAACAGTGCAACAACTGAAGCTCGAGTAACATCGATTGAACGAGTGGGCGACTTTAAGCATTCAGTCGTTCTAAAAACACTGAACCAACTACTTAACGGTGAGCAAGAACCAAGCATTTTGGCTGCAACAGAGCGTGCGATGGACGATTATCAACAAAGCCAAGCTCTGTACTCAGGTGTTGAAACCGTATTCTTTGGCTTGAGTTTAGGTTCGGTATTGGTACTAGCGGGCATTGGCTTAGCGATCACCTTTGGTGTGATGGGCGTTATCAACATGGCTCATGGTGAGCTGATCATGATTGGCGCTTACACCACCTATGTATTGCAACTTCTGATGCCGAATCATATTGGTTTAGCGCTAATACTTTCTATTCCTGCAGCATTCATCGTTTCGGGCTTAGTGGGTATTGCGATTGAGCGAAGCGTGATTCGTCACCTTTATGGGCGTCCATTAGAAACCTTGCTCGCCACCTTTGGTATCAGCTTAATCTTACAGCAAGCCGTTCGCTCTATTTTCTCTCCGCTGAACCGATCAGTGAGTACACCTGAATGGATGTCTGGTGCGCTTCAATTGAATCCTATGCTATCGCTGACTTATAACCGTCTTTACATCATCTTGTTCTGTGGCTTGGTGTTTATGGGGTTATTGATGGTTCTGAAAAAGACACCGTTAGGCCTTCAGGTTCGTGCCGTTTCTCAAAACCGTGGTATGGCTCGTGCGATGGGGATTCGATCGGAACGTGTTGATGCGATGACCTTCGGTTTAGGCTCTGGCGTCGCAGGTGTTGCGGGTGTAGCGCTTTCTCAACTGACTAACGTTGGCCCAAATATGGGGCAGGCGTACATCATTGATTCTTTCATGGTGGTGGTGTTTGGCGGGGTTGGCAATTTATGGGGCACACTAGTCGCAGGGCTCAGCCTTGGCTTATTTAATAAGATTTTAGAACCATGGGCTGGTGCGGTTCTCGCCAAGATCCTAGTACTGGTTTTCATCATTCTGTTTATTCAAAAACGTCCACGCGGACTATTCCCGCAACGTGGCCGTGCGGCTGAAGGTTAAGGACAACATCATGCAGTCTAAATCATTTGTACTTTCGGCGATGCGTGGTGACAAAGGTGGTCAACTGACCATCCTTGCCATTCTTGCGGCCGTCATTCTTATTCCGCTGGCTAACACCATGTTGCCAAGTGGACACCCGCTTCATGTTGAGACTTTTACAATCTCATTAATGGGCAAATACCTGAGTTACGCAATGTTGGCGTTGGCGCTCGATCTTGTGTGGGGCTACCTCGGAATCTTGAGTCTAGGCCATGGCGCTTTCTTTGCGCTTGGTGGCTATGCGATGGGCATGTACTTAATGCGCCAGATTGGTGACCGTGGGGTATATGGTGACCCAATCCTACCTGACTTCATGGTGTTTCTTGATTGGTCGGCGTTGCCATGGTTCTGGCAGGGCTTTGATCAGTTCTGGTTCGCCTGCCTAATGGTGGTGTTGGTACCGGGCGCATTGGCTTATTTGTTCGGTTATCTGGCTTTCCGTTCTCGAGTGTCAGGGGTGTATCTTTCTATCATGACTCAAGCGTTAACTTACGCATTGATGCTGGCGTTTTTCCGCAACGAAATGGGCTTTGGTGGTAACAATGGATTGACGGACTTTAAAGACATCATCGGTCTGAGCTTGCAAAGTGATGCAGTCAAGATAGGTCTGTTTGTTGCGACTGGTATTGCGCTAATCCTCAGCTACATCGCGTGTCGCATGGTGGTGACCAGTCGATTAGGGCGAGTGGCTTTAGCGATTCGTGATACTGAATCTCGCACTCGATTCATGGGTTACGACGTCGATGGTATCAAGCTGTGGGTCTTCGTTCTGTCTGCGGTTATCGCGGGTATTGCTGGTGCTTTATATGTGCCTCAAGTCGGTATCATCAACCCGGGAGAGTTTGCTCCGCTTAACTCGATTGAGATAGTGGTTTGGGTTGCCTTGGGTGGTCGTGCCACTCTGTTTGGTGCCATCGTTGGTGCCCTGATCATCAACTACGCCAAGAGTTGGTTTACGGTTGAATTCCCAGAGGTGTGGTTATTCGCCCTAGGTGGTCTATTTGTACTTTCAACCATGTACTTCCCACAAGGTGTGATTGGCTTTGTTAGCGAGAAATGGCAACAACTGCGTAAGGCGTCGGGTTCACGAGGCAAGGGACAAGGAAAATCAGATAAGGATGATCAGTCAGAAAACAAGGAGGTGATCGTATGACCACATTTAGTAACGTTAAGGAATCGGTTCAAGCCTTCACTCGCCGAGACGAAGTCTTTGATTACCTCAAGCCTGATGTTCATCCTGCCATCGATACCCGTCATAACGTGTTGTTGTACGTGGAAGGCGTTAACAAAAACTTCGATGGTTTCCAAGCGATCAACGACCTCAATCTTTATATCAAAGAAGGCGAACTGCGCTGCATCATCGGTCCTAATGGCGCGGGTAAAACCACTATGATGGATATCATTACGGGTAAAACAAAGCCAGATACTGGTGATGTGTGGTTAGGCTCGAACATTAACTTATTGAAGATGAATGAAGCAGAAATTGCCAATGCTGGAGTTGGGCGTAAGTTTCAAAAACCGACCGTGATTGAATGTCTAACC
This sequence comes from Vibrio sp. PSi01, assembly GCF_054960695.1. Lineage (NCBI taxonomy): Bacteria > Pseudomonadati > Pseudomonadota > Gammaproteobacteria > Vibrionales > Vibrionaceae > Vibrio > Vibrio sp. PSi01. Next base: position 57,758 of record NZ_JBHNYN010000008.1, read on the forward strand.
GTTTGGCAAAACCTTGAATTAGCCATGGCGGGCGACCGCTCTGTTTGGTCTACTTTCACTGCGGTGATGTCTGGTGAGCAGAAGGACAAGCTCACCTCGGTACTTGAACTTATTCACCTAAAAGACGAAGCCGCCAACTTGGCTGGCAATCTCTCTCACGGACAAAAGCAGTGGTTAGAGATCGGCATGTTATTGATGCAGAACCCCAAGCTGTTACTGGTGGATGAGCCCGTTGCAGGTATGACTCACCAAGAGATGGATCGTACATCGGAGTTACTTAACTCACTGGCAGGCAAACACTCTGTAGTCGTGGTTGAACACGATATGGATTTCGTTCGTTCAATCGCTAGCCATGTCACCGTACTTCATCAAGGTCACGTGTTGGCCGAAGGCACCATGGATCAAGTGCAAGCTCACCCTGAAGTTAAACAAGTTTATCTCGGAGAATAGGATGCTAGAGGTTAAATCAGTTAATCAATATTACGGTGAGAGCCACACATTGTGGGATTTAGACATGCAGATCCCAGAAGGCAAATGCACGGTATTGATGGGACGCAATGGCGTTGGTAAAACGACTCTTCTGCAATGCATCATGGGGCTAGTTAAAGTCAAAAGTGGTGACATTTCGTTATCGGGTGAATCGCTTTTGAAAACCGATGCCGAAGATCGTGCTCGCCAAGGAATCGGTTATGTGCCGCAGGGACGTCAGATCTTTCCGATGCTTACTGTGCAAGAAAATCTAGAAGTCGGTTTGCCGATTCGCGACAAGGGTGACCGTAAGATCCCAGAATTTATCTTCGATATCTTCCCTGTATTAAAAGAGATGCTGCATCGACGTGGTGGCGACTTATCTGGTGGTCAGCAACAACAGCTCGCGATTGGTCGTGCGTTGGTGGTTAACCCTAAGCTATTGATCTTGGATGAACCGACAGAAGGTATTCAGCCCAATATCGTGCAAGAGATTGGCGACATCATTCGTATGCTTAACGAGAAGATGGGACTCACGGTTCTGCTTGTAGAGCAAAAGCTACCATTTGCGAGAAAGGTTGGTGATCGCTTCTGCATTCTTGACCGTGGACGTCAGGTCGCGGAAGGAGAAATGAAAGGGCTCAATGAATCCTTGATCAAGGAGTACCTGACCGTATGAGTGCTTTATTTTCTTTGAGCGAAGAAAGGGACGCTTCTCTAACCGAGGCTTTGTCTCTGAATGAAACCATTGAACAAGATATTCGAGACGGCTGGCAGGCGAGCTTAAACCTCACCTTTGTCGACCGTGGTGATAAAACCGTTTTAAAGAATCGTCAGCAGTCTGGTCCGCTTGCGGTGCAACGCCCCTTGTATCCTGATGGGGAAACGTGTCACACCTACTTACTCCATCCCCCCGGCGGAGTAGTAGGTGGTGACACTCTCAACATTGAAGCGACCATAGAAAGTGGCGCTCATGCGCTAATTACCACCCCCGGTGCCACTAAGTTTTATCGTTCTAATAATAAGTACGCCAAGCAGAAGCAGACCTTGCGAGTGAAGAAAGATGCACGCTTGGAATGGATGCCGCAAGAGAACATTTTTTTCCCTAATGCACACGTACGTTTAGACACTGAAATTCGGCTAGAAAAGGGCGCACAGTTTTGGGGTTGGGAGATGCACTGTTTTGGGCGACCTGCACAGAATGAGGGATTTGAGCATGGTCACCTTGTAGGGAAAACAGAAATCTATCTTGATAATCAAAGGCTTCTCACTGAAGGTTTTAATTTTCATGGTGGCGATAAGTTAATGATAAATATGGGGTTACTTGATTTCTCAATGATGGGAACCTTTTATCTTACGTTAAATGAGAAGCAAGATTTAGAGTTGGTACAGAGCTTGCTCTTATCTATTACACAGCAAGCTTCACAGCAATCAGTCACATCGAAAGTGCCGAATGAGCCCACATTAATAATGGGTGCGACGCAAATAGAGGGATTGATTGTGGTGCGAGCCTTGGGTAATTGGAGTGAAGACATCCTCCAAGCCTTTGGTCAGATATGGCAAGCAACTCGCTCTCATTTGTGTGGTAAGACTCCTGATTTACCAAGGATTTGGGCGACTTAGCGATTAGCCCTTTTTGTACCGAGGGCGACTTCCGGCCCTCGGTACATTTTTTAAAGCTTGCTGTGTTTGAATCCCACTTACTGCTCATCCGTTTTTGAGCACTAAGAAAACAACACTAACAGCGGGCGGCTAAATGGAATTAACACCAAGAGAAAAAGATAAGCTACTTATCTTCTGTGCAGGAATGCTGGCACAGCAGCGCAAACAAAAAGGCTTAAAACTCAACTATCCAGAATCTATTGCACTGATCAGCAGTGCCATTCTCGAAGGTGCCCGCGAGGGTAAAACCGTTTCAGAGTTGATGGATTTTGGACGCACACTTCTTACTGTCGATGACGTTATGGAGGGGATCCCTTCCATGATCCCTGATGTACAAGTCGAAGCCACTTTTCCTGATGGCACCAAGTTGGTGACCGTTCATGAACCTATCGTGTAGGGAGAAGTAAGATGGCTGGTTCCACAAAAAAATACTCAGGTTTCGTTCCCGGCAAAGTAGAAACCGCTCCCGGTGACATCACCTTAAATGAAGGTCGCGAGACAACGTCAGTTAAAGTTCAAAACATTGGCGATCGTCCTATTCAAATTGGCTCTCATTACCACTTCTATGAAGCAAATCCTTCGCTGATCTTTGATAGAGAAACCACTAAAGGCTTTCGACTCAATATCCCTGCGGGCACTGCAACTCGATTCGAGCCGGGTCAGTCGCGTAGCGTCGAGTTAGTACGTTATGCCGGTAAGTTAGAAATTTACGGCTTCCAAGGAAAGGTGATGGGCAAGCTTTAAGAGCTCCTCACGGAAATAATTAAAACAACAAAGGATTGATCATGGCGACGATATCCAGACAGGCTTACGCCGAAATGTTCGGGCCAACAGTTGGAGACCGAGTGCGTCTTGCTGACACCGATTTATGGTTAGAAGTTGAAAAAGATTACACCGTTTACGGCGACGAAGTGAAATTCGGCGGTGGCAAAGTCATCCGTGATGGACAAGGGCAAAGCCAACGTCCAAGTGCTGAGACACCGGATTTGGTGATTACCAACGCCATCGTATTAGACTACTGGGGCATCGTGAAAGCCGATGTCGCAATTAAAGATGGCCGAGTTCAGGCATTAGGTAAAGCGGGCAACCCAGATGTTCAACCGGGTGTTGATATTGTGATTGGCCCAGGCACCGAAATTTTAGCCGGTGAAGGCTCTATTCTGACGGCTGGTGGCATTGATTCACACATCCACTTTATCTGCCCGCAACAAATTGAAGAAGCGCTAGCTTCAGGTGTTACCACCATGATTGGCGGTGGCACTGGGCCAAATACGGGTACTAACGCAACCACATGTACGCCAGGGCCTTGGAACATGCACCGCATGTTGGAATCACTCGATCAATTCCCAATGAACTTTGGTTTGTTAGGTAAAGGTAATGCAAGTCAGCCAGAAGCTCTACGCGAACAAGTCGCAGCAGGTGCAGTCGGTTTGAAGTTGCACGAAGACTGGGGAACAACCCCCGCTTCAATCGATACCTGCTTAAGTGTTGCTGACGAGATGGACGTACAAGTTGCGATTCATACCGACACTCTGAATGAATCTGGTTTTGTTGAATCGACACTTGGCGCAATCGGTGACCGCGTGATTCATACATATCACACCGAAGGTGCGGGTGGTGGTCACGCTCCTGATATTATTCGTGCTGCAGGTGAACCGAATGTTCTGCCTTCTTCGACTAACCCTACACGACCTTACACCATAAACACCGTCGATGAGCATTTGGACATGTTGATGGTATGTCACCACCTTTCCCCGTCTATTGCTGAAGATGTGGCGTTCGCCGAGTCGCGTATTCGTCGTGAAACCATTGCCGCTGAAGACATTCTTCATGATTTAGGTGCGTTTTCTATGATCGCTTCGGATTCTCAAGCGATGGGGCGAGTGGGTGAAGTAATAACTCGAACTTGGCAAACCGCGCACAAGATGAAAGTTCAGCGCGGTAGCCTAAAAGAAGATTCAGACTACAGCGATAACTTCCGTCTAAGACGTTATGTCGCTAAGTACACCATCAACCCTGCGATTACTCATGGTATGTCTCATGAAATCGGTTCTATCGAAGCCGGAAAATTAGCAGACTTAGTGTTGTGGAAGCCCGCTTTCTTTGGTGTGAAACCAAGCGTGATTTTGAAAGGCGGCATGATCGCCATGGCACCAATGGGTGATCCCAATGCTTCTATCCCAACCCCTCAGCCAGTTCACTATCGCTCTATGTTTGGTAGCTATGGCAAGGCGTGTCAGAACACATCGATGTTGTTTGTTTCCAAGGAAGCCAAGGCGCAGAACATCGATAAGCAGTTGGGGCTGCAGAGTTTGATTGGCGTAGTGAGCAACTGCCGAAACATCAGTAAAGCTGACATGAAGCTTAACGATTGGATGCCGAAGATTGAGGTCGACTCTCAGACTTATCAAGTGCGCGCTGATGGCGAGCTGCTTACGTGTGAACCTGCTGAAGAACTGCCAATGGCTCAAAGATATTTTCTATTTTAATAGCTCGGCTGAAGGCTCTTATCTTAGACCTTTAGCTGAAGCTCGTGTTTTAGCTCTTGGCTGAGGGCTCTTATTTTGAACGTTATAAATCTCACAAGGAGATTGAGGTAATAGCATGATTGAACTAACTCATATTCAAGAGGAGTTAAACACGACTCCTGATGGCTTTCTAAGTCTACCGATCGATAGTCGTATTAAGAGTCGTCTTAAAGTCACACTCGATGACGGGCGCAATGCAGGGCTGTTTCTACCACGAGGTCATATCTTGCGTGGCGGTGAACAACTCTCAAGTGAATGTGGCTTGGTCGTGGAAGTGAAAGCGGCACCTGAAACCGTTTCGACTGTTTACTGTGAAGATCTGCTCCTACTAACGCGAGTGGCTTACCACCTTGGCAATCGACATGTTCCGTTGCAAGTGGAAGCTGGCTGGGTTCGTTATCAACACGACCATGTTTTGGATGAAATGGTTGAAGGCTTAGGCGCTAAAGTGACCACCGAGACACAACCGTTTGAACCTGAAGGCGGCGCTTATGGTGGTCGCTCGGGTGGTCATCACCACCATCATTAATCGAGTCATTTGAGACTCACCCATTTATAGATACAACCACGATATTAATAACTATAAACGCAAGGAACTCGCGATGAACTTTAAAACAGCTGCAGGCTTATGTACTTTCACAATAGCTTCTCTAACAACATCGACATTGGCATTGGCTCATCCAGGTCATGGATCTCACTCGGTTCATGAGTCTCACTCATTTATGTCTGGCTTAACTCACCCTGTGACAGGCATGGATCACCTGATCATGCTGATCGCTTTTGGTCTATTAATTGGCGCACTGTCATTTTCAACCAAGATCAAAGCAGCTTTGATTGGTGGTGGATTAGTATCGTTAATGCTTGGTCTTATCGCAGGCCAAGCCTTGGGTTTCTCTGTGATTGTTGAACCAGCGATCATCGCTTCTCTGTTTGTAGTTAGTTTATGTTTATGGCATGTATTCTCACCATCAACTAAGCGTGTAAACAGTGTATTAGGGGCTTCGATTGGTATGTTGTTTTTCCATGGTTACGCACACGGTGTTGAGGCGGCAAGTAATCTGACTCAGTTTGCAGCAGGCATGGGCATCAGTGCTTTGGCATTAATGGTTATCGGCACTTTGGTTGGCCGTGCGGTTTACTCTAAATGGCTGTCGGTTGGCGTGGCTTCAGCAAGCGCACTATTGATTTTAGGCGCGTAAGCTCTCGAACTTTTTGATTCTAGAAGGCAGAGAGCAAGAGTATGACCAAAACAGAAAATATCGCTATTTATCGTCTCTTTCAATTGATCAGTCCATCGTTGCCGATTGGTGGTTTCACTTATTCGCAAGGGCTAGAGCTTGCTGTAGAAGCGGGGTGGGTGACCGATCGCAACAGCATGGAACAGTGGCTCAATACCATCGTCAGTTCCAGTGTCGCGACTTTGGAATTGCCCATCTTAGAGCGCCTTTATCACGCGCTAGAAAAAGGCGAGCTCGATGAGATTGAGCACTGGTGTAACTATTTGTACTCAAGTCGTGAAACCAGTGAATTGCGAGCGGAAGAGAAACAGCGTGGACAAGCCTTGAATACTCTGTTGAAGCGTTTAGACATCGATATTTCGTTGGTGGACTCTGTTGATAGTCATCCTAACCAACTGTTGGGCATGTGTATGGCTGCTCAACATTGGGGCATTGATTTAGAAAGTCTCAAGCAAGGTTATTTATGGAGTTGGCTTGAAAACATCGTTACCGCAGGGGTCAAGTTAGTGCCTTTAGGTCAAACCGATGGTCAGTTGGCACTGATTAATATCACCAACACGTTTCCCGAGATCATTGAGAAAGCACGCACGATAGAAGATTGGATGATAGGCAGCTTTTCGCCATCAATGGCATTAGCAAGTTCACTGCACGAAACACAATATACGAGACTATTTCGTTCGTAGCGGTCAGCACAAGCGATGTAGTAAAAAGAATATAAGGAAGTAGACAATGGAAAGTTATAAGCAACCCCTTCGAATTGGTATTGGCGGCCCGGTAGGCTCTGGTAAAACAGCCTTGTTAGAGGTGCTATGTAAGGCGATTCGCGACAAGCTAAACATTGCCGTAGTAACCAACGACATCTACACCCAAGAAGATGCCAAGATACTCACACGTGCTGAAGCTCTCGAACCTGACCGCATCATTGGCGTAGAAACCGGTGGTTGTCCGCACACGGCTATCCGTGAAGATGCGTCGATGAACTTAGCTGCCGTAGAGGAGCTTGCTAAGCTACACAAGAACCTCGATGTGGTATTCGTCGAAAGCGGTGGTGACAACCTCAGTGCCACGTTCAGTCCTGAGTTAGCCGACCTTACTATCTACGTGATTGATGTTGCTGAAGGGGAGAAGATCCCACGTAAAGGTGGCCCAGGTATTACACGATCTGATCTGTTGGTTATCAATAAAATCGATTTAGCACCGTATGTTGGCGCGTCACTTGAGGTGATGGAGCAAGATACGCAGCGCATGCGTCCAACCAAACCATACGTGTTCACCAACCTAAAAGAGAGCCAAGGTTTGGACTTCATCATCAACTTTATTGTGACGGAAGGTATGCTGACTATGAAGGAGCCTTCTACGACTGAGTCGTGAATCATGAATAGGGAGTAGAGTTTAAATCCGTTCGCTTTCTAATTTATTAGACACAAAAAAGCCCTGTCGATTATCGATAGGGCTTTCTGATTTTAAAGGGCTTTTAACGTTCGAGTCGAATCTAAAGCTCGCTCTTAGCGACTCTTGTTGTCACTTGTGACTCAATCACGCCATCTTCAACTTGAGTGGTGATCACTTCACCTGGTTCGACATCGTTAATTGATGACACGGTATTGCCCGATGTTGAATGGGTAATGCTGTAGCCTCGCTTCAAGGTTGCCAGTGGGCTCACTGTCTCTAACTTCTCTGCAGCCATGGCTAGCTGGTGGCGAGTGGTTAGCAGTGTTTTATCCATCGCATCCAATAGCTTCTGTTCTGAGCGTTGTAGATGCAACTTCTGTTCGCCAAGGCGCTTCACTGGCGAGTTCAACTGAAGCTGATGTTGTTTACGTTCAACACGCTGTGCATGCTGCTTTAGGTATTGAGCCATACCACGACGTAAGCTCATGTCTAAGTCATCAAGCTGCTGACTCTGTTTTTGCAGTTGGTAGCTAGGGTGTTGTTTCTCTAAGCGGTATTTCAACGTTTGAGTTGATTGCGCTTGTTTGATTAGTACATGACGAATTGCACTGACTAAGCGAGCGCGTTTAGAGACAAAAGCTTGTTCTTTATGACTGTTATCACGGCTAACCAGTTCGGCTGCTGCTGACGGTGTTGGTGCACGCATATCTGCGACGAAATCAGCTATAGTGACGTCAATTTCGTGGCCAACTGCGCTGATAATCGGGATCTGGCTTGCTGCAATTGTGCGAGCAACGATCTCGTTATTAAAGCACCATAAGTCTTCTAATGAACCGCCGCCACGACCCACGATCAACACATCACATTCATTGCGTTCGTTAGCTCGTCCAATCGCTTGAGCTATCTGAATTGCAGCCTCTTCGCCTTGAACCATGGTTGGGTAAACCACAACAGGTAATGAAGGATCGCGTCTTTTCAGTACATCAAGGATGTCAAACAGTGCAGCACCGGTTTTTGAGGTGATCACGCCAACGCGCTTTGGGTGTTCAGGAAGCGGTTGCTTGCTTGATTGAGCAAATAATCCTTCTGCGGCGAGGTTCATCTTAAGCTTTTCAAACTCTTGTTGAAGCTTACCATCACCTTCTGGCTGCATGCTTTCGATGATTAGCTGATAGTCACCACGCGGCTCATAAAGAGACAGACGTGCTTTGACTAAAACTTGATTACCGTTCTGAGGCTTAAAAGTCACACGACGGTTATTGCCACGAAACATAGCGCACTTAACTTGAGCGCGAGAGTCTTTAAGGGTGAGGTACCAGTGACCAGAGACAGGTGCAGAGAAGTTTGAGATTTCACCAACGAGCCAGACTATCCCCATTTCGTTTTCTAATAGGAGACGAACCTCTGAGTTGAGGCGAGAAACAGTAAAGATGTTTGGATTAGTCATAGAAGCACTATCTTTCCTTGAAGGAAGGTCTTTCTTGGAATCTCACAGGGCGTGAGTATGGAAGATAGCGGCAATATAATACATAGCAAGGGGGTAAATGCAAATTAAAAATACAAAAATGTGTAGCCAAGCGATTTCGTTGGCCGTATAATCCGTCCGCAATATCTAATCCAAATGCAGTTTAATTTTCCTTAATTGGCTGCCCTCATTAGGCGAAACGATGAGATTGGATTGTTTCTTTTTACTCCTATTATTGTGAGATATTGCAAATGCTAAGAATTGCCAAAGAAGCGCTGACATTCGACGACGTACTGCTAGTGCCAGCACACTCCACCGTTCTCCCTAATACAGCTGATCTTCGCACTCAGCTGACGAAGAATATTTCCTTAAACATCCCTATGATCTCTGCATCGATGGATACTGTGACAGAAGCTCGCCTAGCGATTGCACTGGCACAAGAAGGCGGAATCGGCTTCATTCATAAGAACATGTCTATTGAACAGCAAGCTGAAATGGTTCGCCAGGTTAAAATTTACGAAGCAGGTGTGGTTTCTCACCCTGTTACTGTAAACCCTGACGCGACAATCGCTGATGTTGTAGCTCTTACTCAAAAACACGGCTTCGCTGGTTTCCCTGTTGTTACTGAAACAAACGAACTTGTTGGTATTATTACTGGCCGTGACGTTCGCTTTGTGACTGACCTTTCTAAGAAAGTTGACGTAGTAATGACACCTAAAGCTCGCCTTGCTTCTGTTAAAGAAGGTGCAACTCGTGAAGAAGTTCAAGAGAAAATGCACGAAGCGCGTGTTGAGAAAGTTCTTGTTGTAAATGATGACTTCCAACTTACTGGAATGATCACTGCAAAAGATTTCCACAAAGCAGAACGTAAACCAAACGCTTGTAAAGATGAGCGCGGCAGCCTACGTGTAGGTGCAGCTGTTGGTGCTGGTGCTGGTAACGAAGAGCGCGTTGCTGCTCTTGTTGAAGCTGGCGTAGACGTTCTACTTATCGACTCTTCACACGGTCACTCTGAAGGCGTACTTAACCGTATCCGCGAAACTCGTGCTGCCTACCCTGATCTACAAATCATCGGTGGTAACGTAGCAACTGGCGCTGGCGCTCGTGCTCTTATCGAAGCGGGTGTAAGTGCAGTTAAAGTGGGTATCGGCCCGGGTTCAATCTGTACGACTCGTATCGTTACTGGTGTTGGTGTTCCTCAAGTAACAGCAATCGCAGACGCAGCTGAAGTAGCAAACGAATACGGTATTCCAGTAATCGCAGATGGCGGTATCCGCTTCTCTGGTGATATCTGTAAAGCGATCGTTGCTGGCGCATCTTGTGTGATGGTTGGTTCAATGTTCGCGGGTACTGAAGAAGCACCGGGTGAAGTTATCCTTTACAACGGTCGTTCTTACAAGTCTTACCGTGGTATGGGTTCTCTTGGCGCTATGTCTCAAGGTTCTTCTGACCGTTACTTCCAATCTGACAACGCTGCAGACAAGCTTGTTCCAGAAGGTATTGAAGGTCGTATCGCATACAAAGGTCGTCTAAAAGAGATCGTTCACCAACAGATGGGCGGTTTACGCTCAAGCATGGGCCTAACGGGTTCTGCAACTGTTGAAGACATGCGTACTAAAGCTGAGTTTGTTCGTATCTCAGGTGCGGGCATGAAAGAATCTCACGTACACGATGTTCAAATCACGAAAGAAGCACCTAACTACCGTTTAGGTTAATAATACGTCCAAACGTTTGAATAATGTGCTGATTTAGTCGGCACATTAATATACCAATCGTAGTAAATAACGGGTCATCCTAGCTTGTTAAAAAGCTCGATAACTTCGTTAGAATTTTTGATTGTAGAATAACTACTTATCAGAACTCTTTGTCGAATAGAGCAGCCTTGTTCTCAAGCTTTTTTCCTGCGCTATTCCTGAACACTTACTTACTGTGATTGGTATTATATCTACCGCTTGTTTTGTTTAGAGAGTGATTCTCACAAAACATCGCCTTACAGATAACCTACGAAAACGTTTGCTTTATTTCTTGAAGAGTTAATCAGAGGTGAGTAAACTCGCCTCCGTTTTATCACATAGCCAATAAGACTACTTACAATGACTAAAAATATTCATGACCAACGTATTCTAATTCTGGACTTCGGTTCTCAATACACACAGCTAGTTGCTCGTCGTATTCGTGAGATCGGTGTTTACTGTGAACTTTGGAGCTGGGACGTAGAAGAAGCGGATATTCGTGAATTCAATCCAGACGGCATTATCCTATCTGGCGGCCCTGAAAGTGTAACGGAAGAGAATTCTCCACGTGCACCTCAGTACGTATTTGATTCAGGTGTTCCTGTCTTCGGTATTTGCTACGGCATGCAAACTATGGCTGAGCAACTTGGCGGTAAAGTAGCGACGTCTACTGAACGCGAGTTCGGCTACGCAGCTGTACAAGTGACTGGCGAATCAGCACTTTTCGCTGACCTTGAGACGACTCAAGATGTTTGGATGAGCCACGGTGACAAAGTGGTTGAGATCCCTGCTGATTTCACAAAGATCGCTGAAACAGACACTTGCCCATACGCTGCAATGGCAAATGAAGATAAGAAGTACTACGGCGTACAATTCCACCCAGAAGTAACACACACTAAGAACGGCCTAAAAATGCTTGAGAACTTTGTTCTTAATGCATGTGGTTGTGAAGGTCTGTGGACTCCAGCTTCAATCATTGAAGATGCAGTTGCACGTATTAAAGAACAAGTAGGTGACGACGAAGTTATCCTTGGTCTTTCTGGTGGTGTTGATTCATCAGTAGTAGCAATGCTTGCTCACCGAGCGATCGGCGACAAACTAACATGTGTATTTGTAGATAACGGCCTTCTTCGTTTAAACGAAGGTGAGCAGGTTATGGAGATGTTCGGCAATAAGTTTGGCCTAAACATCATCAAAGTAGATGCTGAAGAGCGTTTCCTTAACGCTCTGGAAGGCGAAGCTGAACCAGAAGCGAAACGTAAGATCATCGGCCACGTATTCGTAGATATCTTCGATGAAGAATCTAAGAAACTGAAGAATGCTAAGTGGCTTGCTCAGGGTACTATCTACCCAGACGTAATCGAGTCTGCTGCATCTAAGACAGGTAAAGCACACGTAATCAAATCTCACCACAACGTTGGCGGCCTTCCTGATGATATGGAAATGGGCCTTGTTGAGCCTCTACGTGAGCTGTTTAAAGATGAAGTACGTAAGATCGGCTTAGAGCTTGGTCTTCCATACAACATGCTTTACCGCCACCCATTCCCGGGTCCAGGTCTAGGTGTTCGTGTACTTGGCGAAGTGAAGAAAGAGTACTGTGATTTACTGCGTCGTGCTGATGCTATCTTCATTGAAGAGCTTCACGCTGCTGACCTTTACCACAAAGTATCTCAAGCATTCACGGTATTCCTACCAGTACGTTCAGTTGGCGTAATGGGTGATGGCCGTAAGTACGATTGGGTTGTATCTCTACGCGCAGTAGAAACTATCGACTTCATGACTGCTCACTGGGCACACCTACCATACGACTTCCTAGGTAAGGTTTCTAACCGTATTATCAACGAAGTTAACGGCATTTCACGTGTTGTTTACGATATTTCTGGTAAGCCACCAGCAACTATCGAGTGGGAATAATCTTTTAGAGATTTAACCAGCTTTGATTAAGATCTTAAGCCTCGAACTCAGTTCGGGGCTTTTTTCTTTTTGATTCAGGGTATTAAAGAGCCATATCTAACCTCTAGAAACCAAATGGGTTGGAAATTAGATATCAGCTCAAGAAACCATGAGACGCTTTGTTGTATGAGCTATATATCAAAAATATCACTCGCAATTTTTATAAATTCATACAGCAACGGCTATGGTATTTCGCGTGTGAAGCATACTCTTTGATGGACTTATTAAGGACAGATAAGAGAATCCATCATGTTAAAAATCAAATATTTGGCGACAGTGCTCGGCTGCACATTGGCTGCGCAAAGTCATGCGTCTTTGAATATCCAACCTGATCCGCAAAACCCGAATGGTTACCTTGTTGAAAAGTCGGCATTACAAGCTGCTGAACAAGCGAAAACATCCGATCCTATGTATGCGATCTGGTCACAGGTATTACAAACTCGTCCCAATAGTGTTGTTGAAGCTATAGAGCCGGGCTTAGCCTCGAATCCTGAAAACGTAAAACGAGTCGAACGTGTATTCCCTCAATCTGAATGGAACTTCCTCACTCAGATGGCTGCACCAGAATACACCTACACTCGTTTCTTACGTGCGATTGGTAAATTCCCCGCTTTCTGTGGAGAGTACACCGATGGTCGTGACTCCGACGCTATCTGTAAAAAATCCATTATCACGGCCTTTGCTCATTTCTCACAAGAGACGGGTGGCCACATCGCGATAGACAACACCTCTGATAACCCATTAGCGCTAGAAGAGTGGCAGCAAGCGTTGGTACATGTTCGTGAAATGGGCTGGTCTGAAGGCCAAGAGGGCTACACTACGGGTTGTGGTCAGAACGATTGGCAAAATGCTCGCTGGCCATGTGCCGCGGGGCAGGGTTACTTTGGGCGAGGTGCCAAGCAGCTTTCTTACCATTTTAATTACGGTGCGTTCTCTGAAGTGATGTTCGATGGTGATGCAACGGTGTTACTGAATAATCCGGGCTTAGTCGCTGATTCTTGGCTGAACTTGGCTTCTGCTATCTGGTTCTTCCTTACTCCTCAAGCACCTAAACCAGCAATGCTGCACGTTATCGACCGCACTTGGACGCCATCTCAGCGCGAATTAGATGCGGGCATTGGTTATGGGTTTGGTACCACGATCAATGTGATTAATGGTGGTATTGAATGTGGGGAGCAGAACAAAGATAAAGGCCAACCGGTTAACCGTATTCGTTATTGGGAAGGGTTAGCAGCACACTATGAAATCCCTGTAGAAGCGGATGAAGCTAATACTTGTTGGCAACAAACGCCTTACGGAAGCTTGAACCTCAATGGAGCAACCGATGTGTTGTACACCAACTGGGATGGCAACTGGAAATACTACGCAGACCGCCCAGAAGGTTATTCATTTGAATGTGAGCTTGTTGGTTTCCAAACTGCATACTCTGCCTTGGTTGCTGGAGATTACGAGAAGTGTGTGACCAATTTTTATGGTTCTCATGCGAGCTGGCCTGAAGTGAAGGTGGTCGAAAAGCTTGATCCGGTAGACCCTGGTACTGATCCGGGTGGTAATGGTTGGAGTGCGACTAAGGTTTACAACGCGGGTGACCAAGTGACTCACTATGGTGCGACTTACGAAGCGAAATGGTGGACACAAGGGGATGACCCTGCCAATGGCGGCCCTTGGAAGTTGCTTACTGGAGATCCGACACCACCCGTCGTCACAGACCCGTCGCCAGTCGATCCAGTTCCGGTAGAACCAACACCGGTTGAGCCGCCTGTCGTCGTTGACCCATCGGTATTTATTACATGGCAAGCAGGTGTCAGCCAGGTGAGTAATGGTGACAAGGTGACACATAACGGCAAGTGCTTCGTAGCTAAAAACGGTCCGGGTGTTTGGGAAAGCCCCGTACAGTCGAATTGGTTCTGGGATGAAATTAGTTGTCAGTGATCTGTCATTATTAATCAACCTCTGCTTTAGATTGGCTTACTAAGCTGACCCGTGTTGTTCAAAAGCCGAAAGTTATGACTTTCGGCTTTTTTATTGCGCCTTCTCACCATGAGAGTTGAGAAGCCACACTATCCACACTATCAAACACTGAGTTGAATAATGACTCCTACTTTCTTTCATTAAGGAAATCGTTTCAGGTAGGTTGCTCTGCACTCTCGTTAATAAGAGGATTATTTAACTAGTTATGAAATAAAGTTCTGTACAAATGACTCTTGTGAATTTATATTCATTTTTTAATTATATTTATTCTTTTATTTTAGGGTTAAGGTGTACCTATGGAACAGACAGATATCACGTCACTCATCCCCATTGTGATTACTTTGGTGTTGTCATTGGCGACAAGGAATGTAGTGATCGGCCTTTTTGCTGGCGTATTGAGTGGTGTAGCAATGCTCACCGGTATGTTTAGTGAACTTAATCCTCTTGATACGTTCGGCACTATGGTGAAAGGCTATCTGGTACCTCAACTGACCGATAGCTATAATGCAGGTGTGATTATGCTTTTGATTTTCATCGGCGGTTTTGTTGCTTTGATGGAAAAGTCCGGTGGTGGTGTCGCATTCGCAAAGCGGGTGACTCAGTGGGTAAGCAATAAATGCCAAGCTCAAGTGTCTGCTTGGTTAGGTGGAATTGTTATATTTTTCTCAGACTTAGGCACTCCTTTAATTGTCGGCCCTGTTTTTCGTCCCCTTTTCGATAAACTGAAACTTTCAAGACAGAAGCTAGCATTCATTATTGACTCAACCTCCTCTCCCGTCGCGATTCTTATCCCTTTTATTGGCTGGGGTGTTTATATCATGGGGTTGATTCAAAAAGAGTTTACCGCTTTGAATGTCAACATGTCGGATTGGGATGCTTTCATCGGCGCGATTCCTTTTCAGTTCTACGCTTTCTTAGCGATCTTTATTGTTCCTTTAGTTTCTTTTAAAGGTTTAGACTTCGGACCAATGGCAAAGGCAGAGCGTGATTGCCAAGCGGGTCTTTGTTCTGGTGCGAATAATGAGTCCTTGAATCCTTTCTCGCATAAAAATGCAAAAGCATCTTTTGTTTGGGCACCGCTACTCGTGATGGTCGTTGTATTGTTCACCATGTTGGTTCCGCAAGGCTTCCCGTTCCAAAAGGTTGCAGGTTCGTCATTCAGAGCGGCTTTATCATCGGCTTATTTTTTTGCTGCGATTACCTTGATCTCGCTAATGGCTTATTACGGTGTAAGAAAATTGTCTGATGGTGTTTCGGTGTATTTAAAGGGCATGGGAAATATGATGCCTGTAGCGATCATTCTTGTATTGGCATGGGCGTTAAGCACCGTCGGTAAAGAGTTAGGCGCCGCGGCTTATATTGCAGAACAAGCACAAAGTGGCTTTCCTTACTGGTTAGTGCCTGCCGTCGCTTTTTTGTTGTCGGCGATTATTTCATTCGCAACGGGATCGTCGTGGGGAACCTTCGCGATTATGATGCCATTGGTTATTCCAACCGCTTTTGCGATTGATGCGCCTTTACTAGTGGCAATCGGTGCTGTGTTGTCGGGAGGTTTGTTTGGGGATCACTGTTCACCGATCTCTGAAACAACCATTCTTTCTTCAACTGGCGCAGGGTGTGATCAATTTGAACACTTTAAGACTCAACTTCCTTATGCGTTGATGAATGGCTCTATCGCATTGGTGAGCTTTGTTGTGGCAGGCTTTACGGGAAGTACATGGGTTGTGCTAGGAGCTCTGATTGCTCAGCTTATCCTTGTGACTCTGTTAGCCAAGTACGATGCGAGTAAAAACACTTCTTCAGAAGTTCAACCTCAAGTGTCTGAATCTAAAACACAACAAGCGTAATTTAAGATTACAGAAGAGGGCGAGATTCCAGATATCTCGTCCCTCGATTCTGGAATGACGATCCAATGAGTAGATACGGGATGCGAGTAAACGAGTAACGAAAAGCTCGCCATCTGTTGCCTACGTTTGCTATTAAGGGTGCGCTTACTCAAATCTAAAGACTCTTTTCGCATCCCCATCTCGTTTATCGTACCTAAAAAAACCTCGTCATTCCCCACAGTAAGTAACGAACGTGACAGAGGGCTTTTGTGTGCCGCAAGTGCTCATATCGAAGAGTAGATTCCAGATATCCCGTCCCTCGATTCTAGAGTGACGTAGCACCAGGCTTTGTCTCATTGCCTCAACACTTACCTCACTCGTCATTCCTTACAGTGAGGAACGAACGTGATAGGGAATCTGTTTATTGATAGTTTCGGTGAATTGAATAGGTTCATTATGAAACCTATTTTCCATAAGATCATTTGTACAATCTTAGTTTTCGATAACTGGATTACCTAGTTGTACGGTTTATAGATTAAAATTTTCTGATAATTTTTATCGTTTTTTTTTAATCAACCACTTTAATAAGGTAAATTCGTAATGTCGACCAAACTAGCTAACCCAGCGCCACTAGGCTTAATGGGTTTCGGTATGACCACCATTCTTCTTAATATCCACAACGCAGGTTTCTTCCCAATCGATTCTATGATTCTTGCAATGGGTATTTTTTACGGTGGTTTGAGCCAAGTTATCGTGGGCACTATGTGTTTCAAACGTGGTGACACGTTCGGTACAACTGCGTTTACTTCTTACGGCCTATTCTGGTTGTCTTTGGTTGGTTTGATTGTAATGCCTTACATGGGCCTTCCAGCAAGCCCTGCTGCATTCATGGGTTGGTACCTATTACTATGGGGTATCTTCACAGGCTTCATGTTCATCGGTTCTCTATGTTACCCAGTTGCGAAGCAAGTAGTATTCGGTTCACTAACTATCTTGTTCTTCCTACTAGCCGCTCGTGATTTCACTGGCAGCGAACTAATCGGCACTATCGCTGGTTTTGAAGGTATTTTCTGTGGCGCTTCAGCTATCTACTTTGCAATGGCACAAGTAATCAACAACGAATACGGCCGCACAGTATTGCCTATCGGTGAGAAGAAAGCACCTCAAATGGCAACACAAGAAATCGCTGCTTAATGCTCTAACTCGGGAACAGTTAGTTTGTTATAAGCCGTTTATTGGTTATGAACAAAACAAAAGGGGTTAGCCGAAATGGCTAACCCCTTTTTTATGCGTTATTAATAGAGCCAGTTAAAGAGGTCTATTTGTTAAAGCAATCTATTTGTTAAGGCGAGTTTAAGCTGAAGGTTGCTCTACAGGTTTAGTGTCTGCAGTTTCAGCTTCAGGAGATTTTCCTGTTTTACGCTTGTACTTCTCTTCCCAGTAGGTAGCACCTTTAATGCCTAGTTTTACAGGGTTGAACGTGTACTCAGTGACGCCTTGTTTCTGCTGTTCTTCGTAGTCTGCAAGAGCTTTAAGCGCAGGCTTAGACATGAAGAAGATGATCAGAATACCGACAATGTTTAACCACGCCATCAAACCAACACCAACATCACCCATTGCCCATGCAAGGTTAGCTGTTTTAACTGTGCCATAGAAAACGGCAGTAATAAGAACAAGCTTAAGTACGAACATCATACCAGGAATTTTGATAGTACGACGTAGGTAAGCAATATTCGTTTCTGCGATGTAGTAGTAAGCAAGAATTGTTGTAAATGCGAAGAAGAACAGAGCAAATGCGATGAACGGCTTACCAATGCCTGGTAGTGCACTTTCAATAGCAAGCTGTGTAAATACAGGACCGTTGGCACCAATGTTTGCTGCTAGGTTCTGAACAAGGAACACACCTTCAGCGCCGCCGTGAACGTTGTAAGCACCAGTGATGATGATCATGAACGCTGTAGCTGAACATACTAAAAGTGTATCGATGTAGATAGAGAACGCTTGTACCAAACCTTGCTGAGCTGGGTGATCAACACTTGCAGCCGCAGCCGCGTGAGGACCTGTACCTTGACCCGCTTCGTTTGAGTAAACACCACGCTTAACACCCCAACCAATTGCAGCACCGAAGCCTGCCATAGGTGTGAATGCATCGCCAATGATCATTGCGAAAACCGTTGGCACTTGGCCGATGTTTAGCAGAATGATAACGAACGCGATGATGATGTAAGCCAGTGCCATGAATGGAACAACGATTTGTGTGAAGTTCGCAATACGTTTAACACCACCAAAGATGATGAACGCTAGGATAATAGCAACTACAGTACCAGTGAAAATTTTAGCGAAACTGAATGTACCGATAGCTGTTTCAATCATGTCACCTGAGCCAAATGCAGCTTCTACAGCATTACCAATACTGTTTGACTGAACACCTGGAAGCAAAATACCACATGCAAAAATAGTCGCGATAGCAAAGATCCAAGCGTACCATTTTTGACCCATCGCTTTTTCGATGTAGTAAGCCGGACCACCACGGAACTGGCCTTCATCTTCTTCTTTGTAGATTTGCGCTAGCGTTGATTCTGCGTAAGCTGTTGCAGCGCCAAAGAAAGCCACTACCCACATCCAGAATACTGCACCTGGGCCGCCGAAACCGATAGCGGCAGCAACACCAGCAATGTTACCTGTACCGACACGGCCAGATAGAGAAACGGCCAGAGCTTGGAAAGACGAGATGCCTTTTGACGAGCTTTTACCCGATAGTAGCAAGCGCCACATTTCAAAGAAGTGACGGATTTGAACAAATCGAGTCATGATGGAGTAGAACAAACCTGCACCTAAACATAGGTAGATAAGTACTGGACTCCAGATTATTCCATTCAAAAAATCAACGAATGACTGCATGAGTATTTTCCCTGTTAGTTTTGCTTATGATTGTTTTTCGAACAACACAATACTTCACTTGTAACCCGAGTGTTAAATTATTTAACTGCTTATTAGGATTACTGTGACATAAAGCATGTTACAGGGAGTGTTTGTTAACGCTTAGTGCTAATTTGATAATCGTTTCATTAAAATTGATATGCAATTAGTTGTTTTTAGTGTCGGTTTGTAAAGTGAATAAATAGTGATTAATACAAATTTTCGAAACTCACAATATGTGTCAGAAGGGAAAGTAGAAGAAAAATGAGAGGAAACGTTGTTCAGTACTAATGACTGTTAACACATTACGACGGTAAAGACGCAAGAATATATCACCGATATAGTGAGATTAGGCAGGTTTAAGGGGAGGTATTATTTAAAATATCAGTAGTGATTTTTAGAACTTTCCGTAAGGATTACCGTAATCAGAAATCGTGAATCAATCGCCTGTTTTAAACGACTTTAAATCCTTTCCCAACCAAAGCTTGAGCGAACTCAGACTGAGTGTTTGGATCTCCGTGAATCAAATGTACCTCTTTGGGTGGCACGGTTATTTCTTCTATAAATCGATTGAGATCATCTTTATCAGCATGGGCAGAGTAGCCAGACATGCCATGAATTTGAGCATTGACCTCAACGTGTTGGTTATCGATGGAAACCTGTTTCTCTCCTTGTTGTAGCTCTCGCCCGAGCGTTCCGTGAGCTTGATAGCCTGCTAAAATTACATCGGTGCGTTTATCGGGAAGTAAAGCTGATAAGTAGTTCATTATCCTGCCGCCCTGACACATCCCAGAAGCTGCGACCACAATTGCGGGTTCACCTGTCGAACGCAGGCGATTGACGATTTTCTTGTGCATTCTATGCCCATCAACAGTAATGCATTGCTCAAAAGCGAGTGGGTGACGTTTCAGTTCAAGACGTTGTTTTGCTTCTTGCCCCCACAACTCTTTAAAGCGTCGGTAGGAACGCGTCACTTTCTCTGCCATGGGAGAATCGAGGATGATAGGAATATCGCTACTGAGTTGATGCTTAAAGATCAGGTGTTCGATATCAAACAAAAGCTCTTGTGTTCTACCGACGCTAAAAGCCGGAATTAGAATGACGCCACCATCGAGCAGCGAACGATCAATGATCGCTTTGAGGCGGTCTGAACGAGTAGCAATATCATCATGTTGACTTGTGCCATATGTGGATTCAATAAACAGATAGTCGGCTTGTTGTGGTGGCTTTGGATCGGGCAGAAGTGGTGTGTTACTTGGCCCTAAGTCACCAGAAAAGACCACAATCTCTTGGCTAGATAACTTAATCTCGATATAGGCGGAACCTAAGATGTGCCCAGCAGGTTGAAAGCGAGCATACAGAGTATTTGGCCTATGATGATCCATTCCGTTATTTTGCAGCTTAGGAGCGATTGAAAACCACTCACCATAAGGCTTAGGAGCAATCAACGAATGAATTTTTTTGAGTATGAGTTTTGATTGTTTATGACTGAGCCCTTGCAGTTTTAGCCCGTCTTCAATCATTAAAGGAGCGAGTTCAGCGGTGGCTTGCGTACAATAAATCGGTTGGTTAAAGCCGCTGGCGAGTAACCAAGGTAATCGGCCAATATGGTCAATGTGAGTATGAGTCAGCAGCAGAGCGCTGAGGTGGGACGTTTCAAATTCAATATCAAGAGGGTGTGCGTCTTCCCCTTGAAGCTTTTTACCTTGAAGATCCAAACCTTGAAAAAGGCCACAATCGATGAGCACCGCTTGGCCTGAATCTCTTAGCTCGTGACAAGATCCGGTGACAGTATGTTTGCCACCATGGTGAATCACTTCCATCGTTTACTCCCATTGCTCTATAAAGCCGTTACGCCTGTTTTTATTTTGCGGATAAACGCCAGCAAGTAAAACGAGAACAATGAGAGTTGCGATCGTTGAGTGTCTTTTTAAGTCATTGAGCGATGGCTCAGTGTGTTCGTTGTGATTTAGCTCGTAGAAGAACGGTCTGAATCCAGCTCTGGGTGTTGTTGTTCCTCTAAACGAGCCACTTCGGCATCAAGTTCTGCGATTTTCTCTGCCATGAGTGCGTGACAGCGATTGGCTAACTCTCTTGCGTCGCTGAGCTTGTATCCAGACACATCGATAGGTTCCAGCATCTCGGTGATCACAATGCCATTATTAACTCGGTTGAGGTCAATCTTATTGTGCGTAGTGCTGGTACACACTGGGGTAATAGGTACGCCGGCTTCAATCGCCATCCGGAAAGCCCCTGTTTTGAATGGCAATAATCCACGCCCTTTACTGCGTGTTCCTTCTGGATAAACCCAAACAGACAGATCTCGCTGATGAATCGCTTCTGCCACTTGCTTGATGGTATCGCGTGCTTTGGATTTATCTTCACGATTAATCAGAATGTTACCTGTGATCCAATACAGCAAGCCAAAGAAAGGCACATACAGCAAGTCGCGTTTACCCAGCGAAACAGTACGCGGCCTCAGCATCCCCGGATCGGTGACAAAATCCAATATGCTTTGGTGGTTAGAGATGTAGACGCTTTTTTCTGACGTTGGCGCATTGTCTAGGCCGCGCTGCACCAGTTTTACACCGACGATCTTTTGTAGCTGGTTGAACCAACGACAGAAAACGTACACATGCTTGGGGTTCTTGGGGCTAAACAAGCAGTAAACAAAAGCACAGAGGGTAGTGAAAATAATAAACACCGTAGCCAAAATTATACGAAGAACAGCAAGCACAATTCACTCCTTACTCACCGCAAGATTGCAGTGATTAAATAGTTTTAGATGCTTGAAGTTTTCACTCTATTTAACCGAATTGCAACAATTAACTGTTATAGGGTTCTGTTTTTAGATCTTTATATAAAACAAGGACTAACAATGGGTGTTTGACACGATCATCGAGCTTACACGTGTTCACTAGTAGCGAGGCATGTTCACCAATACTGTTTATTTGGATCCAACTTTTCTACCCATTCTGGATCTTGACGCGATTCCAAGTAGAGTTGTAGACCGTTATAAGACATGAAAGCTGCAGGGCCACCAAGATGTTCGAAATAGTCAAAATAATCATCTTCGAGTGAACAAAGGTGAGCTAAATCTTTAACGTTATTCATCATTGCCCATTGAATAGCGAACACCGGAGCCGTCGAACCTGAAATGCTGACTTCTTCGACATTTGGGTTGAACAGTGAATTGGCTTGCTCAAGCTGTATCTCTTCTTGCTCAGACTCTTGCTGTAACACCTCTTCGATGATCTCTGAGCGTTTGGTATTAGAGACATTCTTATTCAGCTTGGCGATTCGAAGCGCGTAGCTAAAACGGTCAGTTGAAACGATGTCGACAAGTTGCGATAGCAGCTCTTTGTCTACGCCCGCAGCCTTGGTGAAGTAGTCGATACACGAATTGATTGAAGCATAACGAGTACCGTCGAATTCAAAGCCACTGGTTTCGTCGTAGGCCTCGATTACAATGTCATCAACCGACAAAGGCCAACCTTTATAGTCAATTCGCTGCTTGGCGATTTGATACATCTTCCAAGCACTGCGCCCAAACCCGCCAAGCGTCGAGCCCGAGAAATCTGAATCAATAAGCTCTTGCTCCGTCCAGTTCTCACCAACCCCTAAGTGCTTTGCATATTTATCGATGAGTGCGTGTTTTATCTGATCGCGCACAGCCCAAATTGAGGTCAGATTCTTTGAGTAGTTAATTCTCGCACACTCATTACAAGCCGGCAGTGCTATCGGTGAGTGACCAATCTTGGCAACAGCTTGCGCTGTCTTAGGAAATTCAACAACATCATTGGAAGGTTCACCACAAAACCAACAGGTGTGGCGTAGGTTGAACGGGGTATCTATATGTGAGTATGTGTTCATTAGTCTAATTCTGCAGGGGGTGAGGTTGGGGTAGCATCAAAATAATTATCCCTGTTCACGTGTCACCTTGCACCTGGTTTGTTTCATTTTCCGTGGAGTTTAATTTTAAGTCGTAGATTACAGGAATCGTCCTATAGATATATATTGATATAAAACAGTGACTAACGATGAATGTTTATGGATGTAGCTGAAGTTACATGTGCCGCTAGTAATCCTGTATGGCCGCCATTACTATGGTGTTAATTTCCTTACTCCAATAGCGCATATGTCCTCATCGATTCCTTTTTACGATAAAAATGCCCACACACTTTGTGAGCAGTACAACTCAGTGACGTTCGAGACGGTACATCAAAGTTGGCAAGCTTATTGGCCCTTAGAGGGTGATAAAGTGCTAGATGTCGGTGCTGGTAGTGGACGTGATGCGTTATGGATGCAGAAAGTTGGGGCTGACGTTATCGCAATAGAACCCAGTGACTCATTACGCGAGCAAGGCTCTGAATATACCGGGCCAAGTGTTACATGGATTGATGACTCACTTCCTTCGCTTGGCCGCACTGAAAACCTCGGAATGCGCTTTGACCTGATACTGGTGAGTGCTGTTTGGATGCACTTAGCCCCGTCCTATCGAGAGCGTGCATTTAGAAAGTTGTCTAACTTATTAGCCCCAAACGGCAAGTTGGTGATTACTCTGCGTCATGGGGAGTTTCAGGATAGTCGAGAAGGGTACCAAGTTTCAGTTGAAGAACTTGAGCGGTTATCAAAAAACAGTGCCTTGTTGGTTCGTCATGTCGATGATAGCCAAGATACTTTGAACCGCAGTGAAGTGTGGTGGCAAACCGTGGTGATGACATTACCTGATGATGGTTCCGGTGACTTGAACAAGGTGCGACACATTATTGTGAATGACAATAAGTCAGCGACATACAAGTTGGCCTTGTTAAGAACCTTACTGAGAATAGCTGATGCTCATTCTGGCGCTGTGATTGATCGAACTGATGGGAAAATCTCACTTCCAATGGGCTTGGTCGCTCTTTATTGGGTTAGACAGTTTAAGCGCTTGATTGATATCGATATAGAAGGCACTGGGATTCAGCAAAATAGCAACACAACGAAGGGACTTGGGTTTGTAAAAGAAGATGGCTGGAACAAACTCAAGCACTTAAGTGCCGATGATCTAGCTATTGGAACTATGTTTTTGGGCGAGGAAGCCAAGGCTTTACAAAAGCTATTTTCACAGACGATTAGCACCATTAAATCAGGGCCTGTGACGTTTATTTATCAAGGCTCGAAAGACAACAGACTATTCGATATATACCCTCCTCAAAAACGACGGAAGAGCCGGGAATCATTGGTCATGGATAGTGAGTTCCTAGAAAGTTTTGGCTATTTCACTCTCGATGAAAGCCTGTGGGAGTGCTTTAGAATCTACCACTCTTGGATTGAACCGCTAGTGGTGAATCAATGGGTCATGGAGATGCAGCGTTTCGAGTTAAACCGACAGCGAAATATCTCATTACAGACTTATCACGACTGCTTGGTATGGATCGATCAAAACCACGACACTCGCGATGTGCGTAAACGTGTCGAGCAACTTAGATCTAATCGTGCCGACATTGTTAGCGTCTGGAGTGGAAAGTCATTGAAAAATGAGTATCACGTTGATCACTGTTTGCCTTTTGCTTACTGGCCAAACAACGATAAGTGGAACCTCTTTCCAACTACGAGCAAAGAGAACCTAAGTAAAAGTGATAAAGTTCCCACAGCGGAAAAGCTTCGTTCGTCTAAGTCTCGGATTCTTGAATGGTGGCAATTGGCGTGGAGCGACTCTGATCATTTTGAACAGCAGTTTTTTTCTGAAGCGGCACTTTCTTTACCCAACATACCAGCACTGTGTCGAGACTTTGAAGAGGTGTTTGATGCAATGGGCTTGCAAGTACGTGGAGTAAAAAGTCGACTTCTGATCAGTGAGTGGAACTGAGCAGAAAATAAACGAGTTATTGAGGCGATTTACTATCAAGACAACAATGAAATACATCGGAATTGATGGCTGCAAGGCGGGGTGGATCGCTTGGATTGTCTCTGGCAATGAGCTACCTACGTTCAAAGTGGTAAACACGCTCGATGAGTTAGTCGATGAACTTGCAGGTTCGACGACGTTAATCGATATGCCGATTGGTTTTAGCGATTCACAGACTCCGGATAGATTATGCGACAAAGCAGCAAGGCGTTTTCTTACCAGCAAACGTGGATCTTCGGTGTTTCCGGTACCGTGTCGTGAGGCGGTTTATCAAACCGATTACATTGCGGCGTGCAGTGCAAATGTGGAGCAGCTTGATAAGAAGTTTTCTAAGCAGACTTGGGGAATTGTGCCCAAGATCCGTGAGCTTGATGAACTCATTGAAGCTCATCCAGATCTTTCTATAAGAGAATCACATCCTGAGGTCGTGTTTGCAGCTTTGAAAGGCGAACCGTTGACCTTTTCCAAACGAACACAAGAAGGCAAAGATGAACGGCTTTCTATTATTCAGCAACTAGCCCCTCAATGGTGTGACGGTTTGTTGTTGGCCATTTCAAACACAAAGCGTAAAGACGTTGCAATAGACGATATTTACGATGCGTTCGTACTTATGCTGGTTGCCTGTCACGCTCCGCAATTATCGACCTTGCCTGAGCTTTCTGATGTTGGTGGAGCTCCTGACACAGATCAGAACGGACGAGTTAGAGAGATTGTTTATTGGAATAAACCGCGCTAACAAAGCGTGCGTTTAGCTTTGTTTAATGTGTTATTTTTCAAACCCTGTTTACTTCCACTCTTATTATTTTTGAGTCTTTGATATGAAACGTTTTTTTGTCGGCTGGCTGGCCACTGTGCTTAGTGCTGCGAGTTATGCTCAAGTTGCCCCTATATCTCAATGGCAATGCGACATGATGAAAAAGAACAATGTCTTGAGTAGCGGTGCCCCCGTTGGTTGTGAGCGATTATCCAAAGTGGATTTCGATTTCGTTAACTTTAAGGGCGAAACGCAGCAGGGGAACATGATTGTGCTTGATGTTGTTGCGCCGGCTGTTGAACAAATCTTTTCAGAGCTCAAACTGCGCAATTTTCCTCTTCATTCCGCTCGTTTAATGCGTGAATTCAGAGGTGACGATAACGCCTCAATGGATGCGAACAACAGCAGTGCGTTTAACGCTCGTCCTATTACAGGCGGAGGAGGTTGGTCGAAACATGCGTATGGTGTGGCAATAGACATCAACCCAGTTCAAAACCCTTTCTTAGCGTTTGATAGCAACGGAAAAATCACGGTAAAGCCTTCAAAATCTGCGACAAGCTATGTGAATCGTACTCGTTTTCGCGCGCGTGATGAAATTGAACGTCGAGGCATGGCAGAAGAAGTGGTTGAGCTGTTCGCCCATCATGGTTTTATGATCTGGGGAGGGGATTGGAATAGCCCAATCGATACTCAACATTTTGAGGTTGGATCAAGAAAGTTCGTTACCCAACTGCTCGATAAACCTCTACCTGAAGCAAAGGTGTTATTTGAGCGTTACATCGAATCTTATCGACAATGTTTAAATAAGAACCACAGTGATTCAAAAAATAAAGGTGAGGACGCAGAAAAAGCTCGCGCTATCTGTGCAAAGAAAACAGTCGGGACTTTTTAGTGCTATGTTTATCTAGAACCGTTTGTGTTTTAGCAAGTTAAGCCTGCTTAAGGTGTGTTTTGAATCGCTAAGGTCAACGTATGTCGTTGGCCTTTTTTATATTCATTTCTTCAATATAACACTAGGCATTAAAAAGGTTATTGGGTATCCATTAGTCAATAATCGATAAGGTATTGCTCTGCAAAGTCATCGGTTTGTCATTGAAAAACTCATAGCGTTAACGTTATGTGAGAACCTGTGCTGGTAGGGGAACTCTTCGCCGAAACGCCAGTATTATTAGTGAACTGATCACAACGGACCAACTAATGAAAAAGATACCTTTGGCTCTAACTCTTCTAAGTACGCTACTTTTTTCACAATATGCTTTGGCTACAGACACTTCGCACACGACTCAAAACCCAACTTATGAATTGGATGGTAAGGCGGTATTAGGCCGTACTGAGAATGTATACCTCTCTAGCGTTCAAGGGCTAAAAGACGTTCCTTTCATTGGCAAAATCGACACTGGTGCAGAAACTACCTCTATGCATGCTGAAGATATTCATGTGAAGAGCACGAATGCCGATTATAAGAATCTTAAAGACAAAGAGTTGATGGCGGCGTTAACCGAAGACTTGTTGAATAATTCCGATGTTGATTACGATGATTGGAATGGCAGTGCCTTTGCGAAATATGAGGCTGTGGTGTCTTTTAAAGTTCAAAACCCGCGCACGGGAGATATGGTATTAATCGAAGCGCCTTTAGAGCGTGTCAGCATGATACGTAGCCGCACCAGCAGCACGCCTTTACTTCGTCCTACCGTAAAAATGTCACTCACCATTGCGGATCAAGAATTAAAAACAGACGTTAACCTTACCGACAGAAGCCATTTTTCAGCACCAGTGCTGATTGGCAAAACTTTTCTTGCTGATAACGCTTTAGTATTTGCGGGCTATGACTACTTGCAAGAGCAGGAAAACGCGACAGTAGTAGGTCGAAAAGAGGTAGTGTCTATTTCAGGAATGGCGATGAATGGGACCTTCTCTTTAAAGAATCGATACAGTATTTTGCATTCAAAAAATATCGATGTAGACAAGAAAAACAATGAAGTCACGTTTGATATGGTCGATAACGACGGTAAGCAAAAAGAAATGACACTGCCATTAGTTCGTATGTTGAGCGTGAGTGGTAAGAAGAGACCTTTGGTGTATGTACCTGTTCAACTCGATGAAAACATCACTAAAGATGTTCTAGTGTACTTACGTGACCGTTCAAGTAGTGAGTCACAGTTGAGGTTTGGAACCAGCACCGCTAGCGAACTTTTCATGATTGATACCAACGCTGAAAATATTCTTTCTGAAGGTTCTGAGAATTTCAGCGAGGTCGCGAAGAAGACTGAGCCACTGATTATCTCACCGGAAGAAGATATCACATTAGATGGTTTCCCTATGAAGGCTGTTGCTTCATTTACTGTCAACACGCCTTTGTTGAAGGTCGACAGTTTTGAAATGACAGGTAAAGGCAAAGATGCTTCTGTTGAATTCTTCCTTATTGATGCGAATGGTGAGCAACAGAAAGTCATTAAGAAAATAATCAAAAAGCTTCGAGTTGGGGATGACGTTCGCCCAGTTGTAAGTGGTGAATTTTTAGGTGCTGGTAAAGTTCGCCAACAAGAATTTGCTATCGACGTACTTAATAGCAACGAGAAAGAGTCCTACTTCGTGTTAGGCAAAAAGATGGCGAAAGATGGGGTGTATGTGAATACTCGATCTGACTACCTTTTGAAATCGGAGCCTTTATTTAAAGTTGGGCACATCGAAGTTGTTGAAGTCAACGGCATGACGTTCCCTGCCAAGTTGGATACTGGCGCGGATGTCAGCTCAATGAATGCAGTCAACATCAAACGATTCAAGAAAGATGGCCAAGACATGGTGAGTTTTACCTACCAAAACAACCAAGGCGATAAGCAAGATTTCACTAAGCCAGTGATTGATGTGATGCGTATTAAAGCCAAGAAAGGCGAGAAGGTGAACATTCGCCCTGTCGTCGAAATGAAGGTTAAGTTAGGTGACTTAGAGAAAGAGGTAAGGGTAAACCTTCAAGATCGCTCTCGCTTTGAATACAGCATGATCCTAGGTAAGAACTTCTTAAAGCACGGCGCAGTAGTGAGCAGTAATGAAGATTACTTGCTGGGCGAGATGGATTAACGCCTGAACTTATCTAAGTTCGTAAGATAACAGTTCTAGACGGCCACACATTTCAGCAACGGGATGTGTGGTTTTTTATTGTTGACGTGCTAAAGGTAAGTCACTGTTAAAAAGAAACTTTCCTTGTTATGGCTAGTAAAATAAAGATAAAAAAAGGGCCAACTCTTTCGAGTTGGCCCTTTCCAAACGTTTGGTGGAGCTGGCGGGAGTTGAACCCGCGTCCAAAAATCATTCATCATTGGTACTACATGCTTAGTCGATCTTTAATTTCACCAGCAACCTGCGAACCGACACGCTAGTTAAAGGCTAACCTGAATTATAATTCGCGCTTTTCCTCTCAGGTGGGAGAATCCGCGCTAGCTAGTTTGGGTTTGATCTCTTATTGGTCCCCGTCTTACGAGCGGAAGCTAGGGTAAGAGAGCTCTGAGCAGGTTATTAAGCTGCTAGTGCGTAGTTTTCGTCGTTTGCGACTATTTTTTTGCGGCTTTTAACGTGGCCAACCGCCCCACGGCATGCACCTCAGACTTCAAAATTCCTGTCGAATCCTAAATCAGCCCCAAGTGTTATTTGCATAGTACCAGAAAAGCTTACCCTGTCTAGCACTGTGCGTTTAAGTGCTTAAAATTAACGCAAATTACTCTTCATAATTCGTGCTTTATCTCTCGCCCAATCTTTTTCTTTCATATCAGTACGTTTATCGTGCAGCTTTTTACCTTTCGCTACGCCAACTTTAATCTTCGCCCAAGAGCGAGACCAGTAAAGCGCGGTTGCGACAAGTGTCATGCCTTCACGGTTAATACGACCGATAAGGTTATCGAGTTCTTTTCTCGACATTAATAGTTTACGGATACGTGTTGGGTTCGCCACGATATGAGTACTCGCTTGAGTTAGCGGAGTAATCGTCATACCACTGATGAATGCTTCGCCATCTCGGATGTATACGTAGCTTTCTGCGATATTGGTTTTGCCTTCACGTAGGGATTTTACTTCCCAGCCTTGTAGCTCAAGCCCCGCTTCTATCTCATCATCGATGAAATATTCGTGGCGAGCTTTCTTATTAAGCGCAATGGTATTACTACCGGCTTTTGATTTTGATTTATTCTTTGCCATAATGGCCTCATTATACGGAATGCGCCCTAGATGGGGAATCCTTTTTATTTGCGCTCTGGCCCAATACAATTAAAATTGCAGTTTGTGTTAATGTAACGCTGTCTTTAACAGGAGTCTATATGCCAAAGGTTACTCGTTCAGCATTAGTGTCTTTTAGTGCCGACCAGATGTTCAGCTTGGTCAATGATGTTGCTCGTTATCCTGAGTTTTTGCCAGGATGTTCTGGTTCTCGTGTGATCGAATCTTCAGATTCCGCGATGGTGGCTTCGGTTGATGTCTCTAAAGCTGGTATCAGTAAAACATTCACTACGTCGAATCGAATGGCGGATGGTGCTGAAATTTTAATGGAGCTGGTAGATGGCCCGTTTAAGAAGCTGGAGGGGGGCTGGTATTTCACTCCTCTAGACGACCAAGCATGTAAGGTTGAACTTAAACTAGAATTTGAATTTTCTAGTCGAATGATTGAAATGGCATTTGGCAAGATTTTCAATGAACTGACAAGCAATATGGTCAGTGCTTTTACTCAACGAGCGAAACAGGTTTACTAAGCCATGACTATTGAATCAGATATGATCCACGTAGAAGTTGTGTTTGCGCTTCCACATGAGCAGCGTGTATTTACCTTAGTGGTAAATAAGAACGCGACCGTTGAAGAGATTATTGCGCAGTCTGGTGTTTTAGAGTTGTATCCAGAAATCGACTTAGCGAAAAATAAAGTTGGCGTATACAGCCGCAACGTTAAGTTAGATGCAACCGTTCGAGATAAAGATCGTATCGAAATTTATCGAGCACTGTTAGCTGATCCCAAAGAGATTCGCCGTAAGCGTGCTGAACAAGCAAAAGCGGCTGCAGCTAAATCGTAATGCTAAACAAATTTGAGTAAGAAGAGAGCTCGCTATATTGGCGAGCTTTTTTGTGTCCGTTAGCCTGAAAATGAAGATTAATTTGTTACAGGATATTAAAAAGCCTGCTCATGTGAGCAGGCTTTTGCGATTCTTACTTTGTCGGCTGAGAGCTTTGTCGACTGATAGCTTTTGACTGGAAAGCTTTGTTGGTTGAAAGCTAGCGAAGGCTTTCGAAGAATTCATCACTGGCTTCAAAATCACCATTGATCGTCACTAAGGTGCCCGTTGCATCAAAGTTAACAACAAGATTTTTTTGAATCGAGTCTTCATGGCCTTTTGTGTGGTGGTAAATGTAGTACCACGTATCTGGGTAGCCATTTTCGATAAGCATAGGTGAGCCCATAACGTAACGAACTTGTGTTTTTGTCATGCCAAACTTCAGCTGATCGACAGCTTCTTGTTCAACATAGTTACCCTGATTGATGTCAATTCGATAAACCAACTTCTCTAGTAGAGAGCAACCGGTCAACATTGTTAGTGCAAGTGGAACTGCAACTAACCACTTTTTAATTCGCATAGTCTGAGATCTTTCTTCGCTAAAATACTGCCTGATAATAAACAAGCTCCAGCAAGAAGTAAAAAGCTCCTTGCGCTTTGAGCTTGTTATGACTGGCAATTTTGAATTAAGTTGCAAAATTGGCAAGATTTTTCGGTAAATTATCAGAAAGTTGCTGAATATGTAACCTAAGCAGCGATTAATAACTCTTTTGCGTTGGCCAGTGTCGATTCGGTAATCTGGCTGCCACCAAGCAGTCGAGCAAGCTCTGAGACGCGTTGTTGCTCATCAAGCGTGTGCATTTGGGTCTCGGTTTTACCTGATTTCGTGTTCTTCGCTACAAACAGTTGTTGGTGACCGCAACCGGCAACTTGAGGTAAGTGCGTCACACACATTACTTGTGTCGATTCGCCCAGCTTACGTAGCATTTTTCCGACAACTGCTGCTGTTGGCCCACTGATACCCACATCGACTTCATCGAAAATCAGGCTTGGTGTGTCCACTTTTTGCGCTGTGATCACTTGGATCGCTAATGAAATACGTGAAAGTTCACCACCAGAGGCTACTTTAGCAATGGGCTGCATTGGTTGGCCTGGGTTGGTCGAAACAATGAAGGTCACATTATCCATACCCAATGGAGAAGGGTGTGTGTTGGTGTTGTTCACTTCAATGGCAAACTGTGCTTTTTCCATGCTCAGTTCGTGCATGCTTTGCGTGATCAGCTTGTTGAGCTCTTTTGCGTAACGAGTTCGAGATTTATGAAGCTTCTCTGATTTAGCAACGAACGATTGGTATTGGTTTTCTACCTCGTTTGCCAATTCATCCAATTTTTCATCGGAACAATCAAGCGCTTCAACTTGTTGTAATAAATCTTGGTGATGCTTGTAAAGCTCTTCTGGCAACACGTGATGCTTGCGAGACATCGACATCACTTTTGAGAAGCGTTCTTCAACGTAAACCATACGACCTGGATCGACATCAATGCTGTCTAGGT
The DNA here is from genome assembly GCF_054960695.1 of Vibrio sp. PSi01. Taxonomy (NCBI): domain Bacteria; kingdom Pseudomonadati; phylum Pseudomonadota; class Gammaproteobacteria; order Vibrionales; family Vibrionaceae; genus Vibrio; species Vibrio sp. PSi01. Next base: position 90,140 of record NZ_JBHNYN010000008.1, read on the forward strand.
AGGTTCTTAGTTCACTGTTGGTCTCTTCAATCTGAATGATGGCTTCAGAGAGTAAGTTGGGCAGATCAACTAACCTTTCATCAAGCTCAGCTAATTGAATTAGGGAGTGATTGGCCGATTGCAGAATACTAAGCGCATTAACTTCTTCGCCTTCGTAAATAAGCTCGATAGCCTGCTGGCAGGTTGAGGCCAATTCTCCGCTATTGGAGAGGCGCTTATGCTCTTGTTCGAGGTCTTCATATTCTTCCTCCCCAATAGATAGCTCATTTAACTCTTTGATTTGATATTCTAGAAGCTGTTTTTGAGCTTGGTTTTGCTGGCTATTTTCACGTAACTCTTTTAAGTGGTTATCGGCTTGTCGCCATGCTTGGTAAGCATTACGTGTCGATTTCAATAGGTTTAAGTGGCCTGCGTATTGATCAAGCATGGCCATTTGGTGGTCGCTTTTCATCAGCTGGTGGTGCGCGTGTTGGCCATGAATGTTGATCAACAACTGCCCTAGTGATTTCAATTGTGAAAGAGGGACAGGACTACCGTTGATGAATGCACGAGAGCGACCTTCTTTGGAGATGGTTCTACGTAGGATGCATTCACTGCCATCAAGCAGTTCATTGTCTTCTAACCAGCGTGTAGCGTGCAGATTGTTCTCAAGTAAAAAAGCGGCACTGACTTCGGTTTTATCTTCTCCTTGTCTTACCATTCCTGCATCAGATCTTCCCCCAAGACATAAGCCTAAAGCATCGATAGCGATAGATTTACCCGCACCCGTTTCACCGGTGATTGTTGTCATGCCTTTAGAGAGTTCTAGCTGTAAAGACTTAACAATAGCGAAATTATTAACACTTAAATGAGCCAGCATTTTTATTTACCTGTATAACTGAACAATACTGTATATAAGCTCAGTATATACTGTTTCTTTATACAGTAAAGTCGACAGGTGAAATTTTTTTGTGACAGATCTCAGAATTGAGGTTGCCTGTAGGCTACTGAAACCGCTATAGATTCCCAACTTAGTCTGGGCGTGAAGGGATGAGGTACATTAGGGCTATGAGGACTTATAAGGTTTCGACGGGTAAAAAAAAGGCTGACGAACATCGTCAACCTTTCAAATTCTCGTCTACTGCCAGAGTCGCTAATTCAATTAGAACAGCTTACTTGACCAGCCTAGTTTGTTACGTAGGACATGGTAGTAGTTGTAGTCTTTAGGGTGAATCAGCTTGAGTACATTCGGGCTTTGGTAAATGTGGATCTCATCGCCAGGAGAAACAGGCAGTGAAATTTGACCATCGCAGCTTACTTCCTGAGTGCCGCGGTTATCAGGCGATACGATAAGTTTAATACGACGTTTGCCATCAACCACTAATGGACGACTTGAAAGCGTGTGTGGGAACATTGGCACTAGCGAGATTGCATTGAGGCTTGATGACAAGATAGGGCCACCACCAGAAAGCGAGTAAGCCGTTGAACCCGTTGGAGTCGATACGATCAAACCATCAGAACGCTGTGAGAACGCAAAGCTGTCATCGATATACACTTCGAACTCGATCATGTGTGCGACTTGACCTGGGTGAAGTACGGCTTCGTTGAGCGCTGCGTTATGACTTTTTATTTGGCCATGACGATGAATTTCAGTCTCTAGTAGGAAGCGTTCTTCTTCCATGAACTCACCTTTGAGTACATCGATAAGTGCGCTTTGGAAGTTTTCAGGGTTGAGATCGGTTAGGAAGCCAAGGTTTCCTCGGTTCACACCGATGACTGAAATATCGAAACGCGACAATATTCTAGCCGCACCGAGCATATTTCCGTCACCACCCACAACAATTGCGAGATCGGCTCGTTTACCTAACTCAATCAGGCTAGAAAAATGTTCTTGTGGGATATCGTCCAAAATACTGGAGAGCCTATCATCAACAAATACTTGATAACCCTCAGTACTTAACCACTGATAGAGCTCTCTATGAGTCTGAATTGCTTGCTGATCTCGAGGTTTACCAATAATAGCGATGACTTCAAATGGCTTTTTCATAACGTTTCCAAACGAATTAGGCTTGAATCAAAATTCTTCATCCCCATAATAAAGGCAAGTTGAACGTCTATGCGAGTGTTTTATATCAATTTGAGGCGCAAACACGCCTGTCACTGGCATTGAAAACGAATTCTGGAGATATCATGAGCAACGAAGAAAACAAAGTAACCGAAGAAGAACTAGATCAGATCATTGCTGAAGCTGAGAAAGTTGAAGAAGCTGAACTGAATGAAGACGCGGCTGATGAGCAGGAATCAAAAATTGCTCAACTAGAAGCGGCACTGCTTTCTAGCGAATCTAAAGTGAAAGAGCAGCAAGATTCTGTTCTTCGCGCAAAAGCTGAAGTTGAGAACATGCGTCGTCGTAGCGAGCAAGAAATTGATAAAGCGCGTAAATTCGCTTTGAACAAATTTGCTGAAGGTCTACTTCCTGTGATCGACAACCTAGAGCGTGCAATGCAAGCTGCAGATGCAGAAAACGAAGTGGTTAAACCATTGTTTGAAGGTGTTGAGCTAACGCATAAAACATTCGTAGATACTGTTGCTAAATTTGGCCTTAAAGAGATTAATCCTGAAGGTGAAGTGTTCAATCCTGAATTCCACCAAGCGATGTCTATTCAAGAGAGCCCTGACCACGATTCAAACACGGTTATGTTCGTGATGCAAAAAGGCTACGAGCTAAACGGTCGTGTAGTTCGCCCTGCGATGGTAATGGTTGCTAAGTAATTTATCGTTAAGTGACTTTTAGCGGTCGCGAAATAATTCACTAATTAATGTGAAATGAGAAGAGAGGCTTATGCCTCTCTTTTTTTATGCCTATCACTTGAGAATCCACGTAAATAGTCATCATTGGTGCATTAAGAATGTCGTTCCTTTAATTTTACCCAGATTATTAATTTAGAGTTTTATATTATGAAACTAGTTGATATCTGTGAAATGTTTTGATGTCACATTTGTAATGTTTTTGTAAATAAATGCTTTTAATTGTTATCGTTGTATGTAAAATCCACTGCAATATAGCGATTTTGGTCGCATATATAACTATAAAAGTACAAATTTCAAACACAACAAACTGGAGAAGAACGATGGATAAATCGCTCTCAAGTAAGATTTTTGTAGGCTTGTTTGCTGGCCTACTTATTGGTACTGCTATTCAGTACCTATTCAGCGGTATTGCGGTATTCGATACTTACCTGCTTGGTTTAGCAGAAGGTGTCGGTGGGATGTTTGTCTCTTTGATCAAACTATTGGTTGTTCCGCTGGTATACGTTTCTATTGTATGTGGAATCGTTGAATTGAAAGACATCCGTTCTTTCGGTCGCCTAGGTGGTAAAACTTTTGCTCTTTACATTATCAACACCATCATCGCGATTTCTGCAGCTCTCACTGTTGGCCTTATTTTCCAACCAGGTGCAGGCGCAGACTTAGCGGGTACGATTTCAGAGACAGTTCAACTAACAACAACTGAAACTCCAGATATCTTCTCTCTAGTTGTAAATATCGTTCCTAGCAACCCTGTTCAGGCGTTTGCAAGTGGCGACATGCTACAAATTATCTTCATGGCAATTTTGACAGGCCTTGCTATTCAAGCGCTTGACTCACGTGGTGGTCCAGCGATCAAAACGTTCAAGATGGCTAATGAAATCATGATGAAGCTTATCGGCCTAGTAATGAGCCTGGCTCCGTTTGGTGTATTCGCACTGATGATTCAACTAGGTGCAACACTTGATGCAGACACGCTAATGTCGGTAGCTGGTTATGTAGCACTGGTTGTTGCAATGCTAGTGTTCTGGATTTTCTTCTTCTACCCAATGATGGTTGGCATCGCGACAGGTATTACACCTAAGCAATTCCTACGTGCAATCCGTGAGCAAATCCTTTTCTCACTATCAACAGCAAGTTCGAATGCGACAATTCCTGTAACAATGCGCACCCTAACTGAAAAGCTTGGTGTATCTAAATCAGTGGCTGGTTTCGGTGTTCCACTAGGCGCGACAATGAACATGTCTGGTGTATCTATCTACATCGCACTAGCGACAATGTTCGTAGCAAACGCATTCGGTCAACCAATCAACACTGCTGACATCTTTACTCTTGGTCTAACTATCTTGCTACTGTCTATCGGTGCTGGTGGTGTTCCGGGTGGCGGTGTTGTAATGGTCGGTGTTCTTTTGCACCAACTAGGTTTACCACCAGAAGGTCTAGCTATCATTGCTGCAGTAGACCGTATCAACGATATGTTCTGTACTTCTTCTAACGTAGTAGGTGATACAGCGGTTAACACTATCGTTGCTAAGTCTGAAGGCGCAATCGGCGTTGAAAAGAACGAAGAAACTGAACTACAGAAAGCAGAAGCTTAATACCTAATTAAGATTTGATAATTGGAAGCCTCGCTCAATGAGAGCGGGGCTTTTTTGTGTCTGTCATAAAGTGCGTCGGATCTGTTGAATTGGTTAGTCAATCGATAGGGAGTATCTGGTGTAAGTCTCATTTTTTATTTTTTCTGGCACCGTAATAGGCCATCAATTTTCAATATTTAATCTCGATCACATATAATAATACAATATTATTTTATTGTTTTGACAACCTACATTCTGACGACATAAAGGAAACCCAATAATGAAGTTGTCTTACCTTAGCTTACTGACGGCCACTCTTTTAGCTGTTCCAGCTCTCGCTTCAAATATCAATGTTGGTCAACAATTTGATCTTGACCCTGCAAAAGCACCAGCACAAAACTTTGATTTATCTAAATGGAAAATTAACTTACCTGAGTTAACGACCGAAGGATCTAGAAAAGGCAAAACGCTAGAGATCGGTAAGAAAGAACTGTCGAATGTAGACACACCTTACGTTCACCCGAAATGGTTCTACACTGATGCAGAATCTGGGGCGATGGTATTTGTGGCTCCGAATACGGCACCAACGACACCAAACAGTAAGAACACTCGTAGTGAGCTAAGAGCAATGCTGGCGGATAGTTACTCAGATCCGAGTAACAACTTTGCTATTTCGAGCCATAAGAATGCAGAAGAGTTTGGCTCTATTGGCGGCCAAATGACTGCGACGCTTTCTGTCGACCAGGTGAGTACCAGTGGTAACTACAATAAAACAGGCGCATTTTCAGTCGTCATCGGGCAAATTCACGGCTCGGACAATGAACCTCTTAAAATTGTTTACCGTAAACTACCAGAGCATGAGCATGGTTCATTAACATGGAACTACGAGCTCAACCCGCCGAAAGAATTGAAAAACGCGAAAGATGAAAATGGAAAGAAACTTCGTAAAGACATTCGCCATGATGTATTTGGTCAATACAATTTGAAAAAGGGCAGTTCTGACCCTAGCGATGGCATTAAGTTAGGTGAAGTTTTTTCATATGATGTAAATATTAAAGATAACATCATGCACTTAACGTTTACTAAGAATCCAAACTCGTCGGATCCAATTGTGAAGACATATGATGTTGATCTGGCGAAAGGTAAATATCAAGGACACGACGTTGATCTTGGCTATGGTCAAGATTGGATGTACTTCAAAGCGGGTGCATACAATCAATGTAACACTAAGAAGTCGAGTTCGGCATGTGAGTGGCGTGGTATGGAAGCGGGTGACTACACACAAGCGAGCTTCTACCAGTTAATTCTCAATCAATAATATTGCGAATCCATAACTAACTGAACAAGCGTTATTTGAAAAAGACCTTCCTAGTGAAGGTCTTTTTTTATGTGAAATAGAATAGGGCGACTATTTTATTGCTGAAGGTGAACGCATGAATGTGTCAACTTTGGCGCCTTAAACCGTAAGGGATGAGCTACTTTTTCTTCTTAAGCAGAAAGATAGGGAAAAAATCAGATTTTTTTTACTTTTTCCCTTGAAAACCAGTTTGCAGCCCTTATCTATGGTGCATACGAAAGCAAATTACATTTGCACTTTAATTTTGTGTATTAGGGTTGATTCCCTGATTACCACCCCCACATATGTGGGTATAGCAAAAAACTAAATAATATATATTCGGAGATGGCCTGATGGGTAAAATCATTGGTATTGATTTAGGTACTACTAACTCTTGTGTTGCTGTTCTTGACGGCGACAAACCACGCGTACTAGAGAATGCTGAAGGCGAACGCACAACAGCATCGGTAATCGCATACACTGAAGGCGAGACGCTAGTTGGTCAACCTGCAAAACGTCAAGCTGTTACTAACCCTCAAAACACACTGTTCGCTATTAAGCGTCTAATCGGTCGTCGTTTTGAAGATGAAGAAGTTCAACGCGATATCGAAATCATGCCTTTCAACATTGTTAAGGCTGACAACGGTGATGCATGGGTTGAAGCGCAAGGCCAAAAAATGGCTGCTCCTCAAGTATCTGCTGAAGTTCTTAAGAAAATGAAGAAAACAGCTGAAGACTTCCTAGGTGAAGAAGTAACTGGTGCAGTTGTAACTGTTCCTGCTTACTTCAACGATGCTCAACGTCAAGCAACGAAAGATGCTGGTCGTATCGCTGGTCTAGATGTTAAACGTATTATCAACGAACCTACTGCTGCTGCTCTGGCTTACGGCCTAGACAAGCAAGGTGGTGATCGCACTATCGCTGTATACGACCTTGGTGGTGGTACATTCGATATCTCTATCATCGAAATCGATGAAGTAGAAGGCGAGAAGACTTTCGAAGTTCTTTCAACTAACGGTGATACTCACCTTGGTGGTGAAGATTTCGATAACCGCATGATCAACTACCTAGTAGATGAGTTCAAGAAAGAGCAAGGTATCGACCTTAAAGCTGATCCACTAGCAATGCAGCGTGTTAAAGAAGCAGCAGAAAAAGCGAAAATCGAGCTTTCTTCTACTACTCAAACTGACGTAAACCTACCTTACGTTACTGCTGATGCGACTGGTCCTAAGCACATGAACATCAAAGTGACTCGTGCGAAGCTTGAGTCTCTAGTTGAAGACCTAGTTCAACGTTCTCTAGAGCCACTAAAAGTAGCTCTAGCAGATGCTGACCTATCTGTAGGCGAAATCACTGACGTTATCCTAGTTGGTGGTCAGACTCGTATGCCTATGGTTCAAGCTAAAGTAACTGAATTCTTCGGTAAAGAGCCACGTAAAGACGTGAACCCTGACGAAGCTGTTGCAATGGGTGCTGCTGTTCAAGGTGGTGTACTAGCTGGTGACGTTAAAGACGTTCTACTACTAGACGTTACTCCTCTATCTTTCGGTATCGAAACGATGGGTGGCGTAATGACTAAGCTTATCGAGAAAAACACAACTATCCCTACTAAAGCGGATCAAGTGTTCTCTACAGCTGAAGACAACCAAAACGCAGTAACTATTCACGTTCTTCAAGGTGAGCGTAAACAAGCGACTTACAACAAGTCTCTTGGTCAGTTCAACCTAGAAGGTATCCAACCAGCACCACGTGGCATGCCACAAATCGAAGTAACATTCGACCTAGATGCTGATGGTATCCTGAACGTATCTGCTAAAGATAAAGCAACAGGTAAAGAGCAAAAGATCACTATCCAAGCATCAGGCGGTTTGTCTGAGGAAGAGATCGAAGCGATGGTACAAGAAGCAGAAGCTAACAAAGAAGCGGACAAAAAGTTCGAAGAGTTAGTTACTACACGTAACCAAGCTGACCAAATGATCCACGGCACTAAGAAGCAAGTAGAAGAAGCTGGTGAAGCTCTACCTGCTGACGAGAAAGAGAAGATCGAAGCGGCTATCACGGCACTAGAAGAAGTTAAGTCTGGTAACGACAAAGAAGCTATCGACGCTAAAGTTCAAGAACTTATGCAAGCTGCTCAAAAGCTAATGGAAATTGCTCAACAGAAAGCTCAAGCTGAACAAGCAGGTGCTGACGCTGGTGAACAATCTAAGCAAGACGACGATGTTGTTGACGCGGAGTTTGAAGAAGTTAAAGACGACAAAAAATAATTTTTCGTCGCTATAACACGTGATTTCTGCGTCGAAGGTACTCACTTACACTTACCTTTTGGTTGGTTAAGAAAGTCCGTGCCTTCTCCTTGAACTAACGTGTTTTAGCTTAGAAAAAGTAGTTTTTCGATTTCTAAATATACGGGCGTCAGAGGTAACTCTAACGCCCGTAAATTTGTATTTAGACTTGTCTATCTAGATAATAGCTTTATTCGGTATTTCAGCCGACAGAACTTTTATCTAGATTGATACACAGACTACTGAAGTGATCATTCGGTAGTAGCAATTATTTTGGTGACCTAGAACATGTCAAAACGTGATTTTTACGAAGTATTAGGCGTAAGCCGCGATGCATCAGAGCGCGATATTAAAAAAGCGTACAAACGCTTAGCGATGAAGTTTCACCCGGATCGTAACCAAGGTGACGATACTGCGCCAGAGAAGTTTAAAGAAGTAAAAGTAGCGTACGAGATCCTGACCGATCCACAAAAGAAAGCAGCTTATGACCAATACGGTCATGCCGCTTTTGAACAAGGCGGTATGGGCGGCGGCGGCGGTTTCGGCGGCGGTGGTCAAGGTGATTTCGGCGATATTTTCGGTGACGTATTTGGCGATATCTTCGGCGGTGGTCGTCGTGGTGGTGGTCAAGCGCGTGCACAACGTGGTTCAGATTTACGTTACAACATGGAGCTTTCTCTAGAAGAAGCGGTTCGTGGTGTTTCTAAAGAAATCGAAGTACCAACACTTGTTGAGTGTGATATTTGTGATGGTAGTGGCGCTAAAGCGGGCTCTTCAGCACAAACATGTGGCACTTGTCATGGCCATGGCCAAGTACAAATGCGTCAAGGCTTCTTTGCGGTTCAACAGACTTGTCCTACTTGTAATGGTAAAGGCAAGATCATCAAGGATCCATGTAACTCATGTCATGGCCAAGGTCGCAAACAGAAGACTAAAACGCTTAACGTTAAGATCCCTGCTGGTGTTGATACTGGCGACCGTATTCGTCTATCTGGCGAAGGTGAAGCGGGAGAGCAGGGCGCTCCAGCTGGCGACCTGTACGTACAAGTTCACGTAAAAGAGCACAACATCTTTGAGCGTGACGGCAACAACCTTTACTGCGAAGTACCAGTTAGTTTCACCATGGCAGCATTAGGTGGTGAGGTTGAAGTTCCGACATTGGATGGCCGTGTAAACCTTAAGGTGCCAGAAGAGACACAAACGGGCCGTATGTTCCGTATGCGTGGCAAAGGCGTTAAAGGCGTTCGTGGCGGCGGTGTGGGTGATCTAATCGTTAAGCTAGTGGTTGAAACACCGGTTAAGCTAAGCTCTCGTCAAAAAGAACTACTGCGTGAGTTCGAAGAAACATGCTGTGGCGAAGCAGCAAGCAAACATAAGCCAAAGTCTGAAGGTTTCTTCAGCGGTGTTAAAAACTTCTTCGATGACCTTACTAAGTAATTAGATCGTGGTTTGAAAATTTTAAAGCCTGCCTATGTGCAGGCTTTTTTGATCTTCTCGTTTAGTTAAAAAATGCAGCTATGTATATGCTTAGTCATTCTTTACTCATACCAAGGATATTAACTTCTATTAGTTCCAGCAATTTACAGGGGATTCTTCACCTGAAGATTTGAGCGTCATTGTTTTGGGAGTGCCTAGGCAAGAGTCACCACTTTGCCCCTTAGTTGACTGTGCCGTGGCGGTTATTGTATATGCCATGCTGCTTGAACTTGCGACAGAAAATACATAGCGATCACTTGGTGATTCACATATAGCACAAGCCCCTCCTGAAATAATACTGCCCCAGTTATAGACACCGTTGTATGACTGCTCAAGTGTGAGTTGTATTTTTGCCATATCAGCTAATGCTGCTGTTCTATGCGATTTAATGACATGTTCGGTATAGCTTGGGTAGGCGATAGCGGTTAGTACTCCAATAATAGCCACTGCGACCAATAGTTCGATCAATGTCATCCCTTTGCAACTTAAGTTGTTGTTGTTGCATTTATTTTTTCGAATCATCACGAGTAGTTCCTTCTCTATATTCAGCCTATTTTTCTTCGGTGGTAGCATCCTTGCAAGATTAAATACGGTTACGTATCGGTTTACATAGGAATTTGGGAAATGTCTCGCGGGTTTACCTTCTTAGAGCTACTCATAACCATATCAGTGCTCTCTATATTATTGGCTGTTGCCGCTCCAAGTTTTAGTTCTGTCTCGGAAACAGTGAAGATGCAACGGTTAGCTACTGAGTTGAATGGTTTTATGATGCAGGCAAAATCTGAGGCAGTTATGAGAAATACTGATCTTTGGGCTCATTTTTTAATGAATGGTAATTCAAATGACACCGGTGATTGGAAAATTGAATTGACCGAATTCGATATTCCGAATACTGGTACGACAATTCTTACACTGGAAGGTGCTTCATTTCGAAACGTAGATTTCACCGTTAACTACAGTTCTGAACAAATTAAATTTAGTGGAGTAAACGGTAAAGCTAAAGATGGCCATCTCTTATTTGATATGAACTCTAAGCCTTTAAAGCTTATAACATATCGTACTTCAGGAAGAATGAGAATTTGTGGTGTAGAAGGAGACTTTTATGGTTATCAGATCTGCACTTAGGAGGCAGCAGTTCGGTGCAACATTAGTCGAATTTATGATCTCTTCCATTTTGGGAATTGTCGTTATTGGAAGTGTGGGGTCGGTATTTATATCCGGACAAAACATCGCATCCGAGAGAAGTAAAGAATTATTACTATTACAACAAGTTTCAGGAGCTCTTCAATACTTTAAAGAAGATATCCAGCGTGCGGGCTACGATGGAGGGACAGGTGTATCTCTAAAATTATCAGGCTCCACCGATACTTTATATATTTCTCCTGATTCAAAAACGGTTGCATATGCTTACACTCATCAATCAGAGATTCGAAATGTCGCTTTTGTATTTGATTCAGGTTTGGTCAAGGTGTGTGATAGCCCCTCCAGTATCGTAAAAACAGTATCAGCGGCGATTAGTGGGTGCTCTTCTATCTTTGAGCCGAATCAAATTAGAGTCGTTGATTTTCATGCGAATCAGTCAAGTATTGAATCTCAAGGGGTTAGTTCAGGTATTACAACCATTATGATTTCTGCTGAATTAGTAGGAGATACGTCCGTTAATTATTCATCAAGTGTGATTGTAAAAAATAGGAATTGGCGATGAATAAAAATCAACAAGGTGCGGTTGTTTTACTTACAACAAGTGTATTACTAGTTACTGCGTTAATGTTGACTTTTGGTAGTTATCGCTCTGTTTTTTATCAAATAAAAAGATCTCAGAATGAAGTAGAAGCGCGCAAGCAACATTGGGAAGCAGAGGGAGGTCTAGAGTGTGGTTTTACATATATTGTTAATCAAAAATTGCAATCAATACCCAATAATTTAGCGACAGTTTGTAACTCGTATAGTTTTTCTTCCTTAAATGCTGACTTTACAAACCCTGAAATTTTGCTTTCTCAAGTTGGTCATAGCAGTGTTAATAAAAAAATAATCTTTTCATCTTCAGTTGGTTATGGAGCTATGAAGTCGACTTCTGATGTTATTTCTTTTGGCTCAGCACTTTTTTCACCACCAGACCCTGGTGAATTTGACTCGGCTGCTGAAGCTTATGAGTGTATCGGGGCAGTGGTTAAATATAGGTTTATTGCGACTGGTATTACCAATCATGGCGTAAGTAGTTCTATTGAATCTCCAGGAGCCGGGCATGATCCCACTAAGGATTGTAAGCCTTCTCATAAGACATCGACAGCTGTTAAATCAGGGATATGGGAGAACTCCTTTGGAGTGATAAGTTCTCATAATGTTGGGTTAGATATTCAGCGAGATGACACTATCGACCCTTTTAAAGATTTTTTCGGAGTCGATAAAAGTAAGTGGCAAGAGGTTCGTGATGATGTAGATAACGAATTTATTAAAGTTTCAATGCCTTCTAGTAGTGTTGATTGCTATAGCCAATTTTCTGATTCAATAGTGAATGGACAGCCCAATAAAGTTTGGATTGATGGCTCTTGCCAACTAGCGCCAGTTGATGTGACGAATATTGTAAATTTACAGGCTGCACACCCGGGAACCGATTTGTTTTTACTTGTTCATGACGGTGTTTTTGGGGTCACTGGTTCTGGCGATATTAGCGGTGTATTTTTTCATTTTAATAATACTTACTCTCCCACTCCTTCTCAATGGGACTCGATGACGGAAGTGAAACCTTTTGTAAATTCAGTATTTAGTGACCTAATTAATACTATGTATGGTTCTTCAAGTACTCTTACGCCATATCATGCAACTTATGCGCAAGCTGGCGCATTCAGTTTCACGGGGGGACAATTTTTTGATACAGAAGGGCAAATGGCGCTATTTAATAACTCTCTGAATTTTTCATTCAATTCAGATGTTATTGATGAGTTCGAATTTTCACCTAAGCCAAGATGGCAAAAAGGTTCATGGAATGATTTATAAGCAAAAAGGTTTTAGCCTAATTGAAGTACTCATTTCATTTTTATTGATAGGAGTCGGTTCGCTAGGGCTAATTAAGTTACAAACATATGTTGAGCAAAAGTCTGACTTTGCTATTCATAGTGTAGAAGCTTTGAATTTGGCTGAAAATAAGCTGGAATGGTTTAGAACTCGAGGCGCATCTGCCGCTTTATCGAGTATAACGCCTGCGGATTTTGCTACGGATATTGTTGATGGCATGGATCACTCGCATTTTAAATATCAACTTGATTGGACAGTGACGAACAGTTTATCCGGAGCGCTGAAGACCGTTCAGATAACAAGCTCATGGGAAGACCGGTTTGGTAATAATCAAGAGATCGAATTACATACCATGATTTCTAAATACAGCGAGTTCGATTGATTGGGTTTATAACTTCAATGTCGTGATAGTTTGCTCTTCTCGGACATTCTTTATGTGCCAGTTAAAACTCTGTATATGGAATGGTATGTTTTGTGTTTTTGTATTGTTGCTGTTGTATGGTATTTTTGCAAAATATGTCTCCATTTATGGAAAATAAGATGGAATCTTGTGCTTTTTAATGACGACTTTAATAGAATATGTGCTGCACCAATAGGCCATGGTCCAAACTTATATTAGGCCTAAACAAACAACATCACATATGGAGTTACCATGAGTAACCAAGCCGTAAAAAAAGCACCATCGACTGAGAAGATCAGTGGAATGGACCGCTTTCTAAACTTCATTGAACGCGCCGGCAACAAAATTCCAGATCCAGCAATTCTGTTCTTCTGGGCTCTAGTTATTGTATGGGTAGCATCTGCACTTTTGTCGAATCTTTCATTCGATCTAATCAACCCTCAAACGGGTGCTGCTCTAGAAGTTAACAACCTACTCACTGGTGAAGCGCTTGCTAGCTTCCTCGCGAATATGGTTACCACGTTCACAGGTTTCGCACCTCTAGGCATCGTACTTGTTGCTATGCTAGGTGTTGGCGTTGCTGACTCTTCAGGCTTCATTACGACTGGCCTTAAGAAGATGCTTAATTTCACGCCAGCTAAGCTATTAACGCCAATGCTAATCTTGGTTGCTATCGTGTCTCACACAGCAGCAGATGCAGGTTACGTTCTAGTCATTCCTCTTGGCGGCATCATCTTCCACGCAGCGGGTCGTCACCCTCTAGCGGGTATTGCAGCAGCGTTTGCTGGTGTATCAGGTGGTTTCTCAGCGAATTTCATTCCTTCAGGTATTGATCCGCTACTAGCAGGTTTCACTCAAACCGCGGCAAACGTTCTTGACCCTGTATACGTGGTTAACCCTCTAGCGAACATCTTCTTTACTGGCCTATCTTCAGTTCTAATCGTTGGTATAGGTTGGTACGTAACAGAGAAGGTTATTGAGCCTCGTCTTGCTAACACACCTGTTGATGAAGATGCAGAACAGGCACCTGACCTAGGTACATTCACAGCGATTGAATCTAAAGCATTCAAATTTGCTGGTTGGGCAATGGTTGCGGGTATTGGTCTACTTATCGCAGCTTTGGTTCCTGAAAACTCAGCACTTCGTTCGCCTGAAGGTGAACTAACAGCGTTCTCAGCGCCAGTAATGAAGTCTATTGTTCCTCTGATCTTCATCCTGTTTATTATTCCAGGTATCGTCTACGGCCGTGTAGCGGGTACTTTCAAGAATAGTAATGATGTTATCAAAGCAATGTCTGAGACAATGGCAACGATGGGCGCGTACATTGTAATGTCGTTCTTCTGTGCTCAGTTCCTATCTGCATTCGCTCAATCAAACATCGGTACTATGCTGGCACTTTATGGTGCAGAAGGCTTGAAAGCGATGGACCTTCCAGGTGAAGCAACGGTTGTTGGTATGATTCTACTAACGGCTGCAGTTAACCTTCTTGTGGGTTCAGCTTCAGCTAAGTGGGCTCTTATTGGTCCTATCTTAGTTCCTATGCTAATGGTTGTGGGTATCTCTCCAGAGCTATCTCAAGCGGCTTACCGTGTTGGTGATTCAGTGTCTAACATCATCTCTCCATTGATGGTGTTCTTCCCACTGGTTGTTGTTTACTGTCAACGTTACGTTAAGTCGACAGGTATCGGTACTCTAGCTTCTCTAATGATGCCATTCTCGATTGCTATGCTAATCGGTTGGTCAATCTTCTTGCTAGCTTACTGGGCTCTTGGTATCCCACTAGGTATCCAAGCTCCTTACACTTACACAATGTAAGCTAAGTAAGAAAAGCAAAAAGTTAGTAAGATAAAATCATCGAAGCCTGCACCAAAATGTGCGGGCTTTTTTTTTCGCTATTTTTGTCTATTTTTTTATATCTAAGACTTTTTATATCCACAACTTTTTATATTCAAAATCAAGGCACTCAGCTTATACTCCGGATTACGGCTAATTGTTGGCCGGTAAAATTAGGAAATCCAAGCCACATGAAGATTCTGCTTTTAGTGGGGTTAATTGTTTTAAATGGTCTGTTTGCTATGTCAGAGATTGCACTGGTAGCAGCAAAGAATAGTCGGTTGAAACGCTTAGCCGAAAAACATCGCTCCGCTCAGGTTGCTCTCGAGCTCAAAGAAAATCCTACTCGTTTCCTTTCAACCATTCAGATTGGTATTACAGTGATAGGCCTACTCAGCGGTATTGTGGGTGAGGCGACCCTATCTGCGCCACTGGCCGTTCAACTTGAACTCTGGGAATTCGACCCTGCACAAGCAAATATCCTGTCTACTGCGATCGTCGTTGTTGGTATTACTTATTTCGCGATTGTTGTGGGTGAGTTGGTGCCAAAGCGTTTTGCTCAATCCCAAGCTGAAAACATCGCCGTGTTAGTCGCATTGCCTATCTTCTGGTTATCTAAAATCGCGACACCATTTGTGTTTGCGTTGTCTGCTTCAACCGAAGGTATTCTCAAATTAATGGGACGTGGTGGTGAAGAAGATAGTGTCACTGAAGATGACATTCATGCCCTAGTGAAAGAAGGCTCTGAATCTGGTGTGATAGAACGTGGCGAGCAAGAGATGATTCGTAATATCTTGCAGCTTGATGATCGTCTTGTGAGCTCGTTGATGACCCCACGGCGAGACGTCGATTTTCTGGATATTGACCAACCTGTTGAGCAGTTGCTGAAGAAGCTGCGTTTATCAAAGCACAGCGTATTTCCACTTTGCCAAGACCACCTTAATCAAGTCGTCGGTACGGTGTCAGCCAAAGCTTTGCTGAATCAGGCGGGCAATTTAAGTATTCAAGTTATTATGGGGCTCTCTAAATCCCCAATCTATGTTCCAGAGTCGATGAAGGCGTTGCGCTTACTGAGCTACTTTAAAGGTTCAGGTGCTGAGATGGTCTTTATTGTTGATGAATATGGCGATGTGCAAGGCCTTGTGACGCACTATGACATTCTTGAAGCGATCGCCGGTGAGCTGTCTAATAACCCTCAAGACCTGTGGACTGAGGAAGTCGAAGACGGTTTACTGGTGGATGGATTGATCCCGCTCAGTGAACTAAAGAATCGCTTAGAGCTATCAGAGCTAGAAGTTGAGAAAGAAGGTTTCCAGACGTTGAACGGCTTAATCTCTTGGTTAATTGGTCGCTTACCTGAGGTTGGCGAGGTTGTCGAATATCAGCAATGGCAGTTTGAAATTACCTCGGTTGAAAACAATCGAATTGTCAGCGTCAAAGCGACTCCGATAACCAACGACTTTAGCGACGCTAGTCGTTAGTGACTCAATGAACAGGCCTGCCGTTAATATCTTTAATCTCGCTATTGTTCGTTGTCTCGCTATTGTTCATTATTACTAAGATTAGGTATGCTTCACGGCATACCTATTTTTTGCTTTACCTTTTTGGAGTTCCCTTTGTCAGATCATCAATTTAGCCCTCAAGATGAAATCTTCATGCGACGCGCCATCGAGGTAGCGAAGCAAGCTGAGAAAGAGGGAGAGGTTCCCGTTGGTGCGATACTGGTTAAAGATGGAGAGATTATCGCTGAAGGGTGGAACCGTTCGATTGGCAGCCACGATGCGACAGCACATGCTGAAATCGAAACCTTACGTAAAGCGGGCCAAGCTTTGGAAAATTATCGCTTACTTGATACTACGTTATACGTCACTTTAGAACCATGCCCTATGTGCGCAGGTGCTTTGTTACACAGCCGCGTAAAACGAATTGTCTTTGGAGCGCCAGACTTAAAGGCGGGAGCTGCAGGTACAGTACTTAATTTGTTTGAAAGCCAAGCCTCATACCACTATGCCGACGTTGAACATGGCTTGCTAGAAGCTGAGTGTCGTGAGCAATTGCAGGCGTTTTTCAAGCGTCGTAGAAAAGAGATCAAAGAGAAAAGAAAGCAAGAGCGCTCAGAGGAAGAATCGAGACAGAAATAAGGCCCATCTAAATAGGCACTCTATCTTTTAGGAGTGCCTAAGTGCCTAAGCAAACTTACTTGGTCATCATGGCATTTACTCAGCAATCATCTGCATGAAAGCACGGTTGCGCCAAATGATCTTTTTCTTATTATTTGAAAGCATACGCTTACGACGGTTTGCAGCAACAGTCTTATCAAGGCGTTTCGATTTCAGCTTGTTCTTCATCATTTCAATGACTTCCTATTTGTCGTCTGACTTTTTAATTTGGACTAACGATTTAATTATAGTGTTATTCGTTTATTTGGCCTGTCGTACGCTTGGCTTACTTAGAAGAGCAGTTCTAGTCTAAAGCCAGCATCGAAGTTCAACAGAGCATAATCTTGATTGTGGTGTGCCGTTATAAGGTTCGATTGTTACTGCAATATGACATTCCTAATTTCACAACACAGTTTTATGGTGAGAATCCCCAGTTGCTTAGTTGCTTAGTTGCTTAGTTGCTAGTTACTTAGTTACTCAGTCAGAGATTCTGCTATTTTGCTTCTTATCTTGCAGACAATAAAAAAGAGCAATGCTAATTGGCATTGCTCTTTTGGATTTTACTGCAAGGATTCTGAACTGCTGACTGTCGGCTGAGCTGCGCTGATAGTCGATTCTGCACCTGAGATTTCTAGAGGTGGGATCACCACCAAATCTTCAAGGTTAGCCTCTTGTTCTTTATTTCGCTTATTTACATGACCAATAATGCTTTGGTAATAACGGCGAATGTTCTCTACGTAGTTCTTAGCTTCATCACCACGTGCATACCCGTACCGAGTTTGGCTGTAATATTTCTTTTGTCTTAGCAGAGGTAACCTATCTTTTACATCACCCCAAGCGTCAGGATCGCCACCTTGCGCTTTGGTTAAGCGACGAGCATCCATCATATGTCCGTAACCGACGTTATATGAGGCTAGGGCAAACCAGATTTTTTCGTGTTGGGTGATTGAGTCTGGAACTCGGTTAACGATACGACGCAAGTATTCAACACCACCTTGTACCGACTGTTTAGGGTCAAGACGGTTAGTCACGCCAACGCTTTTCGCTGTGGGTAGCGTCAGCATCATCATGCCACGTACACCGGTTGGTGAGCGAGCAACAGGATTCCAGTGTGACTCTTGGTATGCCAAAGCGGCAATCAAGCGCCAGTCAAACTCTTGAGAGTATTCCTGAAAGAGTGGCGACCATTTTGGCAGTTTGCTATCCAGTGCACGGATAAAGGCGCGAGTATCAACGTAATCAAAGGTACCAATGTGACCTATATACTTCTCTTCGAGTGATGCGAGCTCACCAGATTGTTTTAGGTTGCCGAAGAATTCAATCAGTAAAGCATACAGGCTTTCGTCTTCAGATTTCTGTAAGTACCAAGAGATAGGTTGGTCTTCTGTTAGCTCAAAAGCGAGAGCGACCTCTGGATACAAACGTTGCGCCAATGAAAGCTCAATTGAATCTGCAACGGTAAACAGTCGCTCTCCTGTCGAGACTTCTTTTAGTAGGTCGTTGACGTCCGCATTACCGACCGCATCGTAGGTAAAGTCATCATGTGTGTTCTGTAGCTGTTTTAGTGTTGGCTCGAAGTGTGAGTCTTTTACTACAACTAAAGAGGGGGTCAGTGTTTCGCTTGATGACGCCTCTTCTGATTCAGTTTGTGCTTTTTCAAACTCAGCCTGACGTTCATTTTCAAACTTGATCAGTTGCTCAAGGTTTCTTGGTCGCCACTGGCCTTTTTTGTACACGACTTGTTGGCTTACATAATAATAAGCTGGCGCAGCGCGATAAGCGCGTGTCAGGTTACTATTTTGCGTTAACCCAGTTGCGATAAGATCGATTTCGCCTTTCTGTAACGCTGGGAATAGGCCGGATAAACGGTAAGCGGGTTTAACCTCAAGCTTTACACCAAGCTCTTGCGCAAACTCACGAGCTAATTCGTAATCCAAGCCTGCTGGGCCATCTGGACCGATGTAATAAGAGAGTTGGTTATTCAAGGTGCCGACACGAAGAACGCCACGGTCTCGTATCTGCTCAAGAACACTTTTAGGTTCAGATTCAATCTGGCATCCCGCTAACCCAAACAGAGCGATAGCGATCAGAAGGAATTTAGACGAAAAGATGAGCGTAAATTTAGGCATCAAAATGAAATCTCAAAAAGTAGAAGCTCCTTTATACCAAACCCCGCAAGACTGGCAAAGCTGCTTTAATTAAACAGTTGTAAAAGTGCTGATAAATGCAGCAAAAGTTCCATTTGAGCAGAAAGATAAAAAAAATAACGCAAACGGTTGCTTTTGGTGTTACGTCACAAAAAGAAATGCTTTATAATGCGCTCGCATTGAAGAGGTGGGATCGGCATAGGTTTGGCAACCTTCGGGAATAGCTTCGAAGAAAACAGTTAGGTTGTTCCTATAACCCACTGAATTTATTCCAATACTACCTTAATCAACTGCATAAGAGACCTAAGCACATGAGAATTTTGCGTGGCTCCCCAGCTCTATCTGAGTTTCGTGTTAACAAGCTTTTAGAGCTTTGTCGTGAATTAAGCTTACCTGTAACAGGTATTTACGCTGAGTTTGCCCACTTTGCTGATCTAACGGCAGACCTAGACGAGTCTGAAGTTGAGAAGCTAGAAAAGCTACTGACTTACGGTCCAACGATTGAAGAGCATGAGCCTGAAGGTTTATTGCTGCTTGCAACGCCACGCCCAGGCACTATCTCGCCTTGGTCTTCAAAATCAACAGATATCGCACATAACTGCGGACTGGCTAAAGTGTCACGTCTAGAGCGCGGTACTGCTTTCTACATTGAAACCTCTTCTGAACTTTCTGAGCTTCAACTTGTTGAGCTGAAAGCAATCCTGCACGACCGTATGATGGAAGTGGTTTTCACTGACTTCGAATCAGCGGCTGCACTATTTACAGTTGCTGAGCCTGCTCCATATGCGGAAGTTGACCTATTAACTGGTGGGCGTAAAGCGCTTGAAGAAGCAAACGTTATCCTAGGTCTAGCACTTGCAGAAGATGAGATTGATTACCTTCTTGAAAGCTTTACTGAAAAGCTAGGTCGTAACCCGACTGACATCGAGCTAATGATGTTTGCACAAGCGAACTCAGAGCACTGTCGTCACAAGATCTTTAACGCTGATTGGACTATCGATGGCGTTAAGCAAGAAAAATCATTGTTCAAGATGATTAAGAACACCTTTGAAACGACACCAGAACACGTTCTGTCTGCTTATAAAGATAACGCAGCAGTAATGACCGGTTCTGAAGTGGGTCGTTTCTTCCCAGATCCAGAAACTCGCCAATACAACTACCACCAAGAAAAAACACACATCTTGATGAAAGTTGAAACGCATAACCACCCAACGGCAATCTCTCCATGGCCGGGCGCATCAACAGGTTCAGGCGGCGAAATCCGTGATGAAGGCGCAACCGGTATTGGTGGTAAGCCAAAAGCTGGCCTTGTTGCTTTCTCTGTATCTAACCTTAAGATCCCGAACTTCGTTCAACCTTGGGAAACTGACTTTGGTAAGCCGAGCCGTATCGTTACTGCTTTGGATATCATGCTTGAAGGTCCTCTTGGTGGCGCAGCATTCAACAACGAATTTGGTCGTCCAAACCTATTAGGTTACTTCCGTACATACGAAGAGAAAGTAAATTCTCACGCCGGCGAAGAAGTGCGTGGGTACCATAAACCAATCATGCTTGCTGGTGGTCTAGGCAACATTCGTGATGATCATGTTCAGAAGAAAGAGATCCCAGTAGGTGCAAGCCTAATCGTTCTTGGTGGTCCAGCAATGAACATCGGCCTTGGTGGCGGTGCTGCATCTTCAATGGATTCGGGTTCATCTTCTGAAGACCTAGATTTCGCTTCTGTACAACGTGAAAACCCAGAGATGGAACGTCGTTGTCAGGAAGTTATCGACCGTTGTTGGCAGCTTGGTGATGCGAACCCAATCGCATTCATCCACGATGTGGGCGCGGGCGGTATCTCGAATGCTCTTCCTGAGCTAGTCGACGACGGCGAGCGTGGCGGTATCTTTAATCTACGTGACGTACCAAACGATGAGCCGGGCATGAGCCCACTTGAGATCTGGTGTAACGAATCTCAAGAGCGTTACGTTATGGCGGTTGCTGATAAAGACATGGCAACGTTCGACGCGATTTGTAAACGTGAACGCGCACCATATGCAGTGGTTGGTAAGGCAACAGAAGAGCGTGATCTGAAACTAGAAGATTCACACTTCGACAACACGCCAATCGACATGCCTATGGACATCCTATTAGGTAAAACACCTAAGATGCACCGTGACGCGAAGACGCTAAAAGCAAACAATCCTGCGATTGACCGTTCTGGTATCGAACTAAACGAAGCGGTTGACCGTATTCTTCGCCTACCAACAGTGGCAGAGAAAACATTCCTAATCACTATCGGTGACCGCTCGGTAACGGGTCTTGTAGCTCGTGACCAAATGGTTGGCCCATGGCAGGTTCCAGTTGCTAACTGTGCGGTAACGGCAGCAAGTTACGACTCTTACCACGGTGAGGCGATGTCTCTTGGTGAGCGTACGCCAGTTGCACTACTTGATTTCGGCGCGTCAGCTCGTCTAGCGGTTGGTGAAGCAATCACTAACATTGCAGCGACCAACATCGGCGATATCAAACACATTAAACTGTCGGCTAACTGGATGTCTCCAGCAGGTCACCCTGGTGAAGATGCAGGCCTTTATGAAGCGGTTAAAGCCGTGGGTGAAGAGCTATGTCCGGCACTGGGTCTAACTATCCCTGTGGGTAAAGACTCAATGTCGATGAAGACTAAGTGGGAAGAGAACGGCGAGCAGAAAGAAGTCACGTCTCCGCTATCTCTTGTTATCACTGCGTTTGCACGTGTTGAAGATGTTCGTAAAACGATTACTCCTCAATTACGTACAGACAAAGGTAATACAAGCCTAGTTCTTATCGATTTAGGTAACGGCAAAAACCGCATGGGTGCAACAGCACTTGCTCAGGTTTACAAGCAGCTTGGTGATAAGCCAGCAGACGTAGACAACGCGGCACAGCTAAAAGGCTTCTACGAAGGCGTTCAAGCACTTGTAGCGAACGACCAAGTTGTCGCTTACCACGATAAAGGCGATGGCGGTCTATTCGTAACGCTAGCTGAAATGGCGTTCGCAGGTCACTGTGGTGTTAATGCTGATATTGCAGCGCTAGGCGAAGATGCTCTAGCAGCACTATTCAACGAAGAACTGGGTGCGGTAATCCAAGTTCGTAACGACGACCTAGACACAGTACTTTCAACTCTTGCAACAAATGGCCTAGAAGCGTGTTCACACGTAATCGGCTCTGTTGAAGCCTCTGATGAGCTAGTGATTAAGTCTGGCGAGTCTGTAGTGATTGAACGTAACCGCACTGAATTACGTACTATCTGGGCTGAAACCACGCACAAGATGCAAGGTCTACGTGATAACCCAATCTGTGCAGACCAAGAGCACGAAGCGAAGAAAGACAACTCAGATCCAGGTCTGAACGTGAAACTAAGCTTTGACGTAAACGAAGATATTGCAGCGCCATTCATTAACACGGGCGCTAAGCCTAAGATGGCGATTCTACGTGAGCAGGGGGTTAACTCTCACGTTGAAATGGCAGCAGCATTCGACCGTGCAGGCTTCGAAGCGACGGATATTCACATGAGCGACATCCTAACGGGTCAAGCGGTATTAGAAGAGTACAACGGCCTTGTAGCTTGTGGTGGCTTCTCTTACGGTGACGTACTAGGCGCTGGTGAAGGTTGGGCTAAGTCGGTTCTATTTAACGACTCGACTCGTGATCAATTTGAAAACTTCTTCAAACGTGAAGATACCTTCTCTCTAGGTGTGTGTAACGGTTGTCAGATGTTGTCTAACCTACGTGAACTTATTCCGGGTGCTGAGTACTGGCCACGTTTCGTTCGTAACGAATCAGAACGTTTTGAAGCTCGTTTCAGCCTAGTTGAAGTTCAGAAGTCTGATTCTGTATTCTTCAACGGCATGGAAGGTTCTCGTATGCCAATCGCTGTTTCTCACGGTGAAGGCCGCGTAGAAGTGCGTGACAACGACCACCTAAACGCGATTGAAAACTCAGGTACGGTTGCTCTACGCTACGTTGATAACAACGGTAACCAAACGCAGCAATACCCGAACAACCCGAATGGTTCGCCAAACGCTATCACAGGTTTAACGACTACCGATGGCCGCGTAACTATTATGATGCCTCACCCAGAGCGTGTATTCCGTACGGTTGCTAACTCTTGGTCTCCAGAAGGTTGGGGCGAGAATGGCGCTTGGATGCGTATGTTCCAAAACGCACGTAAGAATGTGGGTTAATCTGGTTCACTAAACTGAATCATTTGAAAAGCCAATAAAAGCGCAGACCGAAAGGTCTGCGCTTTTTTGTTGGCAACTCTTTAGGAACCAGAGCGAAACAATTAACGTTTGCAGTTTGCTGTTCTAAAAAACTCCACTACGCTAAATGTTATGGAATCAATTTGTTAGGCTCTGAATTTCTGTACGTGAACAGGAAGACTGCTGTTTGGCTATGCAAAAAACTGAATCAATCATTGTGGCATAAGAGGGAACTATGAAAACAACAATTACAAAAGCCGTTGCAGTAGCAGCGATTGTCATGTCGTTAGCTGGGTGTGTTGGTAGTAATGCGGTTACTGGGAAACTAATGAAGTTTAACGTTGAGGTTGTAGACAACCGTTACGCTCGTGCCGGGGTCAACTTCTTGCTTGCTCCAGTTTACGCTTTAACATTCGCAGCCGATTACATCGTATTCAACTCGATCGAATTCTGGGTAGGCAAAAACCCACTCACTGGCGCGCCTCACATCTTTGATAGCAAAGTCGACACCATGATTGATGTGAACGACAGCCTAGATGATTCGCTGAAAGAAGCCCCACTTAGTTTCAACAATCGTCATATCGAGCAAGGCGAAATGCAACAAATCGATGAAAATACGATACGTATGGACATTACCTATAATGATGGCCAAAAAGCTGTACTGATGGGTGTTCGTGATGGCGACAAGGTCAGTTACTACATGGATGGAACATTGGTTTCAGAAACTTCTATTCAGGCTCTTGAGCAGCTGGCAGCCGAAAAAGCATAATCTAGTTTGTTTATTCTTATAAAAGAAAAGCCGCTGGATTAAACCCCCAGCGGCTTTGTAGTTTTTAGTATCTAGTAATTTAGCGTCTAACGTTTAGATTAGTTGTTGCTGTGTAGCTCGCTGTTTAGTTCAACAGCAGACTTGTTCGCTAGGCACTCAATTTGACCTGTGATCGAGTTGCGACGGAACAGCAGATCAGAAACGCCAGCAAGGTCACGAGCTTTAATGATTTCTACTTCGTTGCCTTCTTTATCTAGCATGCGAACTTTAGTTCCCGCAGTCACGTAAAGACCCGATTCAACCGTACAACGGTCGCCCATTGGGAAGCCAAGACCTGCATTTGCACCTAGTAGACAGTTTTCGCCGATAGAGATAACCATAGTACCGCCACCTGACAGAGTACCCATGATAGAAGCGCCGCCGCCGATATCAGAACCGTTACCCACAACAACACCAGCAGAGATACGACCTTCAACCATGCTCACACCAGTTGTACCTGCATTGAAGTTGATGAAACCTTCGTGCATTACTGTTGTGCCTTCACCTACGTGTGCGCCAAGACGAACACGAGAAGTATCAGCGATACGAATACCTGTTGGTACCACGTAATCCACCATTTTAGGGAATTTGTCTACGCAATCTACAGTCAGAGCACGACCAGCTAGACGAGCTTCAATTTGACGCTCCGCTAGTTCAGGAAGGTCGATAGGGCCTTCGTTTGTCCATGCGATGTTGTGCAGTAAACCGAAGATACCGTCTAGTACCGTACCGTGCGGTTGTACTAAGCGGTTAGAGATAAGTTGTAGCTTTAGGAAGCCTTCAGCAACAGATGCAGGCTTCTCGTCAGTAGCAAGAATAACAAGAACAAGTGGCTGTTCAGACGCTGCAGCTTTTTCTGCGAAAGATGCGTTTGCTGCATCGTCGTTTGCTGCGAATGCTTTCGCTAGTTCTGCGCTTTGTGCAGCAGAGATTTCGATAGCTTGGTTGCCTTCAGAGTAACCTGATACTTCAGCCACTGCGGCCACAAGAGCGTCGCTTGGATTTAGAAGTGGATTAGGGAAGAACGCTTCAATAATTTTATTGTCGCGATTTGTGGTTGCCGTACCGAAGGCTAGTGAAAAGTAAGCCATGTTGAATCTCCATGTGTTGAGTCTTGATTTTGCTATTCAATAACAGAAGCTCGAATAAGAAGCGCTGCCGTTAGCAAAGTTAATTTAATTGCGTTCATCATAAAGAGAGCGCCCTCGTTATGAAAGGGCGTATCGGGATAAAGTCTGTAAAATGATATTGCTTGTCTTTTTAGCGATAGTTTTCATTATCCGGATATTATAGCTCGCTCTTAAACAGGGGCGTGCTTGCTTAAGTAGCGCTGTGTCATTTCATTTCCACACCTGACACTTATCTTTAGCCCATCCTCTTGTTAGCAGTATCAATAGAGTGAGTCACACTTTCTTTATAAATTCATGTTTATTATCAGAATTATTCGACTTCTGTTGATTAATCGCTTGTGCCTACAGTTAGGGTAAATACTCAATTTTCCAGAAGTGTAATTAAGAGAACGATCACTAAAACCCTGCAAGATGTCAGTATATTGCCTGCCATAACGACATTAAAACGATTAATAAAGGATCTTCTATGAATTTTACTAAGTCTTTACTGGTGCTCTCTATCGGCATAGCGATGGTTGGTTGTGGCTCGGATAGTGACGACATCACGGTAACGTGTGACACAGCTGCTTCTTGTACCAAGTTTACTGTGTTACATACTAACGATAATCACGGTCGTTTTTGGGAGAACAGTAAGGGTGAGTATGGGATGGCGGCTCGTAAGACGCTGATTGATAGTATTCGTGCAGAAGTTACTCAAAATGGTGGTGAGACGATACTATTGTCCGGTGGCGACATTAATACTGGTGTGCCAGAGTCTGATATGCAGGATGCGGTACCAGATTTTGTAGGTATGAATCTTCTTGGTTACGACGCGATGGCGTTAGGTAATCACGAGTTCGACAATAGCTTGGATGTGTTAGATATGCAGGCGGAATTGGCCGACTTCCCGATGCTAGCGGCTAATATTTATATCAAAGATGGAGACACAGTTACTGATGAACGCCTTTTCTCTCCATATAAAGTATTCACTATCAATGGCTTAAAGGTTGCGGTTATTGGCCTGACAACTAAAGATACGGCGAAATTAGTTAACCCTGACAACGTCGCGACGATTCACTTTGCCGACCCGCAAGTCGAAATCAAAAAAGCCATAAAAGAAATTGAGGCCAATGAAACGGTTGATTTGATTTTTGCTACGACTCATATGGGGCACTACGCAGATGGTCAGCATGGTAGTGAAGCGCCTGGCGATGTGTTGCTTGCTCGCTCTCTAGAAGAAGGTCAGTTAGATGCCATTATTGGCGGGCACTCTCAAAATCCTGTTTGTATGGAAGGTAATGAATATGCTGATTTCAATCCGGGAGATGACTGTAAGCCGGATCAGCAAAATGGTACCTACATCATGCAAGCTCACGAATGGGGTAAATATGTAGGTAGAGCTGATTTTGAGTTTTACGATGGAAAGCTGCATTTAGCGAAGTACGACCTGATACCCGTGAACTTAAAAGAGAAGGATGAAAATGGTGATTACCAATTTATCCAATCTGAAATTGAACCTAATTCAACAGTAATTGCTACTCTTTCCGCGTATCAGCAGCAGGGACAAGAGTTGTTAGATGTCATTATCTCTAAAACCGATGCGAAGCTTGAAGGTGACCGTAATGTGGTTCGATCTGAGCAAACTAACCTTGGTCATTTGTTAGGGGAAGCTTATCGCACTTATAAGTTAGTTAATGCTGATTTTGGTGTGATGAACTCTGGTGGTGTTCGTGACTCAATTGCGGCGGGTGATATTGCTTATCGTGATGTGCTGACGGTTCAACCTTTCGGAAACTTCGTGACCAAAGCAACGATGACAGGGGCTGAGGTTAAAGCATATTTAGACGTTGTTGCGACGATGACTGCAGGATCTGGCGCTTATGCCCAGCTCGACAATATTAGCTTAACCGTCGACTGTGATTTGAGTGATGTGACCATTCGAGATATCAATGGCAAAGGCTTTGATTTAGCGGACACCTACACGTTCTCCGTGATCAGCTTTAGTGCCGCTGGCGGTGATGACTACCCAATAATTGATGTTGAGTCGACGCAGTTAACGGATGCCGCTGTGTTGCGCGAGTTCTTTGTTAATAACCCTAATGTCACTGCCGCGCAGTACGCACCAGCAGATGGTGATCTAATCTATATGAGTAATGGTTTAGAAGTGAAAGGCTGCCCAGCGAACTAATTCACAAACAAGCCTTAAAAAATAGCCAGCAAATTGCTGGCTATTTTTGTATTGGAATTTTGAGGTATTAACTAGATAAACAGCGCCTTGTAAGCCTGTTCTATCCCTTCAATCAACATCTGCATACCAATAACTGCAAGTATCAAACCCATCATTCGAGTAATTACGTTCAACGCACTTGGTCCGACAGCTTTAACAAAGCGCTCCCCGAATACAAACAGTATGTAGGTTAGGGTACATAGGAGGCCAAACGCAACAATGGTAATGATGGTCTCGTAAATCCCCTCTGTGCTGGCAAAGTTCATCGCAGTTGCAATGGTGCCGGGACCCGCTAGTATTGGCATGGCTAAAGGTGATACCGCGATACTCAATGCTGCATCTTGCTGCGCGTCTGAATTGACCTTCTCTTTTGCTTTGGCATGCGTCGAGTCACCTTGTAGCATGTGAAAACCAATCAGAAATACAAGAATACCGCCGGTTATGCGCAGTGCGTAAAGCGTGATACCAAACAGGTCAAAGATGAGCTTGCCGGAAATAGCAAAGGTACTCACGATGATAAAGGCGATGAACACTGAGCGGAAAGCGATCGACTTAACCATCTCTCTATTGCTATCAGCCGTTAAACCCAAAAATATTGGGGTATTGGCGATGGGATTCATGATGGCAAAAAAGCCCATGAATACGGTGATGGTATGAATGATCAACTCTTTCATATTATTCCTTTAAAAATATAAGGTTAAATACCTAGCGATAGGTGCATTTAATCTTATAGATAAATAACGATTAGGAATAGATAGTAGAGCAAATATGGATAAAAAACAGCCAGCTTCAAACTGGCTGTTTAGATTTAGTGATAGATGTCGAGGTTCATTTGCGCGTTATTGTCGGTTTATCAATTAACGGATTTCTTATGGAGCCTCTAATTAGATTTACTAAGTTCAGTCGTTAGGCGTTTTGAGCTTCACTAACAGCAACCGCGAGAGCGACTGTCGCGCCTACCATTGGGTTGTTACCCATACCGATGAAGCCCATCATTGCCACGTGAGCCGGAACAGAAGAGCTACCAGCGAACTGAGCGTCAGCGTGCATTCTGCCCATGGTATCTGTCATGCCGTAAGACGCAGGGCCTGCTGCCACGTTATCTGGGTGTAATGTTCGACCTGTACCGCCGCCTGAAGCAACTGAGAAGTAAGGTAAACCTTGGCGAGTACGCTCTGCTTTGTAGATACCTGCAACAGGGTGTTGGAAGCGCGTTGGGTTAGTTGAGTTACCTGTAATACTCACATCTACTTCTTCTCTGTGCATGATTGCCACGCCTTCACGTACATCATCAGCGCCGTAACACAAGATCTCTCCGCGAGGGCCTTGTGAGAAGCGGCGACGTTCTGTTTCAACAAGCTCACCCGTTTGGTAATCGTATTGAGTGCGCACGTAGGTAAAACCATTGATGCGAGAAATTAAGTAAGCCGCATCTTTACCTAGACCATTGAGTATTACCTTTAATGGGGTGTGACGTGATTTGTTGACGTTGAGTGCAATTTTAATCGCACCTTCTGCAGCAGCAAAAGATTCATGGCCCGCAAGGAAAGCAAAACAGTGGCTTTCTTCATTTAGAAGACGCGCAGCTAGCGCACCGTGGCCGATCCCCACTTGGCGTTGCTCAGCAACACTGCCAGGTTTGGTGAATGCTTGAAGGCCTTCACCAATGATATTCGCAGCTTGTTCAGCGTTGCTTGCTTTGCGGAATAGAGCGAGTGCTGAACCAAGGATATAAGCATCGGCAGCGCTTTCAAAAGCAATAGGTTGGGTGTCCATCACCATGGCTTTTGGATCAACGTTGTGGGCTTTACAGTATTGGTTCGCTTGCTCTAAAGAATCGAAGTTCATTTCTGCCAATACGCGAGTTACTGATTCATTAAATTGAGTGTTCATCATATCTTTCCTCTAAATTGGCAAAAATTATTGTTGGCGTGGATTAATGGTGGTTACAGCTTCATCGAAGCGACCGTAGGTTCCCATAGCCAGGTCTGCTGCTTCATTGGCTGACATACCTTGATTAATCGCCTTCATCATTTTGCCGAGGTTGAGATATTCGTAGCCAATTACTTCGCT
Organism: Vibrio sp. PSi01; assembly: GCF_054960695.1. NCBI lineage: Bacteria > Pseudomonadati > Pseudomonadota > Gammaproteobacteria > Vibrionales > Vibrionaceae > Vibrio > Vibrio sp. PSi01. The sequence continues at coordinate 119,598 of NZ_JBHNYN010000008.1, forward strand.
ATGGTCATCAAGTGCAAGCTTGGTCACGTAACCCTCTGCAAGCTCTAGGTAACGAACGCCTTTCGCTGAGGTTGAATAGCTGGTACCTACTTGACTACGTTGTGTTTGACCTAGGTCTTCTAATGCCGCGCCAATTTCTAGGCCGCCTTCAGAGAATGCTGATTGAGTTCGACCGTAAACGAATTGCAGAAAGATTTCGCGCATCGCTACGTTAATAGCGTCACACACTAAGTCAGTATTCAGGGCTTCAAGAATGGTTCTTCCTGTGAGGATTTCGGCTGCCATCGCGGCTGATTGAGTCATGCCTGAACAACCAATCGTTTCGATTAGCGCTTCTTCGATGATGCCGTTTTTTACGTTTAGCGTTAGTTTGGCAGCACCTTGTTGTGGTGCACAAGTGCCAACGCCATGGCTTAAGCCAGAAATAGCGATAACGTCTTTTGGACTAACCATAGCGCCTTCAACTGGAATTGGCGCTGAAGTGTGAAGATCACCCCTTTGAATAGGGCACATTGATTGAATTTCTGAAGAGTAGTGCATAATGTTTTCTCACTGATAGAGCCATTTAAGACCTAGGGCGTTGAGAAAACAGGACGTGTTGGAAGAGGTGCGGCTAATTCACTACAGATCTTGAGTATCGGTAATCCAAAGGTGTCATGAAGCTCGGTCTTAATAGACTAAGTCCATTTCAAAATGGAGGAATAGCGATACATCCAACAGTATTACCTGTTTTCGATTCTGTAGGAGTCATTAGCACTGTTCGAAAAGAACGGGCGGTTGAAGCAAAAGCTTAGGTGGAACCCCATCACCTGATGACTATAGATTAGATCTTTATCACACTTTTGTGCAAGCGAATGTTTAGAGCGATTTCGACTATAAACAAGCTTCATTATATTTCAATAAGTATAAAAAAACGCCAACAACGGACTCTTATTAGAGGCATTATTGACGTTTTTTAGAAAGGTATCAGCTAGTTATGCTGCATCTTCTTCTGCGTCTTCAACAGCTTCAAGTTTCTTTTCTTTTTTCGGAGCTGGTTTGCGCTTAGCACCTAGTGCGTAAAGAACTTCTTCTTTATTCTTCGCTAGGTACATTGCAAGTTCTTCTTGCTTGCCTTCATCTTCAACTAAATCGCTTTTGCTTAACAGTTCAAAAAGCTCATCAGCCATATCCAGCATTTTGTCGTATGCGTCAGCTTCGGCTTTAGAGGTAAAAGTCATTTTCTCTTCTCCGTTGCGTTCGACCACGTACTTGACGATAACAGCCATGGTTAATCCTCTAAGTTTGATAAATTTTACTGGCTTTTTATACAGTTTCTGATGCAAAAAGTCCAGTTGATGACCTAACTATGCGGCCTCAATCTTGATGTGTAGCCCAGTCTTCACAATAACCCATGAAAGATTTCAGTAACGGGCTTTGATATTTGTCTTTGTGCACCAGCATCCAGAATCGGCGTTTCATGTCGAGCGGGACATCGAGTGCTTTTACTCGGCCGGAATCAATCGCTCGTTGTGCGGCTAACCGTGATAAACAGGCGAGCCCAAGCCCTGCAGAAACCGAATTGATGATGGCCTCGGTGGTGTTGAGTTCAAAGGACTCATACCAATGCTCAATACGAGGTGCGACAGCACGCAGGAAAAACTCGCGAGTTCCTGAACCTGACTCTCTCAGTATCCAGTGGCTGCCTTCTAAATCTTGCAATGCAACTTTGTCTTGAGAAAGGAGAGGGTGTTGATTACTAACGATAATGCACATTTCATCGCTACTGAACTGGCTAGAGATCAACTCCGGATGGAGTGTTTTTCCTTCAATTAACGCGATATCCAGTTCATAATCCACCAACTTTTGGCAGATCAGCGCACTGTTTGAAATGAACAAGCTCTGATCTTGATGCTGAGTTAGTTCGCGAAAGCCAGACAGAATAAACGGTGCAACCTGATTACCAATCGTGTCACTCGCGCCAACCTTTAAATTGCCACTTAATGGTTGGTCATCTCGGAACAAAACATCGATACCTGCGGCTCTATGAAGAATCTCGTCAGCCAAAGGAAGTAGCTTTTGTCCTTCTTGATTGAGAATTAATCGGTTGTTGACCCGGTCAAATAGAGAGTGGCCCAATTGTTTCTCCATTTCGCCCAGCGCCATGCTGACAGCAGCCTTAGACAAAAACAGTGCTTCCGATGCGGCGGTAAGCGTCGAATGTTGGGTAATGGTGACAAACACTTTGAGTTGTTTGATTGAAATATTAGCCATCAGGTTCCTAGTTTTACGCTGCTGGTGGAAAGGTGTCGTTCAGTATTAATGAACACTTGTTATATATAATTGGATATTGTTTAACGAAGCGCAAGCGTATTATGGCTTCAACAAGCTGATGAGTTCACAAGTTTAGTGAATTAAGTTTAAGAGAGGCTGACATGATTCAACGTATTAAATATAGATTAACAGGAGCTCCAACACCCATGGCAGGGTTAGCACTCGCAATTGCAAGCTTAGGCTGGTGTTGGGATGGTGTTTTAGTTGCACAAGGTACTTTACACACACCGGGTTTGGTGCAATGGATCAGTGCTGGCATTGCGGCCGTATTACTTCTTGTTTTAGCTGTGAAATTTTTGATTCACGGCCACTTATTACGTGAAGACCTTGCTCACCCTGTTGTCGGCAGTGTTGTACCCACATTCGCGATGGGTTGTATGGTGGTGTCTGCTTCGTTGGCTCCAATCTCTCAATTCTTACAAGAAGCAGTGTGGCTCGCTTCGGTAGCGTTACATGTCGTGTTCTTGGTGAGCTTCTTATACCACAGAGCTAAAAACTTTGAGATTCACCACATGGTGCCAAGTTGGTTTGTGCCACCGATCGGTATTATCGTAACTGACGTGTCTTTCTCTGGTAATCCAGTTTTAGAGCCAGTAGCGAACGCGACTTTGGTATTTGGTTTATTGGTTTACGCTGTGATGCTACCACTGATGGTTTACCGTTTGATCTTCTCTCACGAAGTGCCAGATGCAGCAAAACCAACGATTGCGATTATGGCAGCACCAGCGAGTCTATCTTTAGCAGGCTACCTAACGGTGACGGCAAATCCTTCACCTGTGATCATTGGCTTGCTATTTGGTATCGCGGTGTTGATGACCTTTATTATCTACATCGCGTTTTTCAAACTACTTCGTCTGCCATTTAGCCCAGGTTATGCGGCGTTTACCTTCCCAATCGTGATTGGTGCAACGGCGTTATTCAAATTGGCGGCTTGGATGCAAACTGTTGGTGTGGAAACTCACTATGTGGATCAAGTCTTTAACCTAGCCTATCTAGAATTGATTGTGGCAACGTTTGTAGTGGGTTATGTGGCGGTTCGTTATTACATGAATTACAAACCTCACCGTGTTCTAAGTGCGGTAGGCAGTAGATTGTAAGAAGCAATAGTTCAAAAGATAAACGGACCTTAAGTTTTCAGTATTTCATCAGCTTATATTCCTAATCCAAACTCGGCACTTATGCTAATCTGGCTTTATATTGTGGCAAGATTAGCGTGAGTGCACTTTGTTTACTGTTTACCATTCCAATAAAGTCGATACTTTAAAAATCCTTCTCGTTCACTTAATTAAAAGTGACCCTTTAGCCAATCCTTTCGAAAAAGAGCAGATCTTGGTTCAGAGCCCAGGTATGTCTCAATGGCTTAAGATGGAACTCGCCAAAGAGTTTGGTGTAGCAGCAAATATCGATTTCCCACTTCCTGCAACCTTCATTTGGGATATGTTTACCCAAGTGCTTCCTGATGTACCTAAACGCAGTGCTTTTAACAAAGAAGCAATGACGTGGAAGTTGATGAGTTTGCTACCCGCTAAGCTTGACCACCCTGATTTCCTGCCCCTGCAACGCTATCTTGAAAACGACGAAGATGATTCGAAGTTGTACCAATTGGCAGAGAAAATTGCCGATATCTTCGATGGATACTTGGTGTATCGACCGGAGTGGATGGCGATGTGGGAAGCGGGAGAGCCCGTTGCCGAGTTAATTGATGATGAGGGGCAGCAAGAGCATCCTTGGCAGCCGATTTTGTGGCAAGCACTTTATGAGCAAACCTTGTCTCAAGGCCAATCAAAATACCACCGTGGCAATTTGTACCACGACTTCATTGAAGCGCTAGCCAAGCAACAAGGTCAATTACAACATCTGCCGAAACGTTTATTTGTGTTTGGTATTTCTTCGTTGCCTCCTCGTTACATGGATGCGTTGAAAGCTTTGGGTGAGCAGATTGATGTGCACTTGATGTTCACCAACCCTTGCCAACATTACTGGGGCGATATTCGCGACCGTAAATATTTGGCAAGAGTTGAAGCCCAGCGTCGCAAGCAGTTTGCGTTGGTTGATGGTTTACCTCAGCTAGAAGGTGAAGTCTCACCATTGAAAGATGGCATTGAAGCCAATGTTGAAGATGAACTGCACACCAGCCAAGCCGTGGGTAATAGTTTGCTTGCGTCTATGGGTAAATTGGGCAGAGATAACCTGTTTTTGCTATCTCAATCAGACAGTGAAGAGCACGAGTTCTTTATTGATGTAGAGAGAGACAGCCTGCTCCATCAATTGCAAGCCGATATTCTCCAGCTAGAAGAACATCAAGATGATCACATCTTAGATTCCAGTAATCATAAACAGGTGGTTGAGCTTGGCGATCGTTCACTGACTGTACATGCGTGTCACAGCCCAATGCGTGAGGTGGAAGTCCTCCACGACCAACTGTTGGCAATGTTTGATGCAGACCCGACACTGAAACCACGCGATATCATCGTGATGGTGTCTGACATTAATGCTTATAGCCCAGCGATTCAGGCGGTATTTGGTAATGCTCCGGGTGAGCGTTATATCCCTTACTCGATCTCTGATAGAACGGCTGACCAAGAAAGCCCAATTCTGACCGCCTTCATGAAGTTGGTCGCGCTACCGAACACGCGTTGTTTAGCTTCTGAGTTATTAGAGTTATTAGAAATTCCAGCGATGATGGCATGCTTTGGTATCGATGAATTTCAATTCGAGCAAGCTAAGCTGTGGGTTGAAGAAGCGGGTATCCGTTGGGGCGTCGACTCGTCTACCGCAACGGAGTTTGACTTGCCTGCTACTGAGCAAAATACCTGGCTATTTGGTATCCAGCGCATGTTGCTGGGTTATGCGATGTCAGACTCTGCAGGTTTGTTTGAAACCGAACACTCCCCGATTGCCGCTTATAACGAAGTTCAAGGCATTAACGCCGAACTTGCAGGTAAGTTAGCGCACTTTATCGATCGTATTACCCATTACCGTCAACGCTTAACTGAAACACAATCTATCGATATGTGGCGTGAAATCTTGCTGCAAATGATTGATGATTTCTTTGCGGTCGAGCTGGAAGGCGAGGTGGTGCTTAAGTCGATTCGTGATGCGCTTTCGCAACTGAATGAACAACTTGACGATGCCTTGTATGAACAAGAATTGTCGCCAAGCATTATCTACCAGTACCTCAATAATAAGCTATCTGGCGCGCGCATTAGCCAACGTTTCTTAGCTGGCCAAGTTAACTTTTGTACCCTGATGCCCATGCGCTCCATTCCGTTCAAAACGGTTTGTTTGTTAGGTATGAATGATGGTGTTTATCCTCGGTCAATGCCACCAGAAGGTTTTGATCTAATGAACGGGCGCACTCGTCCGGGTGACCGTTCTCGTCGTGATGATGACCGATACCTATTCTTAGAGGCTATGTTGTCGGCGCAAGAGTGCTTGTACATCAGTTATGTCGGCCGTTCGATTCAAGATAATACTGAGCGAGTGCCGTCGGTATTGGTTTCAGAGTTAATTGAGTACTGCCAACAGAACTACTGCTTAAGTGAAGACCAATCCCTACCAAGTGATGATTCAGGTATCAAGCTGACTCAAGCGATCAGCTTTGAACATACCATGACACCATTTAGCCCTGCAGCCTTTACTCAAGGTGACGCAAACCATGTGCTGAGTTACGCCAAAGAATGGCTTCCTGCGGCTAACCGTTCCGGTGAACGTAGTGGTGAATTCAATCGTGCCTTGGATGACTATTTGTTGGGTGCAACGTACCCGTTGGAACTCGACTTGGTTGAGTTACAGCGTTTTTGGCGTTTGCCAGTGCAGTACTTCTTTAATCGCCGTCTAAAAGTGGTGTTTGAACCGCCACTTCCTGTGATGGAAGACGATGAGCCGTTCGTACTCAATGGACTAGAGAGCTTCCAGCTTAAAGATGCGCTGCTGCAAGTGTTGCTGGACCATCCTGAAGGTGCAGATGAAGCGGTGCGCCTGTTTGTCTCTGAGCAAAAAGCACAGGGTCGATTACCGGTCGGCGCCTTTGGTGATATCGAATTTGAAACCAACCGTGTTCAAGCGGAAGACTTAGCCAAAGAAATTCGATTTGTGAGCGGATCACCGCAGCAAGATCTCGAAGTGAATATCGAATTTGATGTGTTAGGCGAAGGCAAACCTGTTCGTTTGATGGGTTGGTTAACTAAAAACTATCAATCGGGTCTAGTTCGTTTCCGTAGCGGTAAAATACGCTCTCAAGATTATTTGGCAGCGTGGATTGATCATCTATGTTGTGCAGTGATGGGACATGGAAAAACGACCCATATTATTGGCTACGACAGAAAAGAAGGCGTGGTTCACCAAACGCTACAACCTATTGGCGATGCGCTTCAGGCGAAGAGTTTGCTGGCTGAGTTAGTACGACTGTTTTATCAAGGCATGACAGCACCACTGCCTTACTTCCCGAAAACCGCGTTAGCTGGTGTTGAAGCGGGCTTTAGCCGCGGTAAATGGGTTGATGACGAAGAAAAGTCCCTAAAGAAAATGGCTGATACCTTTAATGACAGCTTCGCCTTTACTGGCGAGGGTCGAGATACTTACATCTCACGTATTTGGTCTAAGTGGGATGATGCTCTGGCTGCTGAGTCGCGAATGTATTCAACGCTTGTGCTGCAGGCCGCAAGACTCGCCGCTGCCGATCTTGAAGATCAGGAATAATCGGCAGTGATCAGCAAGATCACCAACAATATGCTTATCAAAGAGATGCGTTTGAATAAAAGCATGGGAAATAAAGAGTTAGATGTAAACTTGGTGTGCAGGGCTTATAAAATGACGAGAGGAAGTCGTTTATGAGGAATCAAGGTACAGGAAATAAAGTGGCCGCCAGTAAATCATTATTAGTGTAGGGCGTTCGCTGTACGGCCACAGGTCAGAGGGACCATTATTCAGTGGTTCAAAGTAACGCATGAGTATAAAACTCGTAGGCGGTCCTGAACTCGTGGGCGCATAGTAGCGAGGCGATCTGAATTGATCCGTGAGAGAGATCGCACTAACTATTAACAAATTAGCGTAGGACGTAAATTGAATGACATTTTCTACGCTAGGTCACATTTGTAACAACACATTTATCAGAAGGCAGTAAGGCATGACGACTACAAGCAGTGCTCAGGTAATCGTTCCACAAACACTTGATACCATGACGTTTCCACTTCATGGCGCGCGTTTAATTGAAGCATCAGCGGGTACGGGTAAAACATTTACTATTGCTGGCTTGTATTTACGTTTACTGCTCGAGCACGGTACTGCTGCGCCGCAAGGTGATCTGACGGAAGCTACTCGACACCATGAGCCGCTGACCGTAGACCAAATTCTGGTTGTGACTTTTACTGAAGCGGCAACCGCAGAGCTACGCGATCGTATTCGTGCGCGAATCCATGATGCACGTATTGCGTTTGCTCGTGGTCAAAGTGACGACCCAGTGATTGCTCCTCTCTTACAAGCCATCGATGATCATGCTGGTGCGGCGAAAACTCTGCTCAATGCTGAAAGGCAAATGGATGAAGCGGCGGTATACACCATTCACGGTTTCTGTCAGAGAATGTTGACTCAGAATGCCTTCGAGTCTGGAAGCCGCTTTGATAATGAATTTGTGACCGATGAAAGCCATCTGAAAGCACAAGTGGTTGCCGACTATTGGCGTAAACAGTTTTATCCGTTACCCATTCAACTTGCAGGTGAGGTGCGAAATATTTGGGGTTCTCCCGCTTCGTTACTTGCCGATGTAAATCGCTATCTGACGGGCTCTCCGCTGAAATTGACGGTAGATGCGATGTCGGGAGACCTGCAAACTCTGCACAATCAAAACTTAGATAAAGTGAAGCAACTTAAGGCGTTGTGGTGTGAATCCGAAGCGGACTTTTTGGCTTTGATTTCTGGATCGGATGTGAATAAGCGCAGCTACACTAAGAAGTCTTTGCCGACTTGGTTAGAAGCCGTCACAGCATGGGCGCAAAGCGACACTCATGATTACCAGTTTCCAGATAAACTAGAGAAGTTCTCACAAGCAACGTTAATTGAAAAAACACCAAAAGGCACTGCACCTCAACACGCAGTTTTCGAAGCGATTGAAGACTTCTTAAATTCTCCAGCAGATCTAAAAGCTCCTTTGCTGGCACATGCGATTATTCATTGTCGAACTATGTTGGCTAAGGCTAAACAGCAGAAGCAGTGGTTATCGTTTGATGATTTGCTGACTCAGTTATCCGCGTCAATCGATGTAGATGAGCAATCACTGCTGGTGGAGAGAATTCGCACCTTATACCCAGTAGCGATGATTGATGAATTCCAAGATACCGATCCGTTGCAATACAGTATTTTTAGCCGAATCTATTTAGATAACCCGCAATGCGGTTTGTTTATGATCGGTGATCCGAAGCAGGCAATTTACGGCTTCCGTGGCGCGGATATCTTTACCTACATTAAGGCGAGAAACCAAGTTAGTGCTCACTACACGCTGGGGACTAATTGGCGTTCGAGTGCTGACATGGTCAGTGCGGTAAACCAAGTGTTTATGAATTCGGATAGCCCGTTTATCTACGATCAAGATATTCCATTCTTACCTGTCGCAGCCAGCCCATCGGCTGACAAACGCCAGTGGGTGATGAATGGTGAAACTCAGCATGCATTGACCTTTTGGCTACAAGAAGCGGAAGATAAGCCATTACCGAAAGGCGAATATCACAAAGCCATGGCTGAGGCGACGGCGAGTCAAATTCAAACCATTCTGACCGCTTCTCAAAATCAACAAGCCTATTTTGATAACGGCAAAAAACAACATGCTGTGAATGCGGGTGATATTGCAGTCTTGGTTCGTACTGGTAGTGAAGGTCGCCTGATTAAGAACGCGTTGTCTGAACAAGGCATTGCAAGCGTGTATTTGTCTAACCGAGATAGCGTTTTCACCAGCTTGGTCGCACAAGATATTCAGCGTTTACTACAGGCGGTGCTGACACCTGAAAATGACCGTGCATTACGCGCCAGTTTAGCGTCGGAGTTGTTTGCTCTGGATGCCGCCTCATTGGATGAACTCAACAACGATGAAGTGGTTTGGGAAAACGTCGTTAACGAATTTCGAGAATATCGTAAGTTGTGGCTGCAACGTGGTGTGTTACCAATGCTTCGCAGTGTGATCAGTAAACGACATCTCGCGGAACGTTTACTGGAAGAAGAAAATGGTGAGCGCTCACTCACTGATTTAATGCACATTGGCGAATTGTTGCAACAAGCAAGGCAGGAACTCGACAGTGATTATGGCTTGCTGCGCTGGTTAGCAGAAGCGATTTCCGATGCTCAAAATGGTTTAGGTGGCAGTGAAGACGACATTCAACGCCTTGAATCAGAAAGAAACTTAGTTCAAATTGTTACTATTCATAAGTCGAAAGGCTTGGAATATGACCTCGTATTTTTGCCGTTCGTGGCGAGCTACCGAGAAGCGAGTGAAGGTAAATTCTACGACCATGACTCAGATACCACGGTACTTGATATTACGGGCAGTGATAGTGCTCTAGCACAAGCGGATAAAGAGCGATTGGCAGAAGATCTACGTTTGATTTACGTGGCGCTTACTCGTGCGGTTTATGGCTGTTTTATTGGTATGGCTCCTTTACGTAAAGGGCGCTCAACCAAAGAGCCGACCGGTGTTCACTTAAGTGCTATGGGCTATTTGGTTCAAAATGGACAGGAGCAAGGTATTGCCGAGTTGCATCAAGCTTTGTTAGTGATTGAGAGTAAGAATTCAAGCGTACTATTGTCTGAAACGCCTACCGCTCACGAACAAGTTTTTGTGCAAACAGAGCAAGTGAGTGACGACTTACAGGCCAGTGAACTCAAGGCTTCAATTGACCGATCTTGGCGTATTACCAGTTACTCAGGCTTAGTCAAACAGGGCAGTCACGGCGCGAGCCATGATGCGACCATTGAGGTGTCTGGTTTCGATATCGACTCAGCGGATGAACAAGACGAGTCGGAATTGATTGAACCGGAACGTTCTATATTCTCGTTCCCTCGCGGTGCTCGCCCAGGTACCTTCTTACATACCTTGTTTGAGGATGTTGAATTTACCGAGCCAGCAACCAGCGAACATAACACGCAAGTAATCACTCACTTATTAGAATCAGAGCAATACGAAATAGAGTGGTTACCTGTACTTCAACAACTGGTCGATACGGTGCTGAACACCGCGTTAGATGGTAAGGACTTAAAGCTAAGCAAGAAAGACTCAACGCAACGATTGGTCGAGATGGAGTTCTTGTTGCCGATAGAAGTGTTGGCCGCATCTGAGCTCAATCAAACCATTCAGTATCATGATCCCTTGTCGGCCAAGGCGGGCGACCTAGGTTTCCAAACCGTGCAAGGCATGCTGAAAGGCTTCATCGATTTGGTGTTTGAGCATCAAGGTAAATACTACGTGCTCGATTGGAAATCGAACCATTTAGGTGATGATGTTGCCGTCTACCATGGTGAAGCATTGAAATCGGCGATGGCCGCCCACCGCTATGACCTGCAATATCAAATCTATGCATTGGCGCTGCATCGTTTCTTACGTAGTCGTGTTGCCAATTACAGTTACGAACAGCATTTTGGTGGGGTTTATTACTTGTTCTTAAGAGGAATGGACGGACAATATCAACAAGGTATTTTCTCGGCTAAACCAACCTTGGGTTTGCTCGATGAAATGGATCAATTGATTGACGGTAAAGTGATAGACAGACGTTCAGCACAATTGAATGACGATGAAACTGGACAGATGGGGCTTTTATAATGACAACGACCACTAATACCAGCATAGAGACAGCGAACTCAGTTAAGCCAGTTTCACTTATCCCTGAGCAACTCATGGATGTATTAAAGTTCCTCGCTGATAAGGGCTCAATTCGTCAGTTGGATTATCAATTTGCCCGTTTTATTGCTCAGCAAGCAGCGGCTCACTCTCAAGAAGTCGGTTTTCTCGCAGGGGTGGTGAGCCATGAATTAGGCAAGGGGCATATCTGTACTCAGCTTATACAGCAGTATACGGTAGGCCCTGAACAAACGGCGGATCTTGCTCAGTTACTTGGGTTGTACGGTGAAACGGCACTGCAACTGAATCAAAAGTTATTAGGTATTGATTGGGTGGCGGTACTTCAATCGTCAAACCTAGTTGGTACAACTAATGATTGCGTTAAGCCGCTGATGTTTGATGGACAGCGAGTTTATTTACAGCGCTATTGGAACTACGAAGTTGTGTTGGCTGAAACGTTAAACCGTCTAAGTAATCCAGTCGAGTTCAATATTGAACAGAAGAAGGCGCTCACTGAAACGCTGAATCAGTTATTCGCACGCAGTTATCACTTTTTGTTTAACGCATTAGCCAAGGCTGGTTCGAGTCAACAAACCTCTCAGGTGTTACGCCAACAGTTGGTGTGTGACCATCTCGATATCGTTGATGAACAGGCTCTAGATTGGGGCGCGATCGACCAAGTGATTGTTCAAGCCAAGCAAGTAATGGATCTAGAGGTGTTGGATAGCCTAGTGCCGTTATCCGTCTGTTTGAACTGGCAAAAGGTCGCAGCAGCAGTGGCGTTAAGTCGTCGTTTTGCTGTGATTTCTGGTGGGCCGGGTACTGGTAAAACGACCACGGTAACCAAATTACTGTCGGCTATGGTCGAGCAATCGTTAAGCCAAGGTAAAACACCGACGATCAAGCTGGTGGCACCGACAGGTAAGGCGGCGGCACGTTTAACAGAGTCGATTGGCAAAGCGATTGAGCAGCTGCCTTTAGCGCCTGAAGTAAAAGCCAACATACCAACGGAATCGAGTACTTTACACAGATTACTCGGCGCGATCCCTAATCGAGCGGAATTTAGACACAACCGACGTAATCCACTTCACCTTGATATCTTGGTGGTGGATGAAGCTTCGATGGTCGACTTATCCATGATGTATAAGCTGGTGGATGCACTCCCTGAACACGCAAGGCTTATCTTGTTGGGGGATAAAGACCAACTCGCTTCAGTTGAAGCGGGCGCGGTGTTAGGTGATATCTGCTCGTTTAATTCAACAGGCTACAGCACAGCGCAAGGTAATTTGATTGCGGAGATGACAGGCTTTGACGCGATAGCTAATACAGGGCAGGTCAAAGCTGGATCGGTTAACCCTCCTGCGATTGCAGATAGCTTGTGTATGCTGCAGAAGAGTTATCGTTTCGATGCTCGTTCAGGTATCGGGCAGTTGGCAAAAGCAATCAATAACGGCTCTGCTAATCAGGTCGATCAAGTGTTTGCTAAAGGATTTGGAGACATTGAAAATCACCCGCTGTCGAGTGATAGCTATAACTTGATGCTGCGTACCTTAGTTAATGAGTATGGTGAGTATCTCAATAGAATGAATGTTCCTTTAAACGAGCTAGAGACTCAAGAAGCGCGAGCTAAATCGGTTCTCGATTTGTTCAGCAAATGTCGATTGCTGTGCTCCGTTCGTGAAGGCGATTTTGGTGTTAAAGGTTTGAATAACAGGATCGAAAGGGCGCTAGCAGCAAGACGTTTGGTGAATCCGCACAATGACGAATTGTGGTATCACGGGCGACCAGTAATGGTAACGCGTAATGACCATGGTTTAGGTTTATATAATGGTGATATTGGTATCTGCATGCTTGAGGCCGATTCCAGTAGTGCTTCTTATGATATTTCCCATTCAATAGCTGCGAGTTCTGCGCCTAGATTGAAGGTGTATTTTGAATTGCCGGATGGCAGCGTGAAAGCGGTGCTTCCAAGCCGAGTTCCCGATCATGAAACGGCTTATGCGATGACGATTCACAAATCTCAGGGTAGCGAATTTGATTTGACCTTAATGATCCTGCCGCCAGATTTTAGCCCCATTCTAACGCGAGAGCTTATCTATACCGGTATTACGCGTGCAAAGAAACGATTGATGATGTTCAGTGATACCAATGTACTAAAACGTGGTATTAAAGTGAAAACAGAGCGAGTTAGCGGTTTAGGAAGTCGTTTAACCGGCTAATGAGTTGTTCACTTTAACTGTTAGTGGGTTCTAGTGAGGGGTAACGCAGCTAAATGGCTAAAAGGTAGTACATAAAGCAACCATCCCTGGTCGCTTTGAGCGTTATTAAGAATCTGTTCCTAAAAACGCTCGAGTAAATGATATATGGTTTATCTTGTATTTGGCTTGGCAGTTCAAGATAAACTCTTTTAGATTCTCGCTCACAGGGAAAACGCAGTGTACGTCTAAACCTTCTAAGAATTGGTTATCAGCCATATCCCAAAAACTTTGCAGCGAATTACAAACAATGGTTCTCATATCAATGTTGCTCTTTTTGCTGTTTATATTAACGCTCAACATATTGATGTCGTGCTAAACGTTAACGGGGATAGCAATCCGTGCAGTGACCTCCTCAATGTTACAGGTTCAAACATTGGGGGTATTCCAATAAAAACGTTTGTTTATATCCATAAACGTGCAAATTCTATACAATTATTGGTGTGAGTTAAAGTGCATACTTGATAAAACTCATATAGTAAACGATTACATTTGCAATTATTTTTGGAACAAAGTGAGATTTCGATCTAAATTTTTAATTATACGTTCAATGCTAAGATTTTTGAATTTCGTTGATAGTTATAAAGCCCCTGCTTTTCCATCGGTAATTCATCAACCCCAATCTCGTAAAACCCTTGTTCGCGGAACCAATGAAGGCTGTGCGTGGTAAGAACAAATATCTGGTCGATATCTCGAGACTTGGATTGGTGACGCATGTAATCCAGTAGCAATTGACCACGGTTCCCATCTCGATAATCAGAGTGGATAGCGACGCACGCCATCTCTGCCATGTGATCTTCTGGATACGCATAAAGCGCAGCGCACCCAATAATAAGCCCGTCTTTTTCAATAATGGTAAAGCGATGGATCTCCTGTTCTAACTGCTCTCTTGAGCGACGAACTAAGATACCCTGTTCTTCCAGGGGCCGAATGAGATCAAATATGCCACCAATATCATCAATCTGAGCTTGTCTTACTTGCTCAGCACTTGCCATCACGACTTGGGTACCAATACCGTCAAAAGAGAACAGCTCTTGGATTAACGCGCCATCGACCTTGTAACTGATTAAGTGGCAACGTGGAACACCGGCTCGACAAGCGGAGATAGCACCTTTTAGGAAGCGTAGTGTTCCCGTGCTCATATCTTCGGTCGGATTCTGAGACTCCGTTAAGCGTTCTAGGATTTGTTTAGCGTCTTTAGGGAACAGTTCGGCGAGTACATTACCGCTTTCGTCGGTTACCCCTTGTTCGGAGCAAAATCCAATCAGCTTGTCTGCCTTTAAGCGAATCGCGACTTGTGTTGCGACTTCTTCAGAAAGCAGGTTAAAACTTTCTCCTGTCACGGAGCTAGCAATTGGACCTAACAGGACAATAGAGCCTTGATCAAGTGTGCGATTAATCCCTTCGATATCGATTCGACGAATACGTCCGCTGTGGCAATAATCCGTACCGTCATCTACGCCTAGCGGCTGAGCCGTAATGAAGTTACCACTCATCACATTCAGTTGAGTGCCTGCCATTGGGGTGTTATTAAGGCTCATCGAAAGACGAGCTGTAATAGCCAGCTGTAATTGACCTGCGGCTTGCATCGCTACCCCTAAAGAATATTCGTCAGTGACTCTAATGTTCTTATGGTAAGGCGTATGGCAATCTTGCTTTGCTAGCAGCTGATTTATCTGTGGTCTTGCCCCGTGAACGAGAACAATCTTGACTCCTAGGCTGTGGAGTAGGGCTATATCACTAATAATGTTGCCGAAATTTTTGTCAGCAACAGCTTCGCCTCCTAGCATAATGACCATGGTTTTGCCACGGTGAGCATTTACGTAAGGTGTTGATTGTCTGAAGCCTTTTACTAGCGCTGTACTTCTTAATTTCACAGAACAAGTCCATTTTGTTTATTTATTCGCTAATTTAGCATTTAAATTCAAATTTAAACAACATGTTTTTGGAATAAAGCGCAAACTATTCTCATCGAGACTTCATTATACAAACGGTCTCAGTGTAGAATATATACAGCATCTTTATGAGTAGTAACCGAATGCAGCAAGCGCCAGCAAGAAAGAACAAGATCGATGAGATAACGGAAAACCTTTACAGCGAAGCAGAACAACGCAATCAGTCTAAATTGAAGCGTAAGATCATCGAACGTTGCTTGATGGTATTGGCCCTAGTGGGTTCATTTGCTGTGGTTTCTTTATTCAGCGATGTGCTTTCACGAGTACAAGATGCAGCAACGCCTGACCACTTGTTGTATGGCACTTGGGTAGAGCAGGACGTTGCACATTATGTAACGGACGAATTTGTGCTCAATGCCAATGGTGTGTCAGTACGAGGATCTGTTGTGTCGACTAGTTTTGATTTCGATGGGAACTACTTCGAATATAAGACGGGAGATAGAGCCTATCGTTTTCGTATCACTAACTCTGACAACACAGAGATGGTGCTCGATTCAGACGCTCACTATAATCCTGTCTTCCGTCTTAAGGGACATATGGTTAATTCAGTTCGATAGGTTATCTTACTGTAAACTCTTACAATCTAAGATTGTGTTATCTGACCGTTTTTGTCATCCTCGATGCATAGAATTTTAGGATGACTCTTGTGATTAAAAAATGGCTTCCCCTTGTTGCTGCCTCTTTACTATTTGGCTGTGCTCAACCCACCGATCGTGCTCAACAACACTTTGATGATGAATTTCCTCGTACCTTAAATAAGGTCGATCAGGTTGAATCCAACAAACCAAGAGACTACACCGCATTTGCAGAACAAGCTGAGATGGTGGTTTCTAAATCTCCTTCAATGGCTAAGATCTATGAACCGTTGTATCAGCAACTCAATGAGTGGGCGATGCTGAGTGGCGATCCTAGCGAATTAGCTAATTTCGGTGTTCAAACCGCTCAACTTGGTGGTGGCGATAAGCAAGGTAATGTTTTGTTTACTGGTTACTTTTCTCCAGTCATAGAATTACGCCATGAAGCGAACGAAGAATATCAATTTCCTGTCTATGGGCTCCCTGATTGCGGTAAAGAGTGTCCCACTCGCGAAGAAATCTACAATGGTGCGTTGGATGGGCAAGGCCTTGAACTTGGCTATGCAGCAAACCGTATCGACCCGTTTATGATGGAAGTGCAAGGTAGTGGCTTTGTGCATTTTGGTGACGACGACACGCTCAAGTACTTTGCTTATGCAGGAAAGAACAACAAAGCTTATGTGAGTATTGGTCGTGTATTGATCGATAGAGGCTTGGTTCCTCGTGAAAAAATGTCACTGAAAGCAATCAAAGAGTGGGTATTGGCGAATGAGCCTGAAGTGGTAAAAGAGCTACTTGAACAAAACCCTTCTTTTGTATTCTTTAGTTCTAGAGCAGATTTGTCGGTAATGGGAAGTGCTGGTATTCCATTGTTACCAATGGCTGCCGTTGCTGGAGATCGTTCGATATTACCTATGGGTACACCTATTTTGGCTGAGGTTCCATTGTTGAATGCCGATGGCACGTGGAGCGGCGCGCACCAACTAAGATTGTTACTGGTTTTGGATACGGGCGGCGCAGTTAAGCAGAACCATTTAGATCTCTACCATGGTATGGGGCCAAGAGCGGGTACTGAAGCGGGTCACTATAAGCACTTTGGTCGTGTATGGAAACTTGGCCTAGATGGCTCTGCAACCGAAGCGCCTTGGGCTTTGCCTCCTGAGAAGTTTGAGTAAACGACGATAAAATAGGGCATTGAAAGCGAATCGCTAATCCCCTAGACTTTTAATTCAAGAGTGCGTATAAAACGCACTCTTTTCTTTTTCTCAGAAATAAATTGGCGGCAATAATGCGTGAATTGACCACACCAGCTTCAGAAAACTATGACCAACGATTTGGTGGCACTCGCCGTCTGTATGGCAATAGTGAAGTCGACATACTTAGAGCGGCACATGTGTGTGTGATCGGTATTGGTGGCGTCGGTTCATGGGCGGTTGAAGCGCTTGCACGTACTGGTTTAGGTGAGCTAACGTTGATCGATATGGATGACGTGTGCGTGACTAACATTAACCGTCAGATCCACGCTATGTCGGGTACGGTTGGCAAGAGCAAAATCGAAGTGATGGCTGAGCGCGTTAAGTTGATTAACCCTGAGTGTAAAGTGAACCTGATTGATGACTTTATTGGTCCTGACAATCAGGCTGAGTATTTGTCGAAAGAGTTCGATTTTGTTCTCGATGCGATTGATAGCATGAAAGCTAAAGCTTCGCTGTTGGCGTATTGTCGTAGTAACAAAATCAAAGTGATCACCACGGGTGGTGCGGGTGGCCAAGTCGACCCAACTCAAATCAAAGTGGCTGATCTGACTAAGACGATTCAAGACCCGTTAGCGAAGAAATTGAAAGACACATTACGTCGTCATCACAATTTCCCTAAGAACCCAGCACGTAAGTTTGGCATCGATTGTGTGTTCTCGACTGAGCAACTTAAATACCCTCAAGCTGACGGCAGTGTATGTGCTGCGAAAGCGACCGCAGAAGGGCCAAAACGAATGGATTGTGCGACAGGTTTTGGCGCAGCAACGGTGGTAACGGCTACGTTTGGTTTTGTGGCGGTTTCACGTATCGTAGAAAAGATCGTTCAAAAGCATACTAAGTAACTCGTTACTTTGAGCTTACTAAGAATTTACTGGATATAAAAATGACGTCATTTCCAAGTTCTCCATTCGGCCAAGAAATTACCAGTGATGATATTGTCGCAAAGATGCAGACTTTCAGCGGTTGGGAAGACCGTTATCGTCAAGTGATTCAATGGGGAAAGAAACTGCCAACCATGCCTGACGAGCTGAAAAATGAGCAGGTTGTTGTTTCTGGTTGTGAAAGCCAAGTCTGGCTAGTTTCTCAGAACATCGACGGTGTTTGGTACTTTTGTGCTGATTCTGATGCTCGTATCGTTCGCGGCCTTATCGCATTAGTGATGTCTGCTTTTGATGGAAAAACATCAGCACAGATACAATCGTTCGATATTGATAGTTACTTTGAAAACATCGGTCTAATTACTCATCTAAGCCCATCTCGCGGTAATGGATTAAAAGCGATTGTTGCTCAAATCCAAGAGCTAAGTGCTTAGCATCTCTTAGATACACAGAAACAAAAAGGGTTGGCGCTAAACGCCAACCCTAAATAATTTCGCTACTCGTTATTCTTTACTATCTATAGCATATCAACGGCTTTTTCTATCGCCGCAACGAGCTTTTCAACATCATCCATGTTGTTGTAAATACCAAATGAAACTCGAACCGTTCCTTTTACATTAAGCGCATCCATCAATGGGTGAGCACAATGATGTCCTGCTCGAACCGCAATACCTTGTTGATCCAACAGTGTCGCAATATCTTGATGGTGAACACCGTCCATCACAAAAGTAATCACACTTGAATTGGGTTTGTAGCCAAGAACCTGGATATCATCCAATTGGTTGAGTGCTTGGTAGGTTTTCTGTTGTAGCTGGTGGATGTGAGTTTCCACATCGTGCTGCTCAAACTTATGTAACCACTCTATCGCTGTACGTAATGCGATGGCTCCCGCCACGTTTGGCGTGCCAGCTTCAAATTTACCAGGCAGTTCAGAAAATGTGGTGCCAGAGAAAGAGACGCGCTCGACCATTTTGCCACCACCATGCCAAGGTGGCATTACTTCGAGCAATTCAAGTTTGCCATAAAGGACACCGATACCTGCAGGGGCATAGAGCTTGTGCCCTGAGAAAACATAGAAATCCGCATCTAAAGAAGAAACATCAACTGGCTCATGAACGATGCCTTGTGCGCCATCGACCACAACAATCGCATTCTTCATGTGGGCTTTTTCTATGACAGCTTTAATCGGCTGACGAGAACCGGTAACGTTGGTTATCTGAGCTAATGCAACAATTTTGGTCTTATCATTAAGCAGATGATCAAAAGCTTGTAGATCAAATTCACAATCTGATGTCATCGGTACTTTAACGACTCTAGCGCCGGTTTGTTCTGCCACAATTTGCCAAGGTACAATGTTGGCGTGATGCTCCATTTCGCTAACCAAGATCTCATCGCCGGGCTGAAGCGTGCTTCTTGCGTAGGTTTGAGCAATTAGGTTGAGCGCTTCGGTGGCACCGCGAGTCCAGATGATCTCTTTTGACGATGTCGCGCCAATAAACTGAGCGACCTTATCTCTTGCTGCTTCAAACTGACTGGTCGCGTTCGCTGTTAAGCTGTGGCTACCACGATGAACATTGGCATTTTGCTTGGAGTAATACTGGCTAATGGCATCAATAACCACCTGAGGTTTTTGTGTCGTTGCCGCGCTGTCTAAGTAAATCAACGGTTGTTGGTTGATGGTTTGTGATAGCGCAGGAAACTGCTCTCGGATGTGATTGATATCAAGCATCTATTTTTACCTAAAATCTTGGAAATTGGTGCTAGCGTTATGCTGAGCGGTATCGTTATTTTATCGCGACTTGTGAACGGTTGCTGACTAATCTTGCTGATTCCAACTATTTTCTCGTTCTTTAACCTGATCGAAGAGCTTTTGGTTAACAGGAACATCTATCTGATGCTTAAGTGCCGTCTTTATTAGGTGTCCGGTAATGAAGTCGATCTCTGTCTTTCGTTGGTAAAACATATCTTGCTTCATTGAAGAGTTGTTCTTTGCTGTCGCTTGAATAACCTTGTTGACGCTTGTCTCTAATTCGTCGAATGAACAAGTAATGCCTTCTGCCAGCATCACTTGTGTGATTTCTCTAATTATAGAACTCAAAACTTCGCTAAATCTTTGGTCAACAAGCTCTCCGTTTGTGATTTGTTCCAGCCCAGTCAATGGGTTGATGGCACAATTGATGGCGAGCTTAGTCCATAGCGCTGTTTTTATCTCTGGGTTCCAACTTACAGTAGGTAAGGCATGTTCCAACACATCGACTAAAAAAGTGCACTGTTGACCCTTGAGGTTAAAAGTCCCCAATTGTGTTTGGCCGATTCCTGTGTGAGATACATTATTGCGGTCGGGTTTGAATGCAGCTTGGGTGGTAGTCGCCAATACTACTGGGTGAGCATCAATTTGAGTTGCTATCTGATCGACCGCACCCATTCCGTTGTGCAGGAACATGAGAATGGTGTCGGGATCGAGGTGTTGAAGTAGCGGAGTGGTTGCTTCTTCTACTTGCCAAGCTTTGACCGTGAAGATGACTAAATCACTTTCAGATAGCTTTTCGATATTGTGATTACTGAAGGAAAGAGAAGCTTGCTCATCCAATGATAGTTCCATTGAGTTGTTAGCAGAGCGGCCCCACAAAGAGACATTATGACCCGCTTGAAGTAGTTTTATCGCCCACAAAGAGCCAATAGCCCCAGGCCCAACAATAGTAATGTTCACAGCAATACCGAGATAAGAAAGTGGTGCTGCAAGGATAGCGAGGCATTAAATGAAAGCAATAAAAAATGGCACCCGAGGGTGCCATTTAGGAAACTTTCTTAGAAGTTCGATTAGAACTTGTAAGTTACCGCTACGTAGTGACCTACGCCAGAAGATTCAGCTTGTGAACTTGCATCCCATGGAAGGTCAGCGCCGTCTTCAAAACCGTATACATCGCTATATAGTTTCAAGCCGTAACCAACTGCAAAGCGATCTGAGTGCCAGTAGATACCATTAAACATTGCGCCGCCGTTGCTTACTTGAGCGTATTCATCTTTCATACCGAATTGGTAATCGATGTAACCTTGGTAAGAGATGAATGAACCGTTCTCGAAGAAGTAGAATGGTTTGAACCAGTTAGTTGAAACTTGGAAGCCGTTCCAATCTTTTTGGTTTGAATCGTATGTACCGTATAGGTTTAGGCCAACTTTACCGAACCATGGAACCATTACGTCAGAACCAAGACCAACTTTCTGAGTGTTAACACCACCATTGTTACCATCCCACTCGAAAAGAGTTGAAAGGTATAACTCTTCAACTGGACCAAAAGACAAATCTTTACCAGTTAGGCCATCAAGAGACATACGAGGAGCAAACTTCATGAAGATTTTGCCGTCTTTGTCTGCTTTATCGCTGCTTGAGTCTGATGTTAGGTTAAATACATCAACATAGCCGTACAGATCGAAGATTCCTGAGCGACCGCCAAATTCCATTTCTAGGTAATCATGAGTAGATTCGTAAGGACCTTTCTCGTTGATTGCACCCATAATGTTGAACTGCATCCACTTGTAATCATTTTTGTGGATGTCGCCGTCAGAATAATCAGCCGCCATTACTGGAGCAGATGCTGCTGCAAGTAGGCCAAGAGTTAAAAGTGATTTACGCATAATGGAACTCTCTATGTTTGAAATAAGTAACCCGCTAATCCGTGCGTGTTTATATGTCCGAATGCCGAGCATAATAGCGATTTTGTTCTCAAATAAAAGTGAGACGGAGTGTAAACTACAATTATTATGGTGAGATCGATCACATTAATGATCTAAATGACGGAACTTTAAGATGGCAATGCATCTTGATGCACCACTAATTCTATTGGTTTTG
Organism: Vibrio sp. PSi01; assembly: GCF_054960695.1. Lineage (NCBI taxonomy): Bacteria > Pseudomonadati > Pseudomonadota > Gammaproteobacteria > Vibrionales > Vibrionaceae > Vibrio > Vibrio sp. PSi01. Next base: position 141,501 of record NZ_JBHNYN010000008.1, read on the forward strand.
TGAAATTTGATTATTTTGTGGATAAATTGGCTAAATACCATCCTAAGCAAACGATTCTACTGAATAGAGTGACATGCATATCAAAATCAACAGTATTCCTTTCTAAGTTTTTTCTTCCCCCAAATGGGTTAAATCGTCTGTCTCGTTTTCTTTGCTTTGATCTATTTTTGACCGACTCCGTAATGAAGTTGGAGTTATTTAATGAAGAACTCTGGTGACGAGTAAATCGGATTACAAACCCTGTTGCTTACCACTAAAAAGAGATAACGAGACAGTTCTTTGCGCTATACACAGATTAAGTGTTGACAGACTTTTAAGAAACTTCCTTTTGTGCGTTGAGCTGTTCTAAATGTTTTGGAGAGAAGACTAATGAAATATTCACCAATTTTAGCAGTAGCAATTTCAGCGCTTTTTATTGTCGGCTGTAATGACGACGATGAGCCCACAACGCAAATTCAAGCGGTACATGCGTCACCAGATGCGCCGCTTGCGAATGTTTTGATTAACAGTCAGGCACGTTGGACGGGTGTCGATTATGCCAACGCATCAGGGTATACATCAGTGACAGCTGGGCAGACTTCCGTTCAAGTTGACGTTCAACTCCCTGGCGATGCCGTTTTAACTGTATTACCTCAAAACCAATTTGAATTGAGCAGCGATACTGATTATACAGTGATGGTAGTTGGTGATGCTGACGGTTCGAATAATCCAGTTGAAGCGTTAGTCGTGACGAGACCTGCGAGTGGTACAGCAACAAGCTCAAGTTTAGATGTGCAGGTTGTTCATGCGGCATCTGGTGTTGGGGATGTGAACTTATACGTTACAGGTCCGAGTGATCCTCTAGGCACACCTCTCGGGACGTTAGGGTATAAAGATTTCACAGACGTTCTGAATATCCCTGCTGGGCAGTATCGAGTGAGACTAGAAACAGTGAGTGGTAGTGCTATTGCTTTTGATTCTGGAGAAATTACTCTGTCTGGCGGTAGTGAGTTGACTATAGCGGCGGTACCTAGAGCTGATTCAAACAGTGCGTCTCCAGTGAAACTTATGGTGATGGATGGTAAAGGCTCATCTTTGATTTACGATATGGCAGAAACCGCAGAAGTAAGAGTGGGGCACCTTGTGGATGGTGCACCAAATGTAGATGTGTATGTGAATTCAACCCAGTTTGCTCCGCTTGATGATTTGATGTTTAAAGAAGTTCGTGGGTTCTTAGATCTAGCGGCAGGGAGCTACGATATTGACATCTATGAAACTGCGACGACGTCTCCCACATTTATTGATGTTGATGGTTTAGCTGTGTTTACTGGTATGGATTACAGTGTGTATGCAGTAGGAACAGTATCGAATCTTAATTTGGAAGCTCTGGTTGTACCGGAAAATAGACGCCCTGTTGCCACTAGTGCGGTATTGAATATTACTCATGCAGCGGCTAACCCAATCGCAGCGTTAGTTGACATTTACTTAACCGAAAACGTGGGAATTTCAGGAAGTACACCGGCATTGAGTAACGTGAAATTCAAAGATTACGCGAATGGTATTTATGTGGCAGCGGGATCTTACTACGTGACGATTACTGTAGCAGGAGACCCAACTACTGTTGCCATTGACTCTGCGCCTGCAACCTTAGCTGATGGTGTCGTTTATCAAGTTGTGGCGATTGATGATGTGGCGGGAATGGGCTTCAACTTATTAGTGAGTGATACAACAGACTAGATCTGTGATGTCAGTAATCAGAAAACAAAAGAGGGCAGCTCAATGCTATCCTCTTTTTTCTTTTGCTCTTATTCTTGGTTGGTTTTAGCTTTTTCTAATAAATCAGTGAAAAAGTGGCGTAACGAATAAAGCATGATCAAGCTTGGAATGACCATTAATGAGGTCAGTATAAAGAAGGTTGACCAATCATTGAGGAAATCAACCAACTCACCACTGAAGGAAGCCAGCGTGGTGCGACCGAAGTTACCCAAGGATGCGAGTAATGCATACTGGGTTGCAGAGAAGGCTTGCCCAGTTAATAGTGTTAAGAAAGACACGAATGCTACTGTCGAGAATGCCGTTGTAAAGTTATCGACAATAATTGTTGCCAAGAACAGAGTTTCACTTGGGCCCGCTTTAGCTATCCATGCAAACATCAGGTTACTGGCTGCCATTGCTATACCGCCAATCATCAACCCGCGCACAATACCGAACCTGACATTGAAGATACTGCCTAACAAGGTGAAGAATATTGTTGCGCCCCAGCCAATTAGCTTGGAGTAGTGACCAATTTGTTCGTTGCTAAAGCCTATCTCTTTGTAGAAGGGGATCGACATTCGCCCTAAGAAAGCTTCGCCTATCTTAAATAGGAATACAAACAGCAGAAGAGTAATCGCTACCTGAACACCATTCCGCCTAAAGAAATCATAAAACGGTTCTAATACTGTGACACTGAACCACGCCACAACTTTTGAACCCACCACTTTATTATGACGTTGCAGAGCTTCTTTTTGTAGTGCTTCACGTTTGGTAATCGGCTCACCAACAAACAGCGTGAACAACATCAAAACGACGACGACACCAGCCATACCGTAATATACACCGTTCCAACCTATAGAATCGGCATTGATAAATGCCAGATAACCCGGAAGTGAGTAACCTGTCCACCATCCGACAACGGCCATAGCAGAAGCTTGTGGCAATTTTGATGATTCTGATTTTGGAAATGAATCAATACGGAAAGCATCAATCGCGATATCTTGAGTAGCAGAAGCAATTGCAATTCCAAGCGCAAGCATGGAAGTGAACATCAGATCATTGGCTGGGTTCACTCCTGCAATTAATAATGTGCAGATCAATACAAAGCTTTGACATAAAAATATCCAGCTGCGTCGTTGACCTAGAATGGCGTGCAGGATTGGCAACTTGACTCGGTCAACCAAGGGAGCCCATAAAAAATTAATGGCGTAGACTGCAAATACGCTACCAAAATAGCCGATTGCAGCGCGAGTTAAGCCCGCATCTTTAAGCCATCCAGACATGTTGGAGCCAATAAGAACCCATGGGAAGCCACTCGAACAACCTAACATAAACACCCAAAGTAAGCGTTTATCTAGGTAGCTGCGGAAAGTCTGCATCCAAGTAAGAGAGGGAGTGCCTGATGACATAGGGCGTCCTTGTATAGAAAAACGCCCTTAAGAAATAAGGGCGTTTGATGAGGTTACTTAAGAAGGGTTACGTTGGTGATGACGATTGGGTCGGTTGGGATGTCTGACATACGTCCCATTCGTTTAGTTGGAATGGTGGCCATCTTTTGAATGACATCAAACCCCTCAGTCACTTTGCCAAATACAGCGTAACCAGGATTACCGCCTTTCGCGTTTAAGAAATCATTGTCAGCAAAGTTAATGAAGAACTGACGAGTCGCAGAATCAGGCGCATTAGTGCGAGCCATAGCGATCGTTGCTGTATCATTCTTTAGACCGTTACTGCCTTCGTTCTTGATTGGAGCATAAGTCGCTTGTTGATTCATGTCCTGATCGAAGCCACCACCTTGTGCCATAAAGCCCGGAATAACTCGGTGGAAGATAGTGCCTTCGTAGCTGCCGTCTTCAACGTATTTTAAGAAGTTCTCAGCACTAATCGGTGCTTGTTCTTGGTTTAGTTCAATAGTGAAGTCACCTAATGTTGTTTCAACGTTCACTTTAGGACCAGCCCAAACGCTCACGCTCACCAGCATTAATGCGATAGAAGTAAGAATACGGCTCATTAGAAACGTTCCTTCATGTAGTTTTGTAGTTCAGGGTCATTCGCGATTTCAGTAAGAACCAAGTTGATCACATCGTTAAGCACCATTGAGATGTCGTCGTTTGATGCGCTTAGTGCTCCGGTACGAGTCGCTGTACCGTTGAATGTTTTAACTAGCTTACCTTCAGGTGTTTCAGCAGTTACTTCAAGCGTCACTTTACCGTCCATTTGGTTTTCCATAATGGTGTGCTTGACGGTAACAAGTGCTTCTTGAATTTCTAAAACCACAGAGTTTTCACTGTTTACGCTTGCACGAAAACCTTGTGACTCTAGCTGTTGTGCTAAAGCGTTTTCCAGAGAAATACGCATATTTTGCTTTGCGTGAATTGGTTGGATATTTGAACGTCCACTATCAACCAATGCAACATACTGAGCAGCACGTACATCTTTACTGGTTAACGTGTATGTTTTGCCTTGCACAAGGTTGCTTGAGCTTAATGAAGCTTCTGGCATTACGTTGATCTGTTCTTGCTGAGGGGCTGAACATGCTGTTAAAGCCATAATAGAGGCAGCCAAAATCAGTTTTTTCATTCCTTTATCCTTTCTAAATTCACACAAGAAGCTCGGTATTTTAAAGCGGTCTACTGCCTATTTGTTAAAGTTAGCAGGTTCTCTTGTTGCTTGTAATATCTCAAATTTTTGGTTCAATTCAAGCGTTTCAACGTTCGCTTCACCAAATAATCTCGCTAGTTTTACATCGTATCCGAGGTGACGGTTACCAATAACAATTAATTTGCCCCCATTGCTTAGAACATGCTTTGCATCACAGAACATTTGCCATGCAATGTGATCAGTAATCGCTTGTTGCTGGTGGAATGGAGGATTACACATAACCAAGTAAGTGCTGTTTTTCTTAAAGCCATCTAAACAGTTGTTAGCAATGAACTGAAAGTTGCCTTCTTCACCTAGGTTATCTATTACATTTTGTCGTGCTGATTCCACAGCCATAAAGCTCTCATCCACACAAGTGATACGAGCTTGTGGGTTTAATTGGCCTGCTTTTACACTCAATACGCCATTACCACAGCCTAAGTCGATGATATGACGTAGTTCAGGATCTTGAGGGATGTGCTCTAGCATATAACGAGCGCCTTGATCGAGTGCTTCCCCTGAGTAAACATTTGGTAAATTTTTCAGACGGATATCTTCACCGTCTACATCCCACTCAACGTAAGGTTCGACTTTTTGAATCGGCTGGCAATTTGGAGAAGATAAGACTAAGCGATGTTTTTTCTTTGCTAGCGATGTTTTTGTTTCGCCTAGATATTTTTCAAAAATGTTAAGCGTTGAAGTGTGTATCTCTTTCACTTTATTTACACCAATGACTTGGCAGCCTTCAGGTAACGCTTGACGTAATTGGCTTAACTGCCAAATCAGGTGACGGTTTGTTTTCGGCAACTGCATAATCACAAGATCAATCCCGTGTGGGATCGCATCCATTGTGTTTAAGAAACTCACACGATTACTTTGATTACGTTGTAAGTTTTTCAGTGCGCCACGATGGGAGATAAAAGAATCACTCATCATCGTGACATCATGATCTTTGGAGAACCAAGTAGATAGAGCACCAAAGCTATCGTTCATGATTAAAATGTGTTTACCAGGTTCAAGATTCATCTCTTCAACATGGTTGATAATGTATTCGTCGCCCGCATCCCAAGCTTGAAGAGTTTCATTTGAACGTTTAGGGAAACGATGTAAGGTCAAAGTTCTATCGAGAAGGGTAAGATCGGTTTTCATACTTGAGGTGCTTATAATAAGAAATAACAGAGATATTGTCTCAAATGCAGGCTAAACAAGATAGAAAAAACTCAACCAAACCGATGCCGTCTGCAATGAAATACTCAGACAGTCGACCTGTTAGGGTTTATAATCACCTCACAGTAATGCCAATACGTTATTAAGGAATCACAATGATCCAAGAAGTTATCGAAACAAAATTGCACAATGAGTTTTCACCAAGTCATTTAAGCGTGGTGAATGAGAGCTATATGCACAATGTTCCGGCTGGTTCTGAGAGTCATTTTAAAGTGATTGTTGTCAGTGATGTGTTTGAAGGTTTGCGCCTTATTGCTCGTCATCGAGCGGTAAATAAGGCACTTTCAGAAGAGTTAGCCAATAATATCCACGCACTGTCTATTCACACTTATACAAAAGATGAATGGATGAAGCAGCTAGATAGCGTGCCAGACAGTCCAATGTGTATGGGTGGCGGAAAGTAAGAAGGCCTATATACAGAGAAAAGCGCCATGGCGCTTTTTTTGTCGTCAAACTTATGTATTTTTCGTTCTTATATCACCCAAACTGATGTCAAATTGAACGGGCTCAAATACCTACAATGAGTAATGTTTTTATTAACAGTGTTTCAACATAACTAGTAAAATATTAGTTTGTGACAGAGTATTAATCTCTTGTTTAAAACACGATTCAAAAGCCATTTTATCTGTGCGGCTCGTCAAATTTATACATATTTGAGAGGCCATATGCTTCAAATCTCACCAAATAAAGGCTGTATTCAAGTTATTGGTCATGGCATCGAGTTGTCAAAAAATGCTAGAATATCGCACCTGATAAATCTCACATGATTCGTGTGGTGATTTTATTATGAAAATGTTGCGATTTTGGTATCTCAAATTTACCAAAACCGGACACTGTAATGTCGTGTCTAAGGGCGAGTTTAAAACGTCCTGAATTTACGCAATTAAAAGAATCTTTTTCCCGATAAAGTAGTGCAAGTGCGTATGATTACAATAAATAAGGGTTTGGATCTTCCTATCGCAGGAACTCCATCCCAGGTGATTAATGATGGTAAGTCCATCACTAAAGTCGCCTTGCTTGGCGAAGAGTACGTTGGTATGCGTCCTACGATGCATGCTCGCGTTGGTGATGAAGTGAAGAAAGGCCAAGTTCTTTTTGCAGATAAAAAGAACCCAGGTGTTGTATTTACTTCTCCAGCAAGCGGTAAAGTTATTGAAGTGAACCGTGGTGCTAAGCGTGTTCTTCAATCAGTAGTGATTGAAGTAGCAGGCAATGAGCAAATCACGTTCAATAGCTATGAAGCTAGCCAACTAGCAGGTCTTGACCGTGAAACGGTTAAATCTCAGTTAGTTGAGTCTGGCGCATGGACCGCTTTGCGAACTCGTCCGTTCAGCAAGGTTCCAGCCATTGATTCTGAAACTCAGGCTATTTTCGTAACTGCTATGGATACTAATCCGTTGGCAGCTGAGCCAGAATTAATCATTAACGAGCAGTCTGATGCTTTCGTTGCTGGTTTGGATCTTCTTTCAACTCTGACTAACGGTAAAGTGTACGTTTGTAAAAAAGGTACTAGCTTACCTCGTTCAGCTCAGTCTAACGTTGAAGAACATGTTTTTGATGGCCCACACCCTGCAGGTCTTGCAGGCACGCATATGCATTACCTATACCCGGTAAATGCACAAAACGTAGCGTGGAGCATTAACTACCAAGATGTTATCGCATTCGGTAAGCTTTTCCTTACTGGTGAGATTTACTCTGAGCGTGTTGTTTCTCTGGCTGGTCCAGTAGTTAACAACCCACGTCTAGTTCGTACTCAAATTGGTGCTAGCCTTGAAGAGTTAACGGACAGCGAGTTGATGCCAGGTGAAGTTCGCCTGATCTCAGGTTCAGTGTTATCTGGTGTTCACGCTTCAGGTCCACATGCTTACCTTGGCCGTTACCATCAACAGGTTTCGGTTCTTCGTGAAGGTCGTGATAAAGAGCTGTTTGGTTGGGCAATGCCTGGTAAGAACAAGTTCTCTGTTACTCGTTCATTCCTTGGTCACGTGTTTAAAGGTCAGTTGTTCAACATGACAACGACAACAAACGGTAGTGATCGCTCTATGGTTCCAATTGGTAACTACGAGAAAGTAATGCCATTAGATATGGAGCCTACTTTGCTGCTTCGCGATCTATGCGCTGGCGACGTTGATAGTGCACAAGCACTTGGTGCGCTAGAGCTAGATGAAGAAGATTTAGCACTGTGTACCTTTGTATGTCCTGGTAAGTACGAGTACGGTCAGTTACTTCGTGAATGCCTAGATATAATTGTGAAGGAAGGGTAATTTTCATGGGCCTTAAAAAGTTTATTGAAGACATCGAGCATCATTTTGAACCAGGTGGTAAACACGAAACGTGGTTTGCGCTTTACGAAGCTGCAGCAACACTGTTCTACACACCAGGTACAGTTACAAAGAAAAGCTCACATGTCCGTGACAGCGTTGACTTAAAACGTATCATGATCATGGTTTGGCTTGCGGTATTCCCAGCAATGTTCTGGGGTATGTATAACGCAGGTGGTCAAGCTATCGCAGCACTAAACCACATGTATTCAGGTGCAGAGCTGGTTTCTATCATTGATGGTAACTGGCACTACTGGCTAACCGAAATGTTAGGCGCCTCCTTAGGGGCCGATGCAGGTTGGGGCAGTAAGATGCTCTTGGGTGCGACTTACTTCTTACCTATCTACGCAACGGTATTTATCGTTGGTGGTTTCTGGGAAGTACTGTTCTGTATGGTACGTAAACACGAAGTCAACGAAGGTTTCTTTGTTACTTCTATCTTATTTGCGCTTATCGTTCCGCCAACACTTCCTTTATGGCAAGCAGCATTAGGTATTACCTTCGGTGTTGTTGTTGCTAAAGAGATCTTTGGTGGTACGGGTCGTAACTTCCTGAACCCTGCGCTTGCTGGTCGTGCGTTCCTGTTCTTTGCATATCCTGCACAGATTTCAGGTGACGTAGTTTGGACTGCAGCTGACGGTTTCTCTGGTGCAACTGCGCTTAGCCAATGGGCTCAAGGCGGTGGTAGTGCACTAATGAATACAGTATCTGGTGAGACGATCACTTGGATGGATGCGTTCATTGGTAACATCCCAGGTTCTATCGGTGAAGTATCAACGCTTGCACTTATGATCGGTGCTGCAATGATTGTATACATGGGCATTGCTTCATGGCGCATCATTGCTGGTGTAATGATCGGTATGATTGCTGTATCAACATTGTTTAACGTGATCGGTTCTGACACTAATGCAATGTTCAGCATGCCTTGGCACTGGCATCTAGTTTTAGGTGGCTTCGCATTTGGTATGTTCTTCATGGCAACAGACCCTGTATCAGCGTCATTTACCAACGGTGGTAAATGGTGGTACGGCATCCTAATCGGCGCAATGTGTGTAATGATTCGTGTAGTTAACCCTGCATACCCAGAAGGCATGATGCTTGCGATTCTATTCGCAAACTTATTTGCTCCTCTGTTTGACCACGTTGTAATCGAGAAGAACATTAAGCGGAGACTAGCGCGCTATGGCAAGTAATAACGATAGCATTAAAAAGACGCTGTTTGTTGTTATCGCATTGAGCCTAGTGTGCTCAATCATCGTTTCAACAGCTGCAGTTGTTCTTAAACCTAAGCAACAAGCTAACGCAGTTCTGGATCAGCAAACTAAGATCCTTGAAGTTGCGGGCATTGAACTTGCAGGTGATATTCCAGCACTGTACGCAGAGAACATCGAACCTCGTTTAGTTGATTTCGCTACTGGCGATTTCGTTGACGGCGATGCTGCTGCATACGACCAACGTAAAGCGGCAAAAGATCCAGCTCAGTCAATCAAGCTTTCAGCTGAAGATGACATCGCTAAGATCATTCGTCGTGCTAACATTGGTACGGTTTACCTAGTGAAAGATGGCGCTGAAACTTCTAAAGTTATCATCCCTGTTCACGGTAACGGTCTATGGTCAATGATGTACGCATTCGTTGCGGTAGAAACTGATGGCAACACAGTTTCTGGTATCACTTACTACGAGCAAGGTGAAACTCCTGGACTTGGTGGTGAAGTTGAGAACCCAACTTGGCGTGCTCAATTCGTTGGTAAAAAGTTATTCGACGACAACCACAAACCAGCTATCAAGGTAGTTAAAGGTGGTGCTCCTCAAGGTTCTGAGCACGGTGTTGATGGCCTTTCAGGTGCAACACTGACCAGCGTTGGCGTTCAACATACATTTGACTTCTGGTTAGGTGAAATGGGCTTTGGTCCGTTCCTAGCAAAAGTTCGTGATGGAGGTCTGAACTAATGTCTAGTGCAAAAGAAATTAAAAAGAGCATCTTAGCGCCAGTGTTGGATAACAACCCTATCGCGCTACAGGTTCTTGGTGTGTGTTCTGCTCTTGCGGTAACCACTAAGCTAGAAACAGCATTTGTTATGACTATCGCGGTAATGTTTGTTACTGCTCTGTCTAACTTCTTCGTTTCTTTGATCCGTAACCACATTCCTAACAGTGTGCGTATCATCGTTCAGATGGCAATTATCGCATCATTAGTAATCGTGGTAGACCAAGTGCTTAAAGCATACCTATACGATATCTCTAAGCAGCTATCTGTATTTGTAGGCCTAATCATTACTAACTGTATTGTAATGGGTCGTGCTGAAGCATTCGCAATGAAGTCTGCACCAATCCCATCTCTAATCGATGGTATTGGTAACGGTCTTGGTTACGGTTTCGTTCTTATCACTGTTGGTTTCTTCCGTGAGCTTCTAGGCTCTGGCAAACTATTTGGTATGGAAGTACTACCTCTAGTGAGCAACGGTGGTTGGTATCAGCCAAATGGCTTGATGCTTCTAGCACCTTCTGCGTTCTTCCTAATTGGTTTCTTGATTTGGGCAATTCGTGTGTTCAAACCAGAACAAGTAGAAGCGAAGGGGTAAGGTAGTCATGGAACATTATATTAGTCTGCTAGTTAAATCGATTTTCATCGAAAACATGGCGCTTTCTTTCTTCCTAGGTATGTGTACATTCCTAGCGGTATCTAAGAAAGTTAAAACTTCTTTTGGTCTTGGTGTTGCGGTAGTTGTAGTACTTACAATCGCTGTTCCTGTAAACAACCTTGTTTACACACACATCCTAAAAGAAAACGCGCTTGTTGAAGGTGTCGATTTAAGTTTCCTTAACTTCATCGCATTCATCGGTGTTATCGCGGCACTTGTACAAATCCTAGAGATGGTTTTAGACCGTTTCTTCCCACCTTTGTACAACGCACTAGGTATCTTCCTTCCACTGATCACAGTTAACTGTGCAATCTTTGGTGGTGTATCTTTCATGGTAACTCGTGACTACAACTTTGCTGAGTCTGTTGTTTACGGCTTCGGTTCTGGTGTGGGTTGGATGTTAGCTATCGTTGCTCTTGCGGGTATCCGTGAGAAGATGAAGTACTCTGACGTACCTCCAGGTCTACGTGGCCTTGGTATCACGTTCATTACTGTTGGTTTGATGGCGTTAGGCTTTATGTCTTTCTCTGGTGTTCAACTGTAGGGTAAGCACCCAGTAATAAGGAATAACAAATGCAAAGCATTATTCTTGGCGTAGCGATGTTTACCATTATTGTACTGGCTCTAGTTCTAGTGATTCTTTTCGCTAAGTCTAAGTTAGTACCATCAGGTGACATCACTATTTCAGTAAACGGCGACCCTGAAAAGGCGATCGTTACTCAACCTGGTAGCAAGCTACTTGGTGCCCTAGCTGGCGCTGGTATCTTCGTATCTTCTGCTTGTGGTGGCGGTGGCTCTTGTGGTCAGTGTCGTGTAAAAGTTAAGTCTGGTGGTGGCGACATCTTACCTACTGAACTTGATCACATCACAAAAGGTGAAGCTCGCGAAGGCGAACGTCTTGCATGTCAAGTTGCTATGAAAACTGACATGGAGATTGAACTAGACGAAGATATCTTTGGTGTTAAAAAGTGGGAATGTACTGTTATCTCGAATAACAATGAAGCTACTTTCATCAAAGAATTGGCTCTAGCAATCCCTGAAGGTGAAGAGGTTCCGTTCCGAGCGGGTGGTTATATTCAGATTGAAGCTGAACCACATCACGTGAAATACGCAGATTACGATATTCCTGAGGAATACCGTGGTGACTGGGATAAGTTCAACTTGTTCCGTTACGAGTCTATCGTTAAAGAGCATTCGATCCGTGCTTACTCTATGGCTTCATACCCAGAAGAGAAAGGCATCATCAAGCTTAACGTGCGTATCGCAACTCCGCCGCCAAATAACCCTGATGTAGCTCCTGGTGTGATGTCTTCATACATCTGGTCTCTTAAAGAAGGCGACAAATGTACTATTTCTGGTCCATTTGGTGAGTTCTTTGCTAAAGACACAGACAATGAAATGGTATTCATCGGTGGTGGTGCAGGTATGGCGCCAATGCGTTCACACATCTTCGACCAACTTAAGCGTCTTAACTCTACTCGTAAGATGTCTTACTGGTATGGTGCACGTTCTAAGCGTGAGATGTTCTACATTGAAGATTTCGACGGCCTAGCGGCTGCAAACGAAAACTTCGTGTGGCACTGTGCACTGTCTGATCCTCAACCAGAGGACAACTGGGACGGTTACACAGGTTTCATCCATAACGTATTGTACGAAAACTACCTGAAGGATCATGAAGCTCCTGAAGATTGTGAGTACTACATGTGTGGTCCACCAATGATGAATGCTGCTGTTATCGGCATGCTTAAAGATCTTGGTGTAGAAGATGAAAACATCCTACTAGATGACTTTGGTGGTTAATCCATTTAAGTGATTGATATTATGGCTGACTCCTACGAGTCAGCCATTTGTTTTTCTAAGATAGCTTTTGACAATACAACGGCTTATATAAGAAAGAGTAAGGTGTTAAAAATACCTATTTATTCTCTTATTTTTCCTTATATAAATCCTCAACATTAAATAGGAGTAAGCAAGTGAGAATTTGGCTTGTTGCATTAACTTCTTTGATTTTTCTTGCTGGCTGTGAGCAGCCAAGAGAGCAAGTGCATTTAAGTGGCCCAACAATGGGCACCAGTTATAACATTAAGTATATCAATGGTGATGAGTTTCCTGAGTCAAATGAAGTTCATACCGAGATCGATCGTCTGCTTGAAGAAGTGAACGATCAAATGTCGACTTACCGTGAGGACTCTGAGCTGAGCCGTTTTAATCAACATCGTGGTGCTGACGCTTTCGAAGTTTCTGAACAAACTGCTCTTGTAGTGAAAGAAGCAATTCGTTTGAACGGTCTTACTGAAGGCGCGTTGGATGTTACTGTAGGTCCTCTGGTTAATCTGTGGGGTTTTGGCCCTGAAGCTCGCCCTGAAGTAGTTCCAACAGATGAAGAATTAGCGGCTCGCAAGGCAAAGGTTGGTATTCATCATCTTAGCGTTGAAGGCAATAAACTGAAAAAAGACTTACCAAACTTGTATGTTGATCTTTCAACTATTGCAAAAGGTTGGGGCGTTGATGTTGTTGCAGATTATCTGGATTCAATTGGCATTCACAACTATATGGTAGAAGTGGGCGGGGAAATCCGCTTGAAGGGTTTAAATCGCGAAAGTGTAGGCTGGCGTATCGCTATCGAAAAACCAAGCGTTGAAGAGCGTAACATCCAAGAGATTATTGAACCAGGTGATATGGCGATCGCGACATCTGGTGATTACCGTAACTATTTTGAGCGTGATGGTGTGCGTTACTCTCACATCATTAACCCAGAAACAGGAAAGCCTCTTCACCATAAAGTGGTTTCTGTGACAGTTTTAAACCCGTCTTCAATGACTGCAGACGGCTTATCTACTGGCTTAATGGTCTTAGGTGAGGTTAAAGGAATGGAAGTCGCAAACCAACATGACATCCCAGCATTCATGGTGGTAAAAACAGCAGATGGCTTTAAAGAAATTGCTTCTGAAGCATTTAAGCCATACTTAGGTAAATAAGGTAAGCGAGAGAATTATGAATACATTTCTGATTACATTTGGTGTTTTTCTTGCCGTAATCACAGCAATGTCTATTGGCTATATAGTCCAAAAGAAAGTTGTGAAAGGCAGCTGTGGTGGCTTAGGTGCTGTTGGTATCGATAAAGTATGTAACTGCCCAGAACCTTGTGATGCGCGTAAGAAACGTGAAGCGCGCGAAGCATACCGTGAAGAAAAACTGGCTGAACGCCAACAAAAAGAAGCGTCTTGGAATAAAGACCGTATTGCTTAATTTGCGATATTGATTCTGGAGCTGGTGTCACCGAGCTCCTTAAAATGCAAAGAGCTCAAGGCCAATGGTCTTGAGCTCTTTTGTTTTGGTTGAGTCAGTTTAGTTGCGATTTTTCAATTTGTTGGTTGTTGCGAGCGAATATGAGCTGGTTTCTACCTTGCTCTTTTGCGGTATACAACAATTCATCTGCGGCTTTGATTTGTTCATCCAAACTGCCAACCAAGTCAGTAACACCGATACTCATGGTTACTTTAATCGATTGTGAATCATGCATTACGTTTTGGCTTTGTATCGCAACCCTCATTAATTCTAACTTCTCGACAAAGGCCTCAAATGGGCCACATGATTGAATACAAAACTCTTCACCACCGAAACGAACCGCTACGTCATCTTTAAAGTGGTCTTTGATGATCTTTCCTACTTCAATCAGCACTGCATCGCCACCGTCATGGCCGTAGGTATCGTTCACTTTCTTGAAGAAGTCGATATCCATCATCGCGATGCTTCGTTGCTCGCAACCTTTACATGTTTGATTGAATAGGTAACGACGATTCCAAAGGCCAGTTAAGGCATCTTCGTTGGCATGCCGAAATAGCTCGTTGGTCGCTTCTTTCATATCTAGCAACTGATGGATACGACAGAAAAACTCTTCTTGGTTAAAGGGCTTATAAAGGAAGTCGTTCGCGCCAGCTTTGAGGAAGCGTGCTGTCATGGTGCGGTCATCACTGCCAGATAGACCTAGAATCGCGAGTTGATTACGGTCGTGGTGAACTCGAATATCGCGGGTCATCGAAATACCATCTTTGTTTGGCATATCGTGATCAGTAACGACAAAAGTAATATCAGTATCGTTTCGGAGAAGCTTTAGTGCTTGTTCTCCGTCTTCGGCCTGGACCGTTTGAATGTATTGATGTTCTAAAAGTTGCACGATATACCGACGAACCACAGTTGAGTCATCTACGACCAGAGCTTTGTGATGTCGATTATTCGAGATTCTTTTGACGAGAGGAAGTAAATAACTTACCGATGACATGCTGTCTTTGAGGATGTAATCAAGCACACCTTTAGCGAGCACCTGCTCTCGAAGTGTGTTGTTGAACATGCCAGTGAGCACTATGATCTTTTGTTGGTAGCCAAGTACTAAATCAATGATCTCGCCATCTTGACCGTCGGGTAAGCAGTAATCTAATACCGCACACAAGAAGTCTGTCTCTTGCTCTAAGATAGCTTTCGCTTGTGCCACTGATTCGGCTAACTTTACGTCATAGCCATCGTTCTTAAGTTGTTGGTAAAGGTAGTTTCTGAATGCACGGCTATCTTCTACCACTAGTATTTTTTCACTCAAAAGCGATCCCTACTTATAGACTAAATACTCGTTAACAATACTATCAGAATTGTAGGTGGCTATTGAAGTGAAACCTGTTGAGCTGGACTCTATATCATTTTAAATTTGAGAATAATTGATTATACTGTTCATAGATACAGTTGTAAGGTTGAGTTATTTCTAGATGCGTAGTGCGGACCAAGATAAAGTGAGAAAAATAATCCATGTTGATATGGATTGTTTTTACGCAGCTGTAGAAATGCGAGATAACCCGTCTTATCGGAATCGACCGCTCGCAGTGGGTGGTCATGAAAAACAGCGCGGTGTTTTGAGTACGTGTAATTACGAAGCGCGAAAGTTTGGTGTTCGTTCTGCAATGCCGACAGCTAAAGCTCTACAACTGTGCCCTGGTTTGCTAGTTGTTCCAGGAAGGATGCCGGTCTATGTAGAGACCTCTAAAAAGATTCGTGAGATATTTTCTCGATATACATCCATCATTGAACCTCTGTCTTTGGATGAAGCCTTTCTTGATGTTACGGATTCGAAGCAGTGTCTTGGTTCAGCAACATTGATTGCGGAGTCGATTCGTCGTGATATTTGGAATGAACTCAACCTGACGGCTTCTGCTGGCATTGCCCCAATAAAGTTCTTGGCGAAAGTGGCTTCAGATCTGAACAAGCCTAATGGTCAGTTTGTTATTCCGCCTCAAGACGTACAAGCTGTTATTGACGAATTACCACTCGAAAAGATTCCCGGTGTTGGTAAGGTGAGTATTGAGAAGCTGCATCAATCGGGTTTCTTTACTTGTAAGGACATTAAAGAATCTGACTATCGAGACTTACTACTGAGGTTTGGCCGCCAAGGTGCATCACTTTGGAAGCGTAGCCACGGCATTGATGATCGAGAAGTTATCATTGAGCGAGAGAGAAAGTCGGTAGGCGTAGAACGTACCTTCACTCAGAACATATCAACATATGCTGAGTGTTGGCAGGTGATAGAAGATAAGCTATTTCCTGAACTTGAAACTCGTTTAGAAAAAGCCAGCCCAAGTAAAGCGATTATCAAGCAAGGAATTAAGCTCAAGTTTGCTGATTTTCAACAAACCACTATTGAACACATCCACGCCTCTTTAGATCGCGAACACTTCAAAGAACTGTTAAGTGAAATACTGAAAAGACAACAGGGGCGAGAAATACGCCTTCTTGGTTTAAGCGTAATGCTGCAACCCAAAGACCAAATGCGTCAGTTGAGTTTCTTTTAGGGGAAGGCGTTGAGAGCTTGAGTTTAGAAGTGCTGGTGTTTGAATACCGACTAGACTTCACAGCCTAATCGGTTTATCTAAATATGGAAGTTGGCTTACCTAGGAAGCTGTTTAACTCGCGCTAAGGTATCACTGAATGGCTGTTGTTCTAATTTTCCGTAACCCACCATTTTATTGGCTTTAAGCTTGGTTGAAAGCGGGGTGGCGATTCCGCATAGAAAACGAGTAATGGCTTCGTCGGTAATCAATTGTTGACTCTTAGATACGAACTCATGAATCCATGTCATCACAGTTTCATCGTCAACCGATTCTACATCGACAGTTGGTAGTATTGCAATTTCTCCTCTACATACAGAGCAGTGACCACAGTTTGTTGGCGCTTTGTCATCGGCAAAATAGCTCGCAAGACGAGAGCTTAGGCAAGTATCGCCTTCAAAAAAACTCAGCATTTGGTTAAGACGGTTGATTTCACTGTTTTCTTTCGCCTTAAATAGCTCAGTTAGACGTTCCGACAGTTGCATCATATCTTCAGAGGTATTGTGGATTGTATACACATCCGTGATCTGCTTACTTTCTAGCTCAATCCAGCCTTGTTCATTAAAGTAATCGATAGCCGCAACAACACGCTGACGATCGGCCTGGAAGTGTGTCCACAACGCATCGAAATCAACTTGGCACCAAACTCTCGCTTGAGGAGAACATTGGAAAATTGCTTCTACGAAGTGTCGACGTTCTCCTTGAAACTGCTCCGTGATCTGCTGCTTAGGGCGAATGAACTTAAATTTATAATCAGCAAAGTAGCTGTATTTAGGCTCAATCACACCTTCAATTTCGAGATACACCAGTAGTGTTTTTAGCGGTAACTGACGAATGTTGGACTCTCGCGATAGTTGGTTGAGCATGATTTCCCATTGGTTCGTGCCAGAAGCACCAATGTTCTGGTTTTCGTATATCTCTTTTAAGACCGCTTGAATGGATATGTTGTCTGGCGTGTCGCCAAAGACAAAGTTCTCTAGAGTACTTAGGCCATACTTGTTGGCGAGTAAAATACATTCAGATGGCTGACCATCTCGTCCTGCCCGTCCAATCTCTTGCGAGTAATTTTCTATCGATTTTGGTAGGTCGAAGTGAATGACTCGTCGAATATTTGATTTGTCGACACCCATTCCAAAAGCAATCGTCGCCACAATACAGTTCACTTCGTTATTCATGAATTGTTGTTGAATCGTATCTCTATTTTCTGGCTTAAGACCCGCATGATAAGCTACGGCGTTAATGCCAGCATTACGAAGCTGTTGAGCTACCATTTCTGCCGTTTGCTGAAGAGTGACATAAACAATGGTTGGCGCTTGAGATACCTGGTTAACGACATTACACAAGGTTTCTAGCTTATTAGTTTGCTCACAAGGTTGAATCGATAGGTCGAGGTTTTGACGATAGAAACCCGTGACCACAACACGCTCTTCAGCGATCTCAAACTTAGATTTCATATCTTGGATAACAGATGTTGTTGCGGTTGCTGTGAGCAGCAATACTTGAGGAATATTGAGCTGTTTTTGGTATTGAGGCAGCTTCAAGTAGTCTGGTCTGAAGTTGTGCCCCCATTCTGAAATACAGTGCGCTTCGTCGACCACGAGTAACGAGATCGGTACTTGGGAAATAAACTGACGAAAGCGTTCATTCTTCAGGCGTTCGACCGAGATCATCAGGATCTTGGTGTCTCCGTTACGTACCGACTGCATCACTTGTTGGGCGGTTTGCCTGTCTTGGCTTGATTCGATGGCGGCCGCGCTTATGCCTTTGCTGTGCAAGAAGTTGAGCTGGTCTTTCATTAAGGCTAACAGTGGAGATATCACTAAGGTTAAGTGTGGTAGCTCTAGTGCTGGTAATTGATAGCAAAGCGACTTGCCTGAGCCTGTAGGGAATATCGCGGCAGTAGAGTGTCCAGATAGAACATTATCAATGACTTGCTTTTGCCCATTACGCAGTGAGTCGAATCCGAATACTTGTTTTAACTTCTGCTCAATCATTTATGTTCTACCTGAGTTATTAAGTGTCGTATTGATGCTAAAGCGGTCACCTCTCGATGATAGCGCTGCTTTATGAATCAAATGTCTTGCACCTGATTGTACCTAATTCTATTCTGTAGCTCCTATAGAAAAGCACTTCAAAAGTATGAATAAGTCTGAGCTTCTACAAATAATCATAGAGCAACTTGAATCCCGATTACGTATCGCACAATCTGCGACTCAACGCGCCATTGACGCTGCGACAGATGAAGAGACAGTACCTGAGCATAAGTACGATACATTGGCACTAGAAGCTTCATATCTTGCCCATGGTCAAGCGATGCGAGTGCAGGAGTGTGAAGATGATATCCAGTGCTACCGAAATCTCGTCTTACGAGACAGTGAAAAGATTGCAGTAAGCAGCTATGTTGTGGTTATTGACGAAAATGATGAATGTAAACACTTTTTCATTGGGCCAAGAGTCGGAGGACTTTCTGTCGCGTGGAATGATAATGAGGTTGCTATCGTAACGGTGAACGCACCTTTTGGTCAGGCTCTAATGGGTAAAGAAATCGGTGATGAGGTTGAGTTCATGGTTGCTGATAAGCGATTTTTCTATGAAGTGGTATCGATTGACTGAATATTAGACCAATAAATATAAACGTTTCTCTGACAAAGAAGCATAAACCAAGGGTATAGTCATTAGTCAGATTAATGAGAGGATGTTATGAAAAGCAATGTATTTACGAAAAACCGTGTATTTACGAAAAACAATGTATTAATCGCATCGTTAACAGCGGTAATCTCTTTTGTGAGCCTGCCAACTTTTGCTTCCCAGTGTCGAGTTGATTTGAAGAATGAATTACGAATTGATGATCAAAAAGTCGAAATCCATCAAGTAAACGGTGATACAGCGATTCTCGATGGCAACAACGATCTTTATATTCATGGTGAAAAGGTGGCACTTGATGCCGTTCAACAAGCGGCGATTGAAAAATACCGCGACAGCATGAATGAGTATTTGCCTCGTGCAAAACAAATGGCGAATGACAGCTTAGCCTTGGCGAATGATGTTATTGATGACATCGCTGCCAGCCTAGATTCTCCAGAGTCGTTTGATAATGTAAAAGAATCAATGAAAACGTACTTTGCTGAATTAGAGTCTCGTTACTATAAAGATGGCGAGTTAGTCCTGCCGGCTGACAGTTTCGATTCTATGGCCAATGGCTGGTCTGAAGATTTCGAAAAGGCTAAGGAGATCTTTAACCAAGAGTTTATCTCAAGTGCCTTTAATGCGATGTCTGAAAAGATGAAGCAAGACGGTGGTTTAAACCTTACCGAATTGGCTGATAGTATGGCTGAATTAAAGCTTAAAGTTGAAGAGCGGATGAAAGAGCATGCTCAACAAATGGAAGAGGAAGGCACTGAGTTCTGTGATTCTCTTGATGAGATGGCAGAACAAGAGAAAGAATTGCATGAAATCATCCCTAACCTAAAAGACTATCAAGTATTCACTATTTAATCTGAATTTAACGATGAAGAATAAGAGCACCGGTTGGTGCTCTTTTTGTATGTGTGTCTTTATGGATGTAGGTGTTTATGGAGCTATGGGTTCAGCCGCACGAGCAACTAACTCGAGATACTCTATTTTTCTTAGCCCGCATCTCGTTTTGTCGTTATCCAGTAAACGATAAGACCAGTTATTTGTTAACTATGTGGTTATAAATAGCGTATTGATTGTAAAAATTAGAGAATTGTTCATTTATTAGTTGTGCCTATCATTGCTTTTTATTACTGTACTCCTCAACTAGTTCACTGATTTTTGTGCGGGCAATATGGATCAACAATCTTCCTCTTCAAGAGAGCATTTCAGCTCTCGTTTAGGTTTTATTTTGGCAGCGGCGGGGGCAGCTGTTGGTTTGGGTAATATTTGGGGGTTCCCAACTCAAGTTGCCAGTAACGGTGGTGGTGCCTTTCTTCTTGTCTATTTGATCATGATCTTCGTAGTTGCCTTTCCTATGCTGGTGGTTGAGATGGCGATTGGCCGTCATGGTCAAGCAAATCCTGTCGATAGTATGCGCTCGTTGACCACTAGCCCTTTGGGTAAGAAAGTCGGTGAGTTTGTCGGTTGGGTCGGGTTGAGTGTGCCAAGCGCCGTGTTGGCATTTTATAGTATTGTTGGTGGCTGGTTGATCTGCTTCCTAATTGGTGCTGTCGCTGATCTGATTGGTCTGGAGGCTGCTGCGGATTGGTTTAAAGGCTTCAGTGTTGAGCGAAATGTATTTGGCACTGTCGCATTCTATGTGCTGACTATTTTGATTGTTCAGGGCGGTGTTAAGCAAGGTATCGAGAAATGGTCGACTCGTTTGATGCCTGCGCTGTTTGTTTTGTTTGGTTTATTGTTTATTTACATCATGACGCAATCTGGCGCGATGGAAGGTCTAAAACATTATCTAGTTCCAGACTTCGAGAAAGTGTGGGATAGAAAACTGATTCTGGCGGCAATGGGACAGGGGTTCTTCTCGCTCACCATTGGTGGTTGTTCAATGTTGGTTTATGGCTCTTACTTAAGCAAGAAAGAGAATTTACCAAAAATGGCAATGAACGTTACTTTAGTTGATACAGCTGTTGCTTTTATTGCGGGTTTAGTTGTGATGCCAGCAATGTTTGTTGCGATGCAAAAAGGTGTTCAAATCTACGCTGAAGATGGCTCATTATTAAGCTCTGATACGCTAGTATTCACGGTTCTGCCTTTGATGTTTGACAGTTTAGGCGTACTTGGTCAGATCTTCGCGATTGTCTTCTTTTTGTTGCTAACGATTGCCGCGCTGACTTCATCGATTTCGATGCTGGAAGGGCCTGTAGCGCTAGTGAGTGAGCGTTTCAATACCAGACGAACACCAACGAGTTGGGTGATTGGTGGTGTTATTGCACTGTTCAGTGTGGTGATTGTTTACAACTTTGCCGCGATGTTTGGAATGGTTGCGATGATAGCGACTCAGTACCTTCAACCGGTTGCTGCACTGATGTTTTGCCTATTTGGTGGTTGGGTATGGAGCCGAGCTTCAAAAGTGAAAGAGCTTGAGCAAGGTTGCCCTGACTTCCAATTGGGTTGGTTTGGTAAGGTTTGGCCAATGTATGTGAAGTTCGTGTGCCCAATCTTAGTGGCGACGGTTATCTGGGCTTCATTTGGTTAACGCAGAGCTCATCTGAACCTAAACACTCAGAACTTGAAATGTTAAGCACAAAGCCACTCATAGGGAGTGGCTTTGTTGTTTCGATATGAAGGTATAGCTGAATTTGCAAGATAGAAAAAAGGCGCTGAACATAATAGTCAGCGCCTTTGTATTTTTAGTTAAGTAATCGTGACTACTTAATTTCCATACCTTGTGCTTGTAAGTCTGCATGGTAAGAAGAACGTACAAACGGGCCACAAGCTGCGTGAGTGAAGCCTAGTTCTAGAGCAATTTCTTTCAGCTCATCAAACTCTGAAGGTGGCACGTAACGTTCAACGGGTAAGTGGTGACGGCTTGGCGCAAGATATTGGCCAAGTGTTAGCATCGTTACACCATGTTCACGAAGGTCTTTCAGCACTTGAACGATCTCTTCTTTCGTTTCACCAAGCCCCATCATCACACCTGACTTCGTTGGAATGTCTGGGTGCTGCTCTTTGAATTTTCTCAACAGATTGAGAGACCACTTGTAGTTCGCGCCTGGACGAGCTTTACGGTATAAGCGCGGCGCTGTCTCTAGATTGTGGTTAAAAACATCTGGCGGGTTGTCTTTCATTAGATCAAGTGCAACGTCCATACGACCACGGAAATCTGGAACCAGTGTTTCAATGCGAATGTTTGGATTCTGTTCGCGAATTTCACGGTTACAGTCAGCAAAGTGCTGAGCACCACCATCACGCAGGTCATCACGGTCAACCGAGGTGATTACTACATACTTCAGTTTCATATCTTTAATCGTCTTAGCCAGTTTCTTCGGCTCTTCTGTTTCAGGAGCAACAGGACGACCATGGGCAACATCACAGAAAGGGCAGCGACGAGTACAGATAGCGCCAAGAATCATAAACGTTGCCGTACCGTGGTTAAAACACTCGGCTAGGTTAGGGCAAGACGCTTCTTCACAAACTGAGTGTAGGTTGTTTTTACGCATTGCTGATTTGATTTCTTGGATACGATGGCTGTCTGAAGGAAGTTTAATCTTCATCCATTCTGGCTTACGTAAAACTTCTTTCTGTTCAGCAGGCATATTCTTTACGGGAATTAATGCCATTTTGTCAGCGTCACGATATTTAACGCCTTTTTCCATTTGGATTGGTTTGCTCATGATTTTATGCTTCTGCTGTAATGTTACTGGTGGCCTGAATGTCTACTTGGTCATAGCCGAGTAGCTCTACGAGCTCTTGTATTAACTGTTGCTCAACGTTTTCTAGTTCACTTGGCCCGCCGAGTTGGCTTACCTGCGCCATTTCCATCCCTTGGTAACCACACGGGTTAATACGAAGAAATGGAGACAGGTCCATATCGACGTTGAGTGCTAGCCCATGGAACGAACAGCCACGTCGAATACGCAATCCAAGTGAACAGATTTTCTTGCCATCGACATAAACACCAGGAGCGTCAGGTCGGGCAGATGAATCTATATTGTAAGCTTTCAGAGTATTGATTACGAGGTTCTCGATATGAGTCACCAAATCGCGAACTCCAAATTTCTTGCGGCGGATGTTAATCAGAAAGTAAGCGACTAACTGACCTGGACCATGATAAGTCACTTGGCCACCGCGATCGCTTTGTATCACAGGGATATCACCAGCATTTAATACATGCTCAGCTTTACCTGCTTGTCCTTGAGTGAAGACAGGGTTGTGTTCAACCAACCAAATTTGGTCTACGTCTTCTTCCGTGCGTTCGTCTGTGAACTTATGCATGGCTTTCCACACAGGTTCGTAATCCTGACGGCCTAATTTTTTTACGATTAGCTTATTTTGCAAAGCAGCACTCCCTCAAGGATTAATAAAGTGAACGCATTATAAACGCGAAACATGATTCTAACTACAGACGGACTGCAAGGTTTTTCAACTTTCTTTGTATTTATTGAAAATTAAGTTGAATGTTTTGGGTGCTGATAGGTCGCTTTAAACAAAAACAGCGGCAATAAGCCGCTGTTTTCATGTGTAATCGAAGATTACAGAACCATACGAACGATTTCGATCTCGCCCAGTTCTTTATATAGCGTTTCTACTTGCTCAATTGATGTCGCTGTAATGTTGATAGAAACAGAGTGGTAGTTACCTTTTGCACTCGGTTTTAGCGTTGGGCTGTAGTCACCAGGAGCATGACGCTGAATCACTTCTAGCACTAGCTCAGTCAGTTCTGGCTTCGCGTGGCCCATAACTTTATAAGTGAATGAACAAGGGAACTCTAAGAGATCTTTTAGTTTTGCATCAGAATTGATGTTCATGATTAGCTCCAAAAGGCTAGAATCTCGCAAATAGGCGAAATGTCGATAAAAAACGTTTTCGGTCAACAGACACGAATAATAAGGCGGAATATTACGTGTAAATATCACCGAACTCAAGATCAACAAAAGCCGCACAGAGCGGCTTTTAGTTCACTAATGAGTAAATCATGAACTTACTCATTAGGTTAGCTATACAACAAGTTCGGTTTTACTTAGAACAAACCTTTAGCTTGTTTAGAATAAACCCTTGAACAGAAGAACTAGGTAGTCCCATAGACGGCTGAATAGGCTGCCTTGGTCGACATCTTCAAGTGCTAGTAGTGGGTATTCAGCTACGTCTTCACCGTCGACTTGGTAGAATAGTTTACCAACTACATCGCCTTTGCTGATTGGTGCTTCAAGTTCTTTTTCAAGAACGAAACTTGCTTTCAGGTTCTTAGCTTGGCCTCGAGGTAGAGTAACGAATGTATCTTCGTCTACACCCAGTGCCACAGTATCTTGGCTACCCATCCAGATCTTTTCTTCTACGAAGGTTTCTCCAGCTGTGTGCGGTGCCACTGTTTCGAAGAAACGGAAGCCGTAGCTTAGTAGTTTTTTGCTTTCTGTTTTACGAGCGTTAGCATTTTTAGTGCCCATAACAACAGCAACTAGGCGCATTTTGCCTTCTGTCGCTGAGCTTACTAGGCTGTAACCTGCGTTACTTGTGTGGCCCGTTTTGATGCCATCAACGTTCATACTTTTATCCCATAACAGACCATTACGGTTGTATTGGGTGATGCCGTTGTATGTAAATTTTTTCTCTGAGTAGATACGGTACTCATCAGGAACGTCACGAATGAGTGCCTGACCAAGTAGAGCCATATCGTAAGGGGTAGAGTACAGATTCGGGTTATCTAGACCGTGCACATTAGCAAAGTGCGTGTCTTTCATGCCGATAGAGCTTGCCCATGCGTTCATTAGGTCAACAAATGCATCTTCAGAACCTGCAATGTGCTCAGCCATTGCAACACAAGCATCATTACCTGATTGAATGATGATGCCACGGTTCAGCTCTTCAACCTTCACGGTTGTACCCACTTCCACGAACATCTTAGAAGAATCAGGGAAGTTTTTAGCCCAAGCATTTTCACTGATAACAACGTCATCGGTTAGATTGATGTTGCCACGATCCAGCTCTTGGCCGATCACGTAGCTCGTCATCATCTTGGTTAAACTTGCTGGAGAAAGCTGAGTGTTCATCTCTTTCTCTGCTAGTACTTTGCCTGAATGGTAATCCATCAGAACAAAACCCTTAGCGGCGATTTGAGGTGCATCAGGAACAACAATAGGAGCGGCGAATGACGATGTAGCTATCGTTGCAGAAAGAGCAACAGAAGTAGCAAAAATCGATTTAACAAGTTTATTAGATTTAATCATTTTGAATGCAATTATTTGGTGAACTATTCATATATTAACAGAATCACTCTGTCACACCAGAGCGCTGATTACCAGAAGTAACTGTTAGATTAATTAGCGGGTTAGCGTGTGTTTCTTTATATAAGCTGACGGGTAACCCATTAGCTTAACTTGTTCCAATTTCTCTTGAGTCAGAGCATAGTCATGAAATGGCCCAAGCATCAATCGGTAGTTGTCATCATTTGGCTGCAAAAACGTTGCTACTGCTAGCTTTTCGCCTAAATCTTTGGCTAACTTCTCAGTTCTATCTTTATGAGGTGATGTGGCCACTTGAATAATAAATTGCGGTAAAGCCGCCTTTTTATTTGCGTCAGTTGGCATAGCCACAGTGATGACTTCAATCTCAACATTAGCTGTGCCCGTTCTCAAAACATCGAGCTTGTAAGCCGCCGCATAACTAAGGTCAATAATTCGGCCTTCATGGAATGGACCTCGGTCATTGATACGAACAATCGTCGTTTTATTATTGTCGGTATTCGTCACTTTTACATAGCTTGGAATTGGCAAGGTTTTGTGAGCAGCAGACATCGAATACATGTCATAGATCTCACCATTTGATGTTAAATGACCATGAAATTTCTTACCGTACCAAGAGGCTTTTCCTTTCTCGGTAAACCCTTCTGTTTTCCTGACGATTTTGTAATCTTCACCACGCAGAGTGTAGTTATTATTACCGCCTAAACTGTAAGGTTCATACTGAGGGTGAGCATCTTCTAAGTGCTCGACTGATATTGGCGTATCTGGCGCAATATCCGAATCAATGTCATAGCGGCCTGTTGGTTTCTGAGAAGAACAACCGTTGATTACCATCGCTAAGCCTACTATCGAGACTATCTTTTTGATTGACAGCCTATCAACAAAGGGGGCTTTTTTGATTAACGTTGTATTGATAGACATCGATTAAGTCGCCTTTGAAAATGCTTTTCTGTGTGTATGGATTGACATTAAAATACCAAAACCAGCCATTAGGGTAACCATTGAAGTACCACCATAGCTAACCAAAGGAAGAGGAACCCCAACCACTGGAAGAATGCCACTTACCATGCCTATGTTTACAAATATATAGACAAAGAAGCTCAGTACAATGCTGCCGCCCATCATTCTACCGAATGCTGTTTGAGCCTGGCTAGCAAGTACTAAGCCACGTCCAATAATGAATAGGTAGATAGCAAGTAAGAACAAAATTCCGATCATGCCCCACTCTTCTGCAATGACAGCAAAGATGAAGTCGGTGTGTCTTTCTGGAATGAATTCCAGTTGGGACTGAGTACCTTGCAACCAACCTTTTCCTGATATCCCACCAGAACCTATCGCAATCTTACTCTGGATAATGTGGTAACCCGCACCTAATGGATCTGATTCAGGATCAAAAAGGGTTCTTACACGTACTTTTTGATATTCGCGCATCAAGAAGAACCACAAAATCGGAATAAATGCGCCCAGGGCAATCGCAGCACTCGCTATAATTTTCCAGCTGATACCAGCAAGGAATATCACAAAGATACCAGATGCTGCAATGAGTATTGAAGTGCCTAAGTCGGGCTGCTTAGCGATAAGAATCGTGGGTACAAACACCATTACCAACGAGATAGCCAAAGTTTGGAAAGTCGGTGGAAGTGAGCGCTTACCGATAAATCGAGCCAGCATTAAAGGTACTGCAAGCTTTAGCAGTTCTGAGGGCTGGAATCTGATAAAGCCAAAGTTCAACCAGCGCTGCGCACCTTTAGAGGCTTCACCAAAGAACAACACGCCTAACAACAAGATGACACCGCCTGCAAACAGTAGCGGTGCCAAGGTTTCATAGGTTCGGGGTGAAAGTTGCGCTAAGAAGATCATCACACCTAAAGACAGCACCATACGCATCGCTTGGCGGTCCATCATCGCGAGGCTTTGTCCACTGGCGCTATACATGATCAATAAGGCAAAACCCATTAAGACAAGAATGCCGAGTAATAGTGGTAGGTCGATATGCAGCCTTTCAAACAAGGCTCTATTTCGTCCGGTAGAAGGATCAAGTTTCATTATTTCGTTGCCTTACTTTCATCTTCTTTAGCGAGGATTATGTGGTCCAATATTTTTCTGACGACAGGGCCGCCATTTGATGAACCACCACCTGCGTTTTCTAATACGATAGTCACAACCGCTTCTGGATCTTCAAAAGGCGCATAACCAGTAAAGAGTGCGTGATCGCGTAAATGCTCTGCGATTTCGTCAGCGTTGTACTCTTCATCTTCTTTTAGGCCAAAGACTTGTGCGGTACCTGATTTACCAGCGGTTTGGTAAGACATCTTCTGGAACGAACGCCTTGCCGTTCCTTTGCGTCCGTGGTTTACCAACCTCATGCCTTCTTGTGCGATATCCCAATATTTTTGCTTAACTCCAGTGACCGGTGGATAGGTTTCGATTTCCGATACTGTTTGTTCATCGAATGGCTGACCATTATCAATTGTTGAGCGCAACAAGTGAGGGGCGATTACTTCCCCTTCATTAACTAATACTGAGGTTGCCTTCGCGATTTGCATCGGTGTCGCTGTCCAGTAGCCTTGGCCAATACCAACAGGGATCGTATCACCTTGATACCAAGGCACACGGTGTCTTGCCATTTTCCATTCACGCGTTGGCATATTGGCTTTACTTTCTTCGTGAATATCGATGCCAGTGTAATCACCGAAGCCAAACATCATCATCCATTTAGATAGGCGATCGATGCCTAGATCAAAGGCTATTTGGTAAAAGAAGGTATCTACCGACTCTTCAATTGCTTTCTCTATATCGACGACTCCGTGACCCCAGCGAAGCCAGTCACGGAAAGGTTTTGTCTTAGAGTTTGGTATTTTCCAATAACCAGGGTCATTACGTGTTGTATTTGGCGTGATCACGCCTTCTTGTAAAGCAGCTACCGCGATGAACGGTTTGATCGTAGACGCTGGCGGATAAATCCCCAACGTGGCACGGTTAACCAAAGGTCGATCTTTGTTTTGCAATAGCGCGTTATAACCTTTAGAGGAAATACCATGCACAAATGCATTGGGATCATAGCTTGGGCTAGAGACCATCGCTAGTACGCCATTGTCTTTGGGATCGAGAACGACCGCCGAACCACGTCGACCATCGAGTAGTTTGTGTACGTATAACTGCAGCTTGATATCTAAGTTCAGCACGATATCTTTGCCTGGAACGGAAGGAACAAACTTGAGCGTGCGGATCACTCGCCCGCGACTGTTTACTTCGACTTCTTGATAACCAGCCGTGCCGTGTAACATATCTTCATAATAGCGCTCTATACCAAGCTTACCGATATCGCGTGTAGCTTGGTAATTAGCGTCTTTCTCTTCTCGAACTAAGCGTTGCATATCGCGATCATTGATACGTGATACATAGCCTATGACGTGAGTCAGCACATCACCATAAGGATAGAAACGCTTCAACGTTCCTGTCACTTCAACTCCCGGGAATTTATGTTGGTTTACAGAGAAGATCGCAACCTGTTCTTCGGTAAGCTGATTTAGAATGGGTACTGATTTGAAACGTCGTGAGTTGCGACGCTCACGGTTAAATCGTTCGATTCGTTCTGGTGGAATCTCGATTAATGTTTGCAAACGGATGATCGTATCATCCATATCTTTAATTTTTTCAGGTATGATCTCTAGGTTGAAAACAGGACGGTTTTCAGCCAGGAGTATACCGTTTCGGTCGTAAATTAGACCACGGTTAGGTGCAATTGGCACGACCTTGATGCGGTTGTCGTTAGAGCGAGTTTTATAGTCCTGATATTGGTTGACCTGAATGTTATACAGGTTAACGACCAACATCGACATCATCACTATGATCCCCATAAACGCAACAAAAGCACGGCTAGTAAATAGTCGTGCTTCTGCTTTGTAATCACGGATTTGGCTACGTTTACGTAACATTAACGCTTATTCTCGATGATAAGGATGGTTAGCAGTGATGCTCCAAGCTCGATACAAGCTTTCAGCCATGATAACGCGTACTAATGGGTGAGGGAGAGTAAGCGCAGACAGAGACCAGCTTTGATCTGCTGCCGCTTTACATGCAGGAGCTAATCCTTCAGGCCCGCCAATCAGGATAGAAACGTCACGTCCATCCAGTTTCCAACTTTCCAATTGCTCAGCCAGTTGTGGTGTATCCCATTTTTTACCTGGGATATCGAGCGTGACAATGCGATTTCCTTTTGGAACCGCTGCCAACATTGCTTCGCCTTCTTTTTGAAGAATTCGTGCAATATCAGCATTTTTACCGCGTTTCCCCGCAGTGATCTCAATGAGTTCTAATGGCATATCATGAGGGAAGCGGCGTTTATATTCTTTAAACCCTTCTTCAACCCACTTTGGCATTTTTGTACCAACTGCGATTAACTGGATCTTCAAAGCTTAGCCCCAAAGTTTTTCTAGTTGGTAAAGTTCACGATGTTCTTCTTGCATAACGTGAAGCATGCTGGTGCCCATATCTAGAACAACCCATTCACCTTCTTGCTGACCATCCATACCTAGTGGCTGCATACCTGCTTTACGGACTTCATCAGCAACATGTTGTGCAATAGAGGCAACATGGCGCTTAGAAGTACCAGTGCAAACGATCATGTAATCAGTAACACTTGATTTGCCTTCTACATCGATGGTAACAATCGATTCTGCTTTCATGTCGTCGGCTTTGTCTGCAAGAAAATCTTTTAGTTCTTCACGTAACACAGGGTGTTCCTTTAATCTGAAATTAGCTTTGTTTAGGATCTATTGACCCTAGAATATAACACGCTTTTATGCGTGAAATGGTATTGAAGCTGTAGGGAGACAAAACTCTACACTTAACTGATGAATTAGTGGCCAAGGCGACTGTTCATATTGAGTTTTTGTCATCAATTCTGCTTGTGTGAGCAGCGCAAACAAAGAGTGTAATTGAGAAATTGAAACTCTTGTTAGCGCGGCGTTATAAAGAGGCTTTTTAGATTGCCAGATACGGTGCTTTTCAAAGACTTGGCTGATCGGCATCTGTTTCATTTGTTGCTGCATTTGCAATAGCAGAGCAAGTTCACGCTGTATGCTACGCAGCAAGATAACTGGCTCGACACCTTCCGCTTCCAATTGTCTCAGAATTCGTTGTGCTCGATTGCCTTTACCTGCCAGTAATGCATCACTCCAATGGAAGGGAGTAAAGTGATTGTGGCGGCTTAGAGACTCTTCTAAGCGTACTAACGTAAGCTTTCCGTCTGGATATTGAAGCGCCAATTTTTCTAAGCTTTGTGTTAGAGCAAATAGATTACCCTCATGCCATTGTGCCAGCATTTGAATAGCTTCAGGATCTGGCAGTAAACCGATTTTACGACAGCGCGCTTGAACAAACTGAGGTAGTCGGCCAACATCCGGAGTTAGGCAGCTGACCCAATGTCCTTGATTCGAGAGCGCCTTAAACCATTTTGCATTCTCTTGAGCTTTAGTGAGTTTAGTGCCCACCAAGATCAACAATATATCACTGTGGATATGCTCGGAGATCGCGAGAAGCTCTTTTGCTATCGCGGCATTGACTCCTGATTCTGGTAGCTCAAGTTCGATGATCTGACGGCTAGAGAATAGGCTTAGCGCTTGAGTGCAGTCGTAGACTTGATTCCAGTCGAGGCTATTATCAATCGCAAAGCGATGGCGTTCATCGAAGCCTTGCTCTTTAGCTGCCTTTTGAATCGATTCTCTACTTTCTTGCAGCAACAAAGGCTCGTTGCCAAAAATCAGATAAACGTTACTTAGCTGCTTTGCAAGTTGCTCAGGTAAACGATCGGCAAAAATACGCATCAAATAAACCTATTGTTCAGCCGATTCGCTTAGTGTTGACTGCTCTTCGGAAGTCGGTACTGTTTCTGCGTCTTCAATTTCGATGTTTTTGATGTTGTATTGCTTCTCAAGTTCTTTTACTTGAACGTGCTCTAACGCTTCTAGGTCCATGTTATCTGCCGCTATGTTGGCTTTTAATCGAGCCATCTGACGAAGGATTTGGCTTGTTGCCAACTTACGCATTTCATCTTCGATCATGTCTCGTTCAACCGACTTCGCAAGTGCAGTTAACGGGTTATCTAGATAGCTACGGGTTACGCTAGTCGAGAATGTTTTATCACCAAGCTCTGGTATCGTTACGCGATACCTAGCTCTGAACGTCAGCTCTTTCTCTGCCGCACGAGTATTTTGATAAAGAGATAGAGTTCGCTCACTCACGCTTTCGCTAATAATATGCAAATTCGGTGTGTTTCCAGCTGGTGGGATAATTTCTACATCGTTCATACGCAGCTGACCTTTCATCATACGTGTAAACGTGCTGTATTGGTCGTAACTGGTCACAGAGATCTTGTTAAGTTCTTCTGGCACTGAGTAATCACCGCGTAGGTGGAAACCACAGGCACTCAATAGGCTAACGGTTAGAATAACAATAGTAACTTTCAATGAAGATAGTGAAATCAGGCGCATTATTTGATGGCTCTCATGAAGGTAGAATACTTATTTAAAGGCTTTAGCTTTTTGGCGTGGGGTTAGTCACTGAAAGTAAAGCGCTTAAATAAGTAGACAGGGTAATTAGCTACCCTGTCTACAGACTGCTTTTGATGAATTAAGTTCGTTAATTCTTTAGCAATTGCATTGTGCTAACGAAATTAGTTAGCAACGATGTTTAGAAGCTTACCAGGTACGAAGATAACCTTACGGATCGTTAGGTCATCTAGGAACTTTTTAGCGTTCTCATCGTTTAGACCAAGTTCACGAACTTGCTCTTCGGTTGCGTCAGCAGCAACAGTCAGTTTCGCACGCAGCTTACCGTTGATCATTACAACGATAGTCTTCTCGTCTTCAACTAGCGCTTTCTCATCGAAGGTTGGCCATGTTGCTGAATCTACGTTTGATTCACCCAGTGCAATCCACATTTCGTAAGAGATGTGTGGCGTCATTGGGTAAAGCATGCGAACGACAGCTTTTAGTGCTTCATCAAGGATTGCACGATCTTGTACAGATTCTTGAGGTGCTTTCGCTAGCTTATTCATCAGTTCCATGATTGCAGCGATGGCTGTGTTGAACGTTTGGCGACGGCCGATATCGTCCGTTACTTTCGCGATAGTCTTGTGGATATCACGACGAAGTGCTTTCTGGTCGCCAGATAGCGCAGAAGCATCAACAGATTCAGCAGCACCTTTAGAAGAGTGAGCATGAACCAGTTTCCAAACACGTTTAAGGAAACGGTTTGCACCTTCAACGCCAGACTCTTGCCACTCAAGAGTCATATCTGCAGGTGATGCAAACATCATGAATAGACGTACAGTATCAGCGCCGTACTTGTCTACCATCTCTTGTGGGTCTATACCGTTGTTTTTAGACTTAGACATTTTGATCATGCCTGAGTGTTCAACTTCGCGGCCTTGAGCGTCGACTGCTTTTTCGATGCGACCTTTACCGTCACGTTCAACCGTTACGTCAGTCGGAGCAATCCACTCTTTGGTGCCTTTTTCGTTTTCGTGATAGAACGCGTCAGCCAGAACCATGCCTTGACATAGAAGTTGCTTGAACGGTTCATCAGATGTCACGTAACCAGCATCACGTAGAAGCTTGTGGAAGAAACGAGAGTAAAGCAGGTGCATACAAGCATGCTCGATACCACCAACGTATTGGTCAACCGGTAGCCAGTAGTTTGCTTTTTCTGGATCTAGAATGTCGTCAGCTTGTGGTGAACAGTAACGTGCGTAGTACCATGAAGATTCCATGAAAGTATCAAACGTATCAGTTTCACGCAGCGCAGGTTCGCCATTGAATGTTGTTTCAGCCCAAGACTTGTCTGCTTTGATTGGGCTAGTAACGCCATCCATTACCACGTCTTCAGGAAGAATAACGGGCAGTTGGTCTGCTGGTACTGGGTGAACTTCACCGTCTTCTGTCGTTACCATTGGGATTGGAGCGCCCCAGTAACGCTGACGAGAAACACCCCAGTCACGTAGACGGAAGTTTACTGTTTTCTTACCTTTGCCTTCAGCTTCAAGTTTCGCAGCTATTGCATCGAATGCTTCTTGGAACGCAAGACCATCGAATTCGCCAGAATCGAACAGTACACCTTTCTCTGTGTAAGCCGCTTCAGATACATCCAGTTCAGAGCCATCTTCAGGTTTGATTACCGGAATGATATCGATACCGTACTTAGTTGCGAATTCGTAATCACGTTGATCGTGAGCTGGAACCGCCATTACCGCACCTGTGCCGTAATCCATAAGAACGAAGTTTGCTACGTAAACTGGCACAACACGACCGTTAAGAGGGTGGATAGCTGTTAGGCCAGTATCCATACCTTTCTTTTCCATTGTTGCTAATTCGGCTTCAGCCACTTTCGTGTTGCGACATTCATCAACGAATGCTGCAAGTTCAGGGTTGTTCTTCGATGCTTTCTCTGCAAGTGGGTGACCAGCAGCGATACCAACGTAAGAAACACCCATTAGCGTGTCTGGACGTGTTGTGTAAACTTCTAGCGGTGCTTCTTCGCCGTTAACAGCGAAAGATAGCTCAACACCTTCAGAGCGACCGATCCAGTTACGCTGCATGGTTTTAACCATTTCAGGCCAACCTTCAAGGTTATCTAGATCGTCTAGTAGCTCTTGAGCGTATTCAGTGATTTTAATGAACCACTGTGGAATCTTCTTTTGTTCTACTGGAGTGTCACAACGCCAGCAGCAACCGTCTTCCACTTGCTCGTTTGCAAGTACAGTTTGGTCGTTTGGACACCAGTTCACAGAAGAGGTCTTCTTGTAAACTAGGCCTTTTTCGTAAAGCTTGGTGAAGAACTCTTGCTCCCAACGGTAGTACTCAGGTGTACACGTTGCGAATTCACGGTTCCAGTCGTAACCAAAGCCTAAAAGCTTTAGTTGGTTTTTCATGTACTCAATGTTTTCGTAAGTCCATGGTGCCGGCGCCGTGTTGTTTTTTACAGCTGCATTTTCTGCAGGCAGGCCGAATGCATCCCAACCGATTGGTTGCATTACGTTTTTACCTTGTAGACGTTGGAAACGAGATACCACATCACCGATGGTGTAGTTACGCACGTGGCCCATGTGCAGTCGACCACTTGGGTATGGGAACATAGAAAGACAGTAGAATTTTTCTTTGTTTGGGTCTTCACTTACAACGAAAGTTTCGCTGTTATCCCAGTGTTGTTGAACCTTTTGTTCAATCTCTTGCGGGTTATATTGTTCTTGCATCGATGGTATCCGGTTATCTTGGAATTTGTGAGTTCGGTTAGAACAGAATCTTACAGATCGTCATAGAATACCTAAAGCAGCTGAGTACAACAATAGTTATACCCGTCATACTTGCAGTTGCTGCATGGTTGATTACGTAAATTCCACCTAATTACTCACGACAGCTATGCTTAAAGGGACGAATTGCATTTGTTTGTTAAGGATTCGTCGCTTAACTTTGCACACGTTAACTAAGATAAAAGTATGTAATCTTGAGGAGGTTTTTTATGCCGAAGAAAAAAGCACTTTATGAAGAAGTTGTCGAAGAGGTGATTGAAACGCTGAAGCATAGTCCTGAAGAACTCAACAACAAAATTGAAACATCAGGTAAGTTAGCAAAAGCGGCCAACGACATGACCAAAGATGAGCTGTCGCTGATCTCAGCTTATGTGAAGTCGGACTTGAAAGAGTTCTCAGAAAGCTATGAAGAGAGCAAAAATGGCCCATTCTATTTGATGATTACAGACTCTATTTGGCAAGGGTTACTGGACATAACTGATCGTACTAAGGTGGAGTGGGTTGAGCTGTTCCAAGATCTAGAGCATCAAGGATTATATCAAGCAGATGAAGTGATAGGGTTAGGCACATTGGTATGTGATGAATGTGGGCATCAAACCGAATATAATCACCCTACAACTATTATTCCTTGTATTAAATGCGGCTCGAAAGGGTTTAGCCGCAAGGCACTTAAGCCGTAAAAAACTGAACCATAGCGTCTTCAATTTTAAGCTGTAACAATAAGAAAGGGTTGACTGAATCAGCCAACCCTTAACAACTTTTCGTCGAATCTCGAATCTCGAATCTCGAATCTCGAATCTCGAATCTAGTCTTTTCTTCTCATAAACCAGCCAGCTACTAAACTCAGTAACGCCCAGACATACAGCGGCCAAGTACCGACCACGTGATAAGGGGTTTGACCGTCGGTTGAGATTAGCTCAGCTTTCAATACTGCGGTTTCAAACTGCGGTATTTGTTTGATGATCTTGCCTTTGTGATCCGTTACTGCCGTTACGCCATTGTTGGTTGAGCGAATCAGCGGCTTCCCCAACTCCAGAGCACGCATTTGTGCGATTTCCATATGTTGTAATGGTCCAATCGAACGGCCGAACCACGCATCGTTAGAGAGCGTTAGAATAAAGTCAGTTTCATCCGTTACGTTTTGTCTCACTTGATCATTGAAGATGATCTCATAACAAAGCGCTGGTGCTAGATGACGACCATTTGCCACGATGTTTGGCTGAACGAAATCGCCACGACTGAATGATGACATTGGCAAGTTAAAGAACGGTGCTAACGGGCGTAGGATATCCTCAAACGGCACAAATTCACCAAATGGTAGAAGATGATGTTTATGATAGCGTTCGTCTGGATCATAGCTGTACTCACCGTATGGATTGACTCCCAGAGAAAGAACACTGTTGTAGTACTTCTTATCTTCAGATTGATTCAGCACGCCAGTAATGATTGAGCTGTTGTTCATCTTCGCTGCGCTATCTAAGTTACGTAGGAAAGATGGAATCTCAACTTCGAATGCTGGAATAGCGGCTTCAGGCCAGATGATGATATCAGCGTCCCAGTTTTCTCTACTCAAATCGGTGTATTTCATCATCGTTGGCCAGCGATGGCTAGGTAGCCATTTGCTGTCTTGGTCGACGTTACCTTGAATCAATACCACTGAGGTGGTTTTTTCAGGGTTCGGTGTCACCCAATCGATATTTCGAAGACCAAAACCAGTACTAAACACAACAGCAGGGATGACAGCGACACTCCACGCCTTGTTTATGACCGTATAAGCGAGTGCAGAAGCCGATACAATAATCGCTAGCGTTACAAGCTCGACACCACCAATCGGTGCGAATGAGCCTAGTGGCGAGTCGATTTGACTGTAACCTAGCCATAACCACGGGAAGCCAGTCATTACCCAACCGCGTAACCAGTCAGAGATTAACCACAATGCTGGGGCCGCGAGGAAAAAGCGACTTAGGTTATTAGCAGGGAAGAATTTGTTTAGACTCCAGGTAAAGAGGCCTGAATATACGGCTAGATAGCCTACAAGCAATGCCATCAAAAACAGGTTGGCCGCAAGTGGCATGCCGCCAAAACCATCAATGCTGACGTATACCCAGCTAATACCTGTTGTGAACTGACCTAAACCCCATGCGTAGCCAATCCAAAGCGCACTTTTAGGAGAGCGGTTGTGGATCAATAGCAGCAACAAAGCAGGGCTGATAATAGCAAGAGGCCATATGGAATATGGAGCGAATGAAAGGGTGGTTATAGCGCCAACAAAAACGGCCGCAAGCGGCCGTAATAGGCGATGAATAAAGGTCTTAGTCATCTAATTTCTGTCATCTCTTTAGAGAGAAGTTGTTATTCTTCGATAGTCGGAAGAGGTTGCTCATCAGGTATAGTTACCTGTAACTGAATCACACGACGATTATCTGCGGACGTTATTTTGAAATGGTAGCTTCCAATTTCTACAATTTCTCCACGAACCGGTAGATGACCGAGTGCTGTCATCACCATACCGCCAACTGTATCCACTTCATCATCACTAAAGGTGGTTCCAAATGTATCGTTGAAATCTTCAATAGTGGTTAAAGCTTTAACAGAGAAGGTATGCTTGCTCAGCTTACGAATGTCTAACTCTTCTTCATCGTCGAACTCGTCTTCAATTTCACCAACGATTTCTTCGAGGATATCTTCAATGGTTACTAGGCCAGATACACCGCCAAATTCATCCACAACGATAGACATGTGGTAACGCTCTTCTTGGAATTCCTTGAGCAGGCGATCAACGCGTTTGCTTTCAGGTACAACTACAACAGGGCGGATCACTTGTTCGATGTCAAATGGGGCGCTTTCTGAACCCAAATACTTAAGTAGGTCCTTCGCTAATAGAATGCCTTCTACATGGTCTTTATCTTCACTGATCACCGGGTAGCGAGAGTGTTGAGCATCAGTAATAAGCGCAATCAATGTATCTAAATCATCGGTGCGTTCAACTGTAACCATTTGAGAGCGAGGTAGCATGATATCGCGTACTCGCATCTCTGAAATTTCCATAACACCTTCGAGCATGTCGCGCGTGTCGTGGTCAATTAGGTCATTAATTTCTGAGTCGCGGATTACATCTACGAGCTCTTGGCGATCTTTTACTTCACCTTGAAATAGTTGGCCTAGGCGTTCAAAGAAGGACTTTCTACTCGGACCTTCAGATTTTTTACTTCCCTCAGAAGTGGGGGGGTTACCTTCGTTCATGATTTCTCAAAAAATAACGCTATCAGAAGTGTGATAGCACACGTTACAACTCAGATTCCTGCGAAAACCACAGGTTCGATGAGTTATTGTTTCTCTGCAACCTACTTTACTAGAATCAATTTACTTTTCTAGAATATACGGGTCTTCAAACCCCATAGTTTGCATGATTTCTGTCTCGAGTGACTCCATCTCTTCAGCTTCATCATCTTCGATATGATCATAACCTAGCAGATGCAGACTGCCATGTACAACCATATGAGCCCAGTGTGCTAACAGAGGCTTATTTTGCTCTTCTGCTTCTTTTTCGACGACTTGGCGACAGATAATGAGGTCGCCAAGTAGATCTAACTCTATCCCTGGAGGAGCCTCGAATGGAAAAGACAGCACGTTAGTTGGCTTATCTTTTCCACGGTATTCATGATTAAGCTGGTGGCTTTCTTGTGTATCTACGATACGAACCGTCAACTCGGCGTTCTCTTGAAACTGAGGAATAGTCTTATTTAACCAAAGCTGAATATCTTGTTCGGTTGGAAGACCTTGCTCATTTTCGACCGCTAATTGCAGGTCTAGTTCAATAGACATCTATTTATCACCTTGCTCTGCAATGACAGAACTATTTTGTGTTGCTAATTGTGTCGTAACAGCTTGCTGAGCCTCAAGAAGTTTGGCTTCTCGTTCTTCACGTTTACGGGCCTCAAACTCTTTACGCTCTTTTTGGTCTTTGGCTTCCCACTTCTCGTAGGCATTAACGATACGAGCAACGACAGGATGACGAACGACGTCTTCAGACATGAAGAAATTAAAGCTAATGTCATCAACTTCACTAAGTACTTCAGTTGCATGGCGTAGGCCTGATTTTGCCCCTCGAGGTAAATCGATTTGAGTGATATCACCTGTGATGACAGCGCGTGAGTTAAAGCCGATACGCGTTAAGAACATTTTCATCTGTTCTACCGTAGTGTTTTGGCTCTCATCAAGAATGATGAACGCATCATTCAATGTACGACCACGCATGTAAGCCAGTGGTGCAACTTCAATTACGTTACGTTCAATCAATTTCTCAACTCGTTCAAAGCCGAGCATCTCAAACAGCGCATCGTAAAGTGGACGCAAATATGGATCGACTTTCTGGCTTAGATCTCCAGGAAGGAAACCAAGCTTCTCACCTGCTTCGACGGCTGGGCGAGTTAGTAGGATTCGGCGAACTTCTTGACGTTCAAGTGCATCAACCGCAGCCGCAACAGCTAAGTACGTTTTACCCGTACCAGCAGGTCCAATACCAAAAGTGATGTCATGAGTGACCATATTCATTAGGTATTGTGCTTGGTTCGGCGTACGAGGTTTAATGACGCCTTTTTTAGTCTTAATGGTCACTTCTTTGCCGTAGTCAATCTCAGACTCGACGTGTTGCTCCAAAATACCAGACTCCGCGATCGCTAGATGCACTTGCTCTGGTTCGATATCAATTATGTTGCCTTTAACAGGAGCCGTTTCAACATAGAGGTGCTTGATGATGTCTAAAGCTGCGGCTGTAGTGTGAGGTTTACCGACGATAGTGAAGAAGTTGCTACGGTAGTTAATCTCAACGCCAAGACGACGCTCAAGGTGCTTTATGTTGTCGTCGAATGGTCCGCATAAACTTGCCAAGCGCTTGTTATCTGCTGGTTCTAGATTTATCTCTAAGGTAACGATTTTATTGCTCAAATTAGCCTCTCATTTTGTACCATTCTCTCTTAAATAAAAAAAAAAGAGCAAGAAGCCCGATTTAGACCGGGCTTCTGATGGTGATTCCCTATTTCTAAGATGGTCACTTAGTTAGGTAATTTCAAGCTTTGTGTTTGAGCTTTGTGCTCAAACAGTTGTATTACCTATGGCGTAAACGTGGCTACACCTAGCTCATCTTCGCGTTTTGTTTTTTCCATCATTTCTGCTGGAGTCATTACAACGCGTAAGCCCATATCTTTTTCTGTGCGAACTAACTCACCACGTAGTGAGTTGGTGTACACCTCGGTGATCTTCACATCTACGAACTGGCCGATTAGGTCAGCAGAACCTTCGAAGTTCACAACACGACTGTTTTCAGTACGGCCACGCAGTTCCATTAGGTTCTTTCTTGATGGACCTTCAACAAGGATGCGCTGCTCTGTGCCTAGCATTAGGCGGGAAAAGCGCATAGCTTGTGTGTTTACTGTCTGTTGCAGTTCCCACAGGCGATCTTTTTTCTCTTGTGTTGGTACATCACATGGGTAATCTGCTGCTGGTGTGCCTGGGCGCGGAGAGAAAATAAAGCTGAAGCTCATATCGAAATCAACTTCTTTAATCAGTTTCATCGTATCTTGGAAGTCTTGTTTAGACTCTCCTGGGAAACCAACAATAAAGTCTGAACTAATTTGAATATCAGGACGAGCTTTACGCAGTTTACGGATAATAGACTTGTACTCGATAGCCGTATGTGGACGCTTCATCATTGTAAGAATACGATCACTACCACTTTGTACTGGTAAGTGTAAGAAGCTCACAAGTTCAGGTGTATCTTTGTAAACTTCGATAATGTCGTCACCAAACTCAAGTGGGTGGCTTGTCGTGAAGCGAATACGGTCGATACCATCAATTGAAGCAACAAGACGAAGAAGCTCTGCGAATGAACAGATATCGCCTTCGTGTGTTGGGCCTCGATACGCGTTTACGTTCTGACCAAGTAGGTTAACTTCACGTACGCCTTGCTCTGCAAGTTGAGCAACTTCGAATAGTACATCATCCATTGGGCGGCTAACTTCTTCACCACGTGTGTACGGCACAACACAGTAAGTACAGTACTTCGAACAGCCTTCCATAATTGAAACAAATGCAGTTGCACCGTCTGCTTTTGGCTCTGGCAGGTTATCAAATTTTTCGATCTCAGGGAACGAGATGTCCATTACAGGCTTTTCGTTAGACAGTGATGACTTAATCATTTCTGGCAGGCGGTGTAATGTTTGTGGGCCAAAGATAACGTCTACGTACGGAGCGCGTTGACGGATATGGTCACCTTCTTGAGTGGCTACACAGCCACCCACACCGATCACTACACCTTCTTTTTTATCTTTAAGCGTTTTCCAACGACCAAGCTGGTGGAATACTTTTTCTTGCGCTTTTTCGCGGATAGAACAAGTATTCAGTAGTAGTACGTCTGCTTCCTCAGGTACTTCAGTTAGCTCATAGCCATTTGCAGCGTTAAGCAGGTCGGCCATTTTTGATGAATCGTATTCATTCATCTGACAGCCCCAAGTTTTAATTAGCAGTTTCTTACTCATTATATGTTCGCTCGATCGTTAGTTTAATTTAAGGGAGCAAATCGCCCATTATTCATCCGCTAGTCTGGTTCGTCATAAATCGGTATTCAATCTTATGACGGTCTATAGCGGCAAGCGGCGTATTGTACTGGTTTCAAAACCGACTGACTAGTAGTCTGAACAAATCTCTTTTGTCTTGGTTTTTATTATCGTTAACGCCATATACCATAAGGGATAACCCTTTTTTCAAATAAGGTTTTTGGTTACAAGTTAGTTATGAAAAAGTACAATCAAAAATAGTCAAAGAATCAAACTGATAAGTACAAAATATGAACAGTTACGATATTGTGGTAGTTGGTGGTGGCATGGTTGGTGCGGCAACAGCGATCGGCTTTGCGAAACAAGGGCTGAGTGTTGCTGTGATTGAAGGTTTTGCCCCACAAGCTTTTGATGAGTCGCAAGCGATGGACATTCGTGTGTCGGCGATTTCTCAAGCATCGGTCGATTTACTTGAAGCTCTTGGTGCATGGCAAAGTATTGCAGCGATGCGCGTTTGTTCTTACAAGCGATTGGAAACTTGGGAACATCCAGAGTGTCGTACTCGTTTTGATGCTGCATCACTGAATCTGCCCCGTCTAGGCTATATTGTCGAGAACAGACTGATTCAGTTAGGCTTATGGTCTCAATTTGATGCCCATGACAATCTCGAACTGTTATGTCCAGAAAAGTTGGATGAGATTGAGTATGGCGAAACCAATATCGTTAAGCTTCAATCAGGAACTGAGTTATCAGCGAAGTGGGTGGTTGGTGCTGATGGTGCTAACTCAGTCGTTCGTCAACATGCTGGAATTGGCATTACGGCTTGGGATTATCGACAACACTGTATGCTTATCAATGTCGAAACAGAACAACCTCAGCAAGATATTACTTGGCAACAATTTCTACCAAGTGGCCCTCGTTCATTTCTGCCTTTGTGTTCTTTAATCTCTGACGGTCAAGAAGTCGGGCAGGGATCGTTGGTTTGGTATGACTCCCCATCTCGCATTAAGCAATTATCATCGATGACCCCTGAAAAGTTACGTAATGAAGTACTTGTTAATTTCCCTACGGAATTGGGAGACATCAAAGTCCTCAACTCTGGTTCGTTCCCCCTTACTCGGCGTCATGCTCAATCATACTCGAAGAATAACTGTATTTTAGTCGGAGACTCTGCGCATACGATCAACCCTTTGGCTGGGCAGGGTGTTAACTTAGGCTTCAAAGATGTATCAGTATTGTTGGATGTCACCAAAGAAAAGGGGGAATTGAATCAGTCTGTAGCAAGACGCTACGAAGTGATAAGAAGAGGCGACAACCTTATGATGCAGAGTGGCATGGATTT
This sequence comes from Vibrio sp. PSi01, assembly GCF_054960695.1. Taxonomy (NCBI): domain Bacteria; kingdom Pseudomonadati; phylum Pseudomonadota; class Gammaproteobacteria; order Vibrionales; family Vibrionaceae; genus Vibrio; species Vibrio sp. PSi01. Next base: position 184,014 of record NZ_JBHNYN010000008.1, read on the forward strand.
TTTCTACAAGACATTCAGCAACGACATTGGTCCGCTTAAGTTTGTACGTAATGCCGCACTTAAACTAGCAGAGAACTCTGGGCCGATTAAAACTCAAGTATTGAAATACGCCTTGGGTCTTTAAGTCGCTAGTTTAATTGGTTATAAAAGAAGAGGAGAGCTGATGCTCTCCTTTTTTGTATCTGGTGATTACTATCGCTGTTGCGTCACACAAACAGGCGCATCTAGCTCTAACGAGTAGCCTGTATAAACCAAAGAACCGTCCTCATTATCTCGCTTGAATGAGGTGATGTTGTTGGAGTGTTGGTTGGCGGCGATAAGCCATTTCCCATCGTCAGTTATATGGAAGTCTCTTGGGAATTTACCTTCAGTGTCGTAGCTTTCAATGAAAGTCAGTTTTTGAGTCTCAGAGTCGATTTTGAAGTTGCTGATTCTTGATTGGTGTCGACATGAAACATAAAGGAATTGCTCATCAGGGGATAGCTTAATCGCAGCTGTGGCTTCTCCCTTCTCCATATTAGGCAATGCATCAATCTCTTCCACTACATTCCAAATGCCTAAAACCTTTTCCAAAATCAGTAACGTTTCAGAGAGTTCACAGACCACATAGGCTCTGTCTTCAGCTTTGTTAAAGATTAAATGACGAGGTCCATTGCCGGCGGGCACCTTAATAGACTGCATTGGCTCATCAAGGAACTCTTCTTGTTCTTCATCAAAGCAATAGAAGTTGATGCGATCGGTGCCGAGATCGACGGTCACAAACTGTGGTGAGTTTTGTAGGAACAGACATTGATGGGCGTGTGGGCTGGTTTGTCGCTCTTTGTTTGGCCCGGAACCAACCATCTTGATTGTTTTGAGTCGCTTATCGATGCTGCCATTGATACTCAAGCTAAAGATATCGAATGTGCCTGATGAGTATTGCGACGTGATAGCAAACTTATTGTGTGGATCTATCGCGATGTGACAGGGGTGATTTCCTGAGATGGGACTTGCATTGGACGTTATCTGCGAATCAACATTAGGTATATGAATGAGCTGGGGCTGTTTTTGCTGATTAACTTCAGATGCAGTATAGATCCCTGTCTTTGTTGCAGTAACAAAAGAGGGGTTAGTGCATTTTCTGATCAGCTCTAGAGATAATAGTTTTCCAGTTTCTAGATCTAACTGAGTTTGATAAACACCTTGGCTTTTACTTGGCGTATCCGTGTAGCAACCGATCGTTAAAGGGAGGGTTTTCATAGGCTAGTCATACTCAATTAGAAAATGGAGCTGACATTGTCTTATAAAATTGTATTAAAAGTGAGGTTATAGAAGAGAATACTTGGTGACTTGGCTAGCAGATTTGCATATTCCAGATAAAACAAAACCCAGCTAAAAAGCTGGGTTCTATTTAATGATGGTGCGGTCGGAGAGACTTGAACTCTCACACCTCTCGGCGCCAGAACCTAA
>NZ_JBHNYN010000009.1:0-166048 GCF_054960695.1 Vibrio sp. PSi01
CTTTCTTTCCACAAGAGAAAGTAGTTATTCGTATTGGTCACTCAGTTCATTGAAACCAAAGTTGATTCCGAGGAATCTGTTTTACTTCTCTTAATAAAAAGGGAAGATAAAACGTTTTGATATTCATCAACGAGTGCCCACACAGATTGATAGGTTTAAATTTTTAAAGAGCTTTGCTTATCGAAACTTTCTTTTTACAAAGAAACCCTTGAAAGCGGACGTGAATTCTAGCGATTTAATCTTAAGTGTCAAACACTTTTTAAAATTAATTTCTTTCGAACTTTCCGTCTTACTGATTACTGCTGAAGCCTTGTGGCGTCTACCGTGTCAGTGAGGCGGCATTATAGAGATCATCGAAAACATGGCAACCCCTTTTTTGATAAAAATTCAAAAAACTTGCTTAAGTGGCTACTTTTACGTCAAAAGGCTCTTTCGTAGCTCAAAGCTCATACAATAGTGGGCATATCACTTAAAATTTTGCGATTAAATCTTTCGAAAAAGCCTCTATATCTAGCTCAATGCTCCATTTCTCACTCAGTTCTTGGATGTTATCTAGCGATTGCTGAACTGTTTTTATCGTCAATGTGTTGTTGTCTAGGTCGTATACCTGTTTTTGCGTAGTGTAATAGAAGTAAAGGATAGTTAATGCTTCTCGATCACCTTGCTCAGCTTTCGGTTGAATACGCTTGAGCTTACGATAGATTTGATTGTGAGTTTGTTTAAGGTTCCACACATAAAGCGCCTCTTTAAAGTAATCATGCCCTTTCACACGACTCGCGATAAAGGCATTCAGTACGACTGATAAAATCACCCCGAGTACATTCAAATGGAAATTGCCTGTCGCTTCCCCACTAATAGATCCAGCTGAACCAAAAAGTTCAATCAGAATGCTACCGAATACGATAGCAAACAAGGCGAGTGACCCAACTAACGAAACCAACAGCAGGTTCATCTTCTTTCTATATTCTTCTTTATTGATTTTCTGTAACTTCATCGACTACTTCCTTAAGTAAGTCACCTAATAATTTGCGCATACTATCTACATAAACATTGGGTCGCTTCAACCCTTACCATCTTGTAATGTGGTCATTCTCTATTTAATACGCAGAGTTCTTCTGGTTGGCGCTATAAGCAACTCTATTTGACTTCATTAATAGAAAAGAGTTACATACCGCCACAATTTTGGTTATTCATAAATTCATGTTGATAAAGTCCGTTTAGCTTTATCACATACTGACAAGGTACATTCCATGCGTTCATTTGTATTACGCGCTCGCGCAGCCCCTACAGAGAGCAAACTTATCTTAGAAGGTGTTGGGCAAGATGCTCATACTGAGATTCTGGCTCATACCCTGATGAACACGATCTTCGTTGCTCAATCTCACCGTGAGAATGTCACCGTGCACCTTGTATTAGAAAGTACTAAAGACTTTTCACGTACGATTACATTTGATTCAAACGAGATCACCAACATTGGCGGCTTCCATGAGTCTGCATTGTTATCAGCGGTAGTAAGAGCGGTTGACGCTTCTCAAGGTATGACAAAAGAACAGGCGCGTCAGGTTGAGCCGGGCATCACTGTTCGTACTATGAGTTTTGAAAAGCTGGTTAAAGAGCTAGCTGAAGACCACCAACTGTACATGATGGATAAGAAAGGCGACTTTATCCGTGATGCAGAGATTGCTGAAAACCCATGTTTCCTTCTAACTGACCACATCCCTATGCCAAAGAAAAGCTACAACAGCTTAAAGCGTTTAGGAACAGAGAAAATCAGTTTAGGTCCGAACATGCTGTTCGCTTCTCAGTGTGTGGTGTTGATCAACAATGAGCTTGATATTCGCGGTTTCTAATCTCCGAACTAATAGTCTCAACGCAAAAAGAGCTCAACTAAGTGAGCTCTTTTTTATTATCTATCTCTTGATGTCAACGGTGTTATCTCGAAATCAGACCTGATCAACCAAAGATGAAGCTGTATAGGAAGCCTGCACCCATCGCCATGCTTAGAATAACGAATAGGAATGCTGCAATCATTTGATTCTTAAAGATTGATTTAAGCAGGATAACTTCCGTTAAACTTGCGCCTGCACTACCAATGATCAATGCCATTACTGAACCCAACGCCATACCTTTTTGTACTAAAGCTGCACTTAGTGGGATTACCGCTTCAGCACGAATGTACAGTGGAATACCAATCACGGCTGCTACTGGAATCGCATACCACATACCTTCACCAGCGTACTGTGCAATGAGGTCTGTAGGAATGAAGCCGTAGATGAATGAACCAATCGCGATACCCATCATTAGATAAGGGAATACTTGTTTGAAGTCTTTCCAAGTTGAGAACCAAATTCTCATCCAACGGCTAGGTTCTTTCTTCTCTACGATTTCAGCCGTCGCGCTTCCATCCGTTGAGCAGCCTGACACAGTCACTTGTGGTTCTTCTTTTTTCGAATCGCAGCAAGATGTCTCCTTTGCCATTACAGGCGCAGGCTCACCACATGCACTTGTACCACATGAAGATTCCGCTTTAACAGGTACTGCTTTCTTAGGGGCAGAGTCATCACAGCTAGTCCCACAGCTTGAAGCTGAACCTGACGATTCATACGCTTCAGGTTTTACGTAACGCTCAAAGCCAAGCTTCTCAAGTGCGTAACCTGCGACTACCGATACCGTCATTGCTACTAAGAAGTAGAACACAGCCACTTGCCAGCCGAACGTAATCACGAACAAGCCAATGATCACCGGGTTCAAGAGTGGGCTACCGAATAGGAACACCATCATTGGACCAAAACCTGCTCTTGCACGCAGCAATCCTTTTAGGAAAGGAATCGTCGAACAGGAACAGAAAGGCGTAATCGCACCCAATAGTGCAGCAACCACATAGCCCTTACCGTTACGTGAGCTCAAGATAGATTGAATCTTTTCTGGCGTAAGAAACTCTTGCAGAATCCCAACAATGTAGCTGATCGCCAAAAAAAGGATGATTAGCTCTACTGCTAAGAAAGCGAACATATCAAGTGCGTCTTTTAGCATTGTTAACATTTCATTGCTCATAATAACTCCAAACTGGATTTAAGGCGGGACTCTATGAGGAAAGTAACTAACCCTTAATTTCGAATATTCTCGAATTATAGAAATAAACAGCTACAGTTCAAGGTTTATTTCGATAAATATCGAAATAAATTTTGGAAAACACTATTTTCCAATGACTTACATAGCCACAGTTTTTAAATTTGAATTGTTCTTATATTTCGACTAACATCGAAATTAAAACTTGAGGGGTTAATATGAACTTAGAAGTCGTTGCGAAAGCACTTAAAGAGTTGGGCCACCCTGTTCGCCTAACCATTTATAAAAGTGTTGTTAAAGCTGGCTACCAAGGCATTGCAGTTGGCGGCCTACAAGAAGAACTAGGCATTCCCGGTTCTACCTTGTCTCATCACATATCAAGCTTGGCGTCTGCGGGTTTAATCAGCCAAAGACGAGAAGGAAGAACGTTATTCTGCGTGGCGGAGTATGAATGTCTAGAAGGCGTGATTGATTTCTTACAAGACGAGTGTTGCGTAAATGAACAGTGCAACTAAGGCACCTTTGAATAGGGCATCTTTGGACTTAGAACAGGTTTGGGCTGAATATCAGCAAGCGTTAAAGTCATTCCTGTATTCCAAGGTCAACAACTCTGCGGATGTAGACGACTTGCTTCAAGATATCTTGATTAAGACTTATCAGAACTTAGATAAGGTACAAGATGCGAGCAACGTAAAGTCGTGGCTATTCCAATTAGCCAATCACACGATTATCGACTTCTACCGTAAGCATGCACGCCAACAACGTGATAGCCAAATTGATGCTGAAGATCTGTGGTTTACCGATTTAGACCACGACTCTGAGTTCAAACAAAAGCTCTCATTGTGTATTGAACCTTTTATTCAGGTACTGCCAGAACAAAGCTCATCGTTACTGCTTGCTGTCGACATCAAAGGCCAAAGCCAGAAAGAGATCGCAGAGGCGCAAAACGTCAGCTACTCAACGGTTAAGTCTCGCGTTCAGAAAAGTCGTTGGGATCTTAAGAACCTGTTTGAAGAGTGCTGTAACCTGTCACTTGATCAACAAGGCAATGTGATTGATTGCGCACTCAAGCCAGACAACGATTGCAACAACTGTTAATCGTTGCATTGAAATAGAACAAAGCCAGCAATTGATGCTGGCTTTGTTGTTTTTATAATCTGCAAATCACTTTGCTTAAGCTAACCTAGTGCTTGAGCGAACCTAACTACTCTGCTTCCACTTACTACGCTGCTTCCGCTTTGACGACCGGTTGATAGCGCCCAGGCTTATGGTTCATCGCTAGAATCAAGTTGGTGACTATCGCACCAAGCACAGACAATAGAACCAGTGACACGTCAACAATAAACAGTGAAAGCACTACAATCGTACAGTCTAACGCCATCTGAACTTTGCCCGCTCGAATACCAAAACGTTCTTGTAAGAATAACGCCAAAATGTTGAAGCCACCTAAACTCATTTTATGACGGAAAATCACCAGCATACCGGTACCAATTAGGCCACCACCCAATAACGCAGCATACAATGCATGAATTTCGGCAATTTGAATCACGTGATACAAGTGATCCACAGCGAACGAAACAATCGAAACGGCAATAAAGGTATTGACGGTGAAACGCCAGCCCATACGAGCAACCGACAAAATATAGAAAGGTAAGTTGAGTGCAAAGAACACTTGGCCAAAGCTTAAGTCAGTTACTTTGGTAATGAAAATTGCTAAACCAGCCGTGCCTCCAGTGAGCAAACCGACCTGATTGAAAAAGATAACGCCGAGTGAAACCAGTGCGCTACCTAAGATCAGTGCCAGTAAGTTTTCGCGAAAGTTATGATCTTTATCCATGTGAATGACTCTCCCTGAATCTTTTAACATCGCGTTTCAGTAGTTTTGAAACGATTTACGCCCAAATTTACGATGTTTAACAAATAAGTCGAGTGAACGAACGATGTTGGTTAGTGATTAGTTTGTATATTAGTTTTTACAGCTTTGTGAAAACCAATATAAAGCAATAACTTAAACTCTCGATTTTGATCTTTTATTCTGAATCTCAGGATTTTATAGATTAACCAGCGAACATCCATTTTTTCTATTTACTGGTCATATTTCGCTCGAATACTCACGACGAATAAATCTATGCATAAAACGCATAAAATAAATCACAAATAGTCATTTGATACATTAACCACTCGTCATTATGATGCGCGGCCTCTTACAACAGTGAGCTAATGTAAACACCTTATGTTTTCACAATCTCTTTTTGCCCAATTGGCCAGGATGATGCTATTTCTCGTCATTAGTTTGGTTATTGTGCATCACAGTCAGCCATTGATTGATCTTTTGGCTCAGCATGCCGTGAGCAGTGGCTGCCACCAGCAATCAGCGCATGAGCACTCCGGGCACGAACATCACCATGATATGACTGAACAACCCATGTCAGAGCAAGACCACTCACACCACCATTAATTTAAGAGTATTAGAATGAGCATTTTCCGTTTTCCTTTACTGGTATGGCTTGGGATAGGCACACTTATTATCAGTCTAGGGATCAGACAATCATTCGGCATTTTCATGATGCCAATTTCAGAGCATTTCGGCACGGGTCGAGAGTTTTTCAGCTTCGCGGTTGCTCTACAAAACCTTTTGTTCGGCGTGTTCCAGCCTTTTGTTGGTATGGCCGCTGACAAATGGGGAGCAAGACGCATCATTATTGCAGGCGCATGTGCTTACGGTTTGGGTTTACTTCTTACCTCAATTTCTACCGAATCGAGCATGCTTTACGTTTCACTGGGTGCACTGGTTGGCCTTGGGTTAAGTGCGACAAGTTATGTAATCGTGTTAGGCGCGGTAGCCAAAGTAGTACCTGCAGAGCATTCGGCTAAAGCGTTTGGCTTAACCACTGCTGCTGGTTCATTTGGTATGTTCGCGGTGATTCCGGGCGCGCAATACATGCTGAACGAATTTGATTGGCAGAGTGCAATGCAAGTGTTTGGCGTGCTGTGTTGTTTCATGATCTCTTTTGCCCTGTTTATGCGAGCGCCTAAAGTAGCCTCAAACAAACAAGCGCAAGCAGAAGAGAACCAAACTCTGAAAGAAGCAATGTCTGAAGCATTTGCTCATAAAGGTTACTGGTTAATTCACGCAGGCTTCTTCGTGTGTGGTTTCCATGTAATGTTTATAGCAACGCACTTACCTAGCTACTTAGCAGACAAAGACCTACCGGCGAGCAGCGCAGCAATGGCACTGGCTTACGTTGGCATCTTCAACATCTTCGGGTCTTACTTCTGGGGTGTAATGGGCGATAAGTTCAGCAAGCGTCATGTAATGTCGGCACTGTACTTAGTGCGTACCGTGGTTATCGGAGCGTTTGTCACTTTGCCTGTTACTGAGTCAACCGCGGCTATCTTCGGTGCGGCGATTGGTTTTTGTTGGTTGGGTACGGTTCCGCTAACTTCTGGCTTAGTTCGTCAGATCTTCGGTGCTCGTTACCTGTCGACGTTGTACGGTTTGGTGTTCTTTACTCACCAAGTAGGTAGCTTCCTAGGCGCTTGGGTTGGCGGTCGTATTTACGATTACTACGGTTCTTACGAGCCAATCTGGTGGTCAACGGTAGTACTGGCGTTTGCAGCAGCACTTATTCATTTACCCATCAATGACAAACCCATTGAACGACTGAAATTGGCAATGGCTTAACGTTTTATGCTGACACCCCCATCAGCGAAAAACTAACAGTCATTCCAATAAAGAGAGTGATTATTGAAGGATAACATCTTGAGGTATCCACTCTCTTTTTCGTTGCACGTTATATCAACGATGAAAACGGTCGATATTTACATAAACATCACTGAATAATAAGACTATTATTTTCGTTTTAATTTATAGTACCCACCAGATCCTTTAAAACTAATCCGCAGGCTTATGGAATACATCGATCAGACTGTCCTTATAGCAATGGCACTCATTTTTGTCGGCTCGTTTGTGCAAACCGCAATCGGCTTTGGTTTGGCTATAGTGGCAGCCCCACTGCTGTTTTTGGTCTCTCCAGACTATGTACCTGCGCCTATCTGTCTCGTTGGCCTATTCATTTCTATATTTAACGCTTTTAAACATCGAGCGAATATTTCTATTGGCGGATTAAAAATCGCATTGCTGGGCCGCATTCCGGGTTCACTGGCAGGCGGAGCTTTGTTGGTGATGGTTTCAACGAGCGTGTTGTCATTATGGTTGGGCTTATTGGTCGTATTTGCCGTGATTGTTAGCCTACTGCCCTTTAGACTCGAACCAACCCCAACTAAGATGGGTATTGCGGGGTTCTTTTCTGGGTTCTTTGGCACCAGTTCGGGTATTGGTGGTCCACCGATGGCACTGCTGCTACAACACCAAGATGCCAATCAGCTTCGTGGTAACCTTTCTGCGTTTTTCGTGTTCAGTTCGATCATCTCGTTACTGGTACAGATCCCGATTGGCTTCTTCACCATGCACCATTTGATCATAACCATCCCTTTACTGCCAGCAGCTTGGTTGGGTTACAAGGTGGCATTGATGACGACACAAAGCATCCCTAAAGAGAAGATACGCATTGGTTCATTGCTGCTATGTTCTATCAGTGGCTTTACGGCAATCTGGCAGGGGCTAGTGAGCTAGTGAGTGGCGATAAAGACGGGAAGAAGAAAATTCTTAGAGAATCAACACAGATCAAGCCCCTTAGCGATAAAAAGGACATTCTATGACTTACGATGAATTCAACGCATTCTGCGAGTCACTACCTGCAACCAGTTATGTGATGCAGTGGAATAACTCGCACGTTTGGAAAGTGGGTGGCAAGGTGTTTTCGATTGGTGGTTGGGGACCGAAAGATGAGCCTGCGTTTATCTTCAAGACATCCGATCAGAATTTCGATTTTCTCAAAGAAGAGCAGGGATATAAACCCGCGCCCTACTTTGCTTCGCGCGGAATGAAGTGGATTCAGCTTTTTGAAAGCACATCAGAAAGGGATGAGGAACTGAGATATTACCTCACTGAATCACACCGAGTTGTCTCATTAGGGCTAACCAAAAAGAAACAAGCAGAGCTAGGGCTCAATCAATAACGTTTATTTCGTATTGCTAATCTGAGCCCTTCTTTTACAGTGAGGCAGAATCCCTAAGAAGTCTATTTCAAAAATACAGGTAAATAGCGTTCTATTTTTTGCTCTGAGATAAGCGGCACCAATAAATAGATCAAACCTGCAAAGGCAATAGATCCGGCTAAGTCTTCTGGGCGATGCATGCCAAGCCAAACTCGGCTGTAAGCGACACCACCAGCCCAAACCAGTAAACCACCTACCAAATAAAAACGCTTCGCTTCTAAAAACAATCCACCGAAGAACGCCAAACACACACCGACGAAAATCATGTGTCCAGATGGGAAAGAGTAGTCCGTTTCACCCAGCCAGTGACGCGTTCGCCACTCACTCACCTCATCTTGCACAGATGCAATTGCTGCGTTCTTTCCCATTAGTGGCAGTTCATAAAACACTTCGGGCATTTCAACGACTTCTTGCGTCACCAAATACTCAGAATAAGGACGAGGGCTTTCTGTTGAATGCTTTAAGAAGGTTTTCGCTGCAAAGCTAAGAACCAACAACAGGCCAAGCTGCAGACAAAGGCTGGCTATCTTAGCTTTGGAAAATTTCATCGCGAGCAATACCAGAGACAAAACAGCTAGCGTTACCAAGAATCCTTGGTTACCTGCTGAGTACGTCACGAACGTCATGAAGGCGCCATAGAAAGGCAAAACCGCACTTCCAAGGTCAAAGTCCGATCCAAAGATCAAAAAAGGTATGAGAGAATACAAACTTAGAACGAGCAGCAATAAGCCTTTGGATTTGTTAGAGAACAGAGAAGTCATGGCTAAGATCTTTTAGATGAAGTGGTCGGATGCTATCGCAGCTTAGCATCACCAATATCAATTTTATGTCAAAACGGTCAGTCAGCCGTCATGGTGTAACGATATTCGATTAATAGACCTATCGAGTATTGATTCGGTGAACAGCCACGCCAACACCAATAACATTCAACATCCACTTATGTTCATAGAGACAGCAAAGACCACTAAAGACGGCCTGACGCGTTCTGCTGATAAAGTGAACACTTACCGGGTTATACGACCAGAATCTTAAAAACTTTGCTGTCAGTCCTTTAAATCCAGTATTGAAAGGATTACCATCTGGTCTGCTTTCAAAAGCAAAACAGATTATTAATTTTTATTCTCAGGGCGGGGCGAAATTCCCCACCGGCGGTATGTCCTTAGCAAAATCTAAAGATAAGCCCGCGAGCGCTCGATTCGTCGAGGTCAGCAGATCTGGTGAGATGCCAGAGCCGACGGTCATAGTCCGGATGAGAGAGAATGAAAACACACTCGTTTAAGTTGGAAAGGCACACCCGCGTGAATTGGGTTCGTACCTCCAACTTAGGCGGGTGCATTTCGTTTTGGATAAAACCATAATGAGCTAAAGCCAATCATAGTACGATTGGTACAAGCCTACTTGTAATGAGTTGGCTTTGTTGTGCTCGGTTGAGATCCCTCATACAGCCCTGATTCTGGTGATATTTTAGGAGTTTAACCATGAATCAGTCTTCACTACTTGCCGAATTTGGCGAACCAATCACTCGCGTTGAAAACGCACTGCAAGCTCTACGCGAAGGTCGTGGCGTACTTTTACTCGATGATGAAGATCGCGAGAACGAAGGCGACATCATCTACTCAGTAGAACACCTAACCAATGCTCAAATGGCGCTTATGATCCGCGAATGCAGCGGCATTGTGTGCCTGTGTCTAACCGACGAGCAAGCAAATCAACTTGAACTTCCACCTATGGTTGTTGATAACAACAGCGCAAACCAAACTGCGTTTACCGTAACTATCGAAGCAAAAGTGGGTGTAACAACAGGTGTTTCTGCCGCTGACCGTGTAACAACGATCAAAACAGCTGCAAACCCAACAGCTAAGCCTACTGATCTTGCTCGCCCAGGCCACGTATTTCCGTTACGTGCGCGTAAAGGTGGCGTACTTGCACGCCGCGGTCACACAGAGGGCACTGTGGATCTTATGCAAATGGCAGGTCTTCAATCAGCAGGCGTACTGTGTGAAGTAACCAATCCAGACGGCACGATGGCAAAAGCGCCAGAGATCGTTGCTTTCGGTAAAATGCACAACATGCCAGTACTGACCATTGAAGATATGGTGATGTACCGCACCGAGTTCGACCTTAAGCTTGCATAACGTTTAATCGTTAACTCTCAATACTGACGGTCAGCAATCATCAAAATAGATACAAACGTCAGAATGAATATTGAAAGGCCTCACTACTTATTGCTATTTCTAGTTAAAAGCATATAAAGAGTAAGGCCTTTTCGTTTCTGTATCTTGTCCTAAAACATGCTGCGCATTGAGTGTGATTAATGACAAAGCCTTGTATTAAAACACACCAAATCAATAAGTTTAACCTCTCAAAAATTACCGCAATAACTGAAACGTTTTCACTCAATTGGTGACCTTATGCACCAATATTGATCACCCATAATTACCGATAAAACATAAGCAATTGAAATATAAGATTTATTTATTTTGGCACGGTGTCTGCACTACCACTAAGTAGGTATGCAAATATTAGGAGTTGAATATGTTTGTAGTTATTTCAGTGGGTTTATCGATTGCAGTGCTTGCTGCACTGTTTCACTTTTCAAAAAAGAGACAGACAGCGCTATCACATAGGTTTGAAACTTTAGTTCTACTCAGAGAGCTACTGTTGTTATCACGTAAACATCGCGCCGCAACACACTACGCTCTTGCTTATAAGTTGTCTAGCGACTCGATTCGTAAAGTGAATGAGATTTACGACAACATACTTGAAGTATCTGAACTGCTTCAATCTCATGTGTCGTTCGATAGCCGTCCTATGTATCGCATCTATCACCTCAAGCTCATCGCCATGCACAGTGACTGGCAAAACCGAACTTTGGTACGTAACCAATCAATTCACGGCAAGACGATTCGTCACAGCATGTTCTTGATGGATGAAGTCATGATCATATGGCTGATTCAATCTGAACGAGAAGACATGAGTAGTGAATACCATATGAATTGGCAACAAATCTTGGATTGCATGGAAATTCTGACCAAACTACGAATGTGCATACCTGATATGGAAAAACCTGAAGAGTATGCGAGATTCAAGTTCTATGCATCTCAGACACACCGTAAGCTCAATCAATTATCAATGATCTGCCCTATCAGTAGCGGCTCACCGATTTGTACACGTGCGATGCATGCACTCACTGAGATCGCATCAAGCACCGAAGCAACTCAACCGGCAGATACCATGTACGAATTGACAAGCGATATATCAACCGTCGTTTCAAAAGTATACGACCAAGTATTGACGGACATAACCAGAAGCTTGTATCGACCTTTACCTGACATCAACGAAAAGGCGATAGACACCCGATTATCCGTACATCATTACATGTAAAGACTTCGTGAGAGGAGAGCGTGCTGGAACTCTGAATTATTGAGTTCAAATCCGATATCACCTTTGATATCGGATTTTTGTATTTATATGTTTATGCCTTGTGTACTTGTGTACTTGTGTACTTAGGATATATAACCTCAAACATCCTCAGATTTAATATCGCTAGACCAAGCTTCTGCAGCAAAATCAATAAACTGACGAACAACAGGGAGTTGATAGCTGCGTGATAGATACACCGCCCAAAGTATACTACTCGGTGAAACAAAACCCCCTAACACCTTTTGTAATTTACCATCAGCAATCAATGGATTCGCTAGATCGCATGGGAGGCGTACGATCCCTTTTCCATGCTGTGCGGCTCGGGTTAACACCTCAACATCGTTGGCTTTAATGGTCCCAGACACCTCAACTGAATAATGTTGGTTATCTTTCACGAAATCCCATTTAGTCACACTAAGGTGGCGAAAGCAATTATGTTGTCGAAGTTCTTCAATCGTTTTAGGTTCTCCATGCTTGTCTATATAAGCAGCAGATGCACACACAACCGAGTCGATTTCCATCAGCTTTCTGGCAATTAAGTTTTCATCAGGTTGATCGGTATATCGAAGGGCAATATCAATTCGCTCATCTACCAACTGAGTAAAACGATCCGAAGCAAAAAGTTCGACCATAATATTAGGGTGGCGTTCAGTGAACTGCTCGACCACATCTAATAACATGTTTTGAGTCAGCCCAATAGGCGCTGCGATTCGAATTGTCCCGGAAAGATCATCGGTTTGATTAAGCGCAGTAACCTCTAGCTCTGCGGTCTCATGGAGTATTTTTTCACAGCGTTGTAATGCGATTTCCCCTGCAGCCGTCAAACTCACCTTTCGAGTTGTTCTATGCAAAAGTCTTTGTTTTAGCCACGCTTCGATCTCTTGAACGTGGCGCGACACTTGTAATCGACTCATGTCCAAATGCTCTGCCGCTTGCGTAAAACTGGCACAATTTGCCACTTCGACAAAGCTGCGCATCGCCGTCAACCTATCCATCGCACTCTCCTTGAGCTGTTTAGCAGCTAACCGAATCTTATTAGATCACTATATAGATACAATCTACATCATTTTACGATATTTATCGCCACCCAGTAAGCTATTAGACTGCAATGGCTGTCGAGAAAACGACTCAATAAATTCGATAATTGGAGAGACATTATGAAAATTGCAGTATTAGGCGCATCAGGTTGGATTGGTAGTCACATCGCTCAAGAAGCTCAATCTCGTGGTCACGACGTAGTTGCTGTAGTAAGAGATGCAAGCAAAGTAGAAACCAAAGGTGTTGAAGTTCGTTCATTTGATTTACAAGATGAAGCCGCAAATCTAGCAAGCGCACTATCCGGCGTTGATGCAGTAATCACTTCGATTGGCGGACGTGCTTTGGGCAATCACGACATCGTAAAAAACACTGCGACTAAATTGCTGGAAACATTACCGAGCATTGGTATCGAGCGCCTACTTTGGGTTGGCGGTGCAGGCTCATTAGAAGTGGCGCCAAACATTCCGTTAGTTACTGTTCCTGACTTCCCTGCGGATTACAAAAACGAAGCGCTAGCACAGGGCGAAGCGCTTGAAGTGTTCAGACAATCTGATAACGAAGTTAACTGGACGTTCATTAGCCCTGCAGCAGAAATCTTCCCGGGCGATAAGCTATCAACCTACCGCACTGGTGGTGATCAACTGCTCACCGACGAAGATGGCAACAGCAAAATATCCGTCAGCGATTACGCTATTGCGATGATTGATGAACTAGAAGCTGGCAAGTTCCCGCGTCAACGTATTGGTGTCGCTTACTAGTCTGCCCATATGTGAAAATTGAAAAAGCCGATTGCTCAAAGCAATGCGGCTTTTTCATCTTTATATGGAGCATTCCTCTAATCCAATGGCAAGTGCCCCGTTTTCACGAGGATAACGGTCTCTTCTTCCACATATGGAAAATGCTCGCTCATATGAGGGCTGCGCATCCATGTGTGTTTTGGATACTCGCCATGTTCATCTTTAAAGGTGCCAGACAACACAAAGATCTCTTCACCGCCAAAGTGACGATGCGGCTGAAAACGTTCACCAACAGGCCACTTAACTAAAGCGACATGCTCGTGTTCGAATTCATGCAGTGGCATCACTTGTAAACCGCCGATACCTGCAAGCCATTCCGTTTCTAGCGTATTGATACGAACTTGAGTTAAGTCTCTCGCATCAAACTGATTAAGCTTAACCAAGATCGTACAGCCATTTTTGCTTGATGGGGAGTGCGCGCTGCCCGGCGGATTACGGATATAAGTGCCTGCAGGGAAGTCTCCTGTTTCATCAGAGAATACACCGTCTAACACGAAGATCTCTTCGCCTTGCGGATGCGGATGCTCAGAAAACGAAGATTCAGGATCGTACTTCACCACACTGGTCGTGTGGCCCGATTCTTTCTCTTCTCTTTCTAGCGGCTTACGCCATACCCCTTTGGCAGGGCTTGCAATCCAATCTAATGATTCGGTTTCAATAACCAGTTTCTTTGAAAAGTCCATGTTGAACATAATGGCGACCTTACTCTTGTTATCGTTTTAATTATTATTGTTGTCTTTCTAGTTTCTATTCTACGCGAATACTCATCAAGGAGGCCATCTCGCTGCTATTTTGCCTACGCGACAGCCACCTAAAAAGAATCCTAATTAATTGCGACCAGCAATCACACCGCCATCAACATCCCAGACTGCACCCGTTACCCAATCAGCACTGTCTGACAGTAAGAAAGAGATACTATTAGCGATGTCCTTCGGCAAACCTACTCGACCAATTGGGTGGAACGCATTAAAACCTTCTAGTGCTTGGTCCACTTCTTCTGGTTTAATGAATGATTCGTAAATTGGCGTTTTAACCACAGCCGGAGACACGGCATTCACGCGAATGTTATGCTCAGCCAGTTCCATTGCCATGTGTTGTGTTAATGCGTGCAGGCCAGCTTTAGCCATTGAATAGGCAGAAGATGGCGTCGCTTTGATTGCTTGCTTACCCCACATAGAACCAACGTTAACCACATTGCCACCGCCGTTCTTGATCATCAATTTGCTTATCGCTTGAGTGATGAAGAAGGTTGCTTTATTCAGCTTCATATATTGCTCGTAATCAGATTCTTGGTGCTCAATAAACGCTTTAGGGTTGAAATAACCTGCAGCATTAACAAGGTAACCAATACCTTCATCTAACGACTCAAGGTGTTCAATAAGGCGAGACACACTCGCATCATCATAAAGGTTAGCTTGCCAACCTGAAGCGTGACCTAACGATTGCAATTCTGACACTGCTTTATCTAACTTAGTTGGGTTATTGCCGACAACCAACACATGAATGTTTTGAGCGACTAATTGCTTCGCTGTTTCAAAGCCCATGCCACTCGTGCCGCCGATTACTACTGCAATACCATTTTTAGTGAAGTTCATTTTGTTATCTCCTAAGTCATGTGAACGTGGTAATCTTAGGCCTTGAACTAACACTATGAATAGTAAGTACAAATCGGTTAGGTAGGTACTTATTGGTACATCTTTATGAAAAATCAGGAAAACTTTTTTTCAAGAAAATCAGCACCAGAGCGTTCAGCTCGCATGGTGGAAACCATCTATGGCTGTAAATGGTCGCTAACGGTTTACCAATTACTGGCAAATGGCATTAATCGCCCCGGTGAAATGGTGCGCTCAGTAGAAGGGCTATCGACCAAGGTATTGAATGAATGTTTGAAGCGAAATGTAGAGTTTGGGGTTTTAGATAAGCAAATGTTCAACGAACTGCCACCAAGAGTTGAATACCAAGTGACGCCGTTCGGCGAGAAGTTCTTGTTGATTCTAGACCAGCTGGAAAACCTACAAAACGAAATCGACGAGATGTAAGCCCAAGCCTGTCCAACTATTGCTAAAAGAAAGAGGAAGGTAGGCCGCGCCATTTAGCTGACTGGCATTTGCTCAAAACGGCCTTTCACAAAATCAATAAAGGTTCTAATTCGACTTGGTTGATAGCGGTCTCGATGGTAGATCGCTGAAAAGTCGACCTTAGGCACTACCCATTCTTCAAACACTTGCAGCAATTGCCCGTCGTTCAGTTCTTGTAAGCAATAGATGGTTGGCACACGAATAATTCCGTTGCCCGACTTCGCGCCCTGCACCAACACTCGCCCATTTTTACATTGCAGTCTGCCCGTCACATGCACATCGACCGTTTTCTTGGTGTCATCTAGCGCTTGAAAGCTCCACTTACGCACCGAGCCCGTTAAGCAATCATGATGGATCAGATCTTTAGGGTGACTAGGCTTTCCTTTTCGAGCAAAGTACTCTGGGCTAGCGAGTGTTCCCATCTCAATGTCCAAAAGCTTTCTTGCGATAAAGCCCGCGTCTTCTAAGCTCCCCATGCGAAAAGCGATATCGAAAGCGTCTTCAATCAGGTCGACTCGGTTACTGCTGAAATCAAGGCTAATACTGATGTCTGGGTAAAGCTGCATAAACTCATTCACTAGATCCGCGATGATCACCTCACCAAGATAACCGCCGACACAGTTTACTTTTATGTCGCCACGCACTTCTTCGACATCATCAACCGCAGCAATCAGAGCTTGGTCTATATTATCTAAGGCTTGTTCACATCTCGCGTACAGATCTTGCCCTGCGTGAGTCAGCCTTAAGGTTCGAGTGGTGCGGATAAACAGTGTCACACCCATCTGTTTTTCCAGGCTACTCACTTGGCGTGATACATGGGAGCGTGACACATCAAGCTCCTCCGCTGCTTTAGTGAAGTTACCTAAACGAGCGATAAGCACGAAAGAACGAATATCAGACAGGTTAATTTGATTGAGCATAGTCGCCAGCTTACATGTGAAATTTGAAGATGATGAAGTAATAAAGTGAACGCATTTATTGTTGCATCACAGCAACAGTGTTTCAAGTAAAGCGCTATATATCAACAATGCTATTTTCCTTAATATACCTCCATCGCAACGAAGCAAGGCAACAAGCACTTGATTCGAATGCACTTAAACAACACGTCGTAGCCAACCGACGCAATAAAAGTACAGAGGAAATAAAATGAAAAAACTAATCGTAATTACAGGTGCAAGCTCTGGTATTGGTGAAGCAATCGCTCGTCGTCTAAGCGATGAAGGTCACCCTCTGCTACTTTTAGCTCGTCGTGTTGACCGCCTTGAAGCGTTGAACCTACCAAACTCACTATCAGTGAAAGTAGACGTAACAGACAAAGCGTCTTTTGATGCAGCAATCGCACAAGGTGAAGCGAAGTTTGGTCCTGCAGATGCACTTATCAACAACGCTGGCGCAATGCTTCTTGGTCAAATCGATACTCAAGACGCACAAGAATGGAAGACAATGTTCGACGTGAACGTAATTGGTCTTCTAAACGGCATGCAGTCTGTACTTGCTCCGATGATGGAACGTAACACAGGTACTATCATCAACATCAGCTCTATCGCGGGTAAGAAAACATTCCCAAGCCACGCTGCTTACTGTGGTACTAAGTTCGCGGTTCACGCTATCTCTGAAAACGTACGTGAAGAAGTGGCGGCTTCAAACGTTCGTGTTACCACTATCGCACCGGGTGCTGTAGAAACTGAGCTTCTGTCTCACACAACATCTCAAGAGATCAAAGACGGTTACGATTCTTGGAAAGAAGACATGGGCGGCGTATTGGCAGCTGACGATATCGCTCGCGCTGTATCATTCGCTTACCAACAACCACAGAACGTATGTATCCGTGAGATTGCTCTAGCACCAACTAAGCAACAACCATAGAAGTTAATTATCACGCATATATTTGTGATGCATAAATAAAAAGCGCCACTACTGATTCAGTAGTGGCGCTTTTGTTTTTATTGAGTCTAGCTACAAGCAGTAACCGTGATTAAAACTCAACGCGATAAACTGACGTGCTACCACTCACTTCGTTGCCAACCGCAATAAAGTGGTTACCAGAGCGAGTGAAATACTTGATTGACTCTGGGCCTAGGTCACCCGCTTTCGAGTTGTAAGTCTCGTTGTCGCAATCACCGTCTTCATCAACCTTTGTGCATACAGGTTGAGTAAAATCGCGGTTGTTCAAGTAGCTGATGAAACTTGCGTTCTTAGGCTGCGTTACGTCGTAAACCATAATGCCACCTTGGCGCTCAAGTCCAATAAAGGCATACTGCTTGCCGTTAATCTCAGCCACTTCGATCGCTTCAGGCTCAACCCCTTTATCATCACTGCGATCGTCACCACTTTGGTTGTTATCGTTGGTGCTGTTGAAGTTTGCAGGATCTTGCTCAAGAACGATTCGAGCGAAATCATCACCGCTATCAAACACTAACTCGCCTGACTCATCCCAGATAGAGAAAGAACGGCTACCGAATGCTTGAACCTTTTGGTCAGCAGCAAGTGTCTCTTGTGGCTTAATCACTTTAAGACGAGCAAGTTGCTTATTGTCTTTGAGTGCCCCAGCCAATGGGTGGTTCGCGTCAACGTCTAGCTTCTTGCCACGCACTTCATCGACATAAGCAATACAAAAATCTTTTTCTGTGGTGTAGTTTTCGGTGCCTTGATAGTCATCACCATCCCACTCAAAGCCTTTGTCGTCACACAATTGTTGCGTCGTCTTGATGCCATATTCACGGCCGTCGCCTTCGTTTGCAGTCACAATGTAGGTGTTACCATCAACACTGTAGCTGGTGATGCTGTCTGGCATGTAAAGGCCTTCTAGCATTGCGTAGCTTTGTAGGTTACCTATGTTTTTGTCTTTATTTGACGCATCCAACTGAGCAGTATCCCAAGGCTTTCCACCTAATCCCAGAATCGCATCCACTTCTGCACTCGCCACGTCAATTGCTGCCAATGCATTGTTCTCTTGCAGGGCTACGTAAAGCTTTCCGTTATCAGCAAACGTTAGGTATTCCGGTTCAAGGTCTTGAGCAACGGTTGCATTAGGCGCCGAGATTCGAACCTTGTCGGTTAGTTCTGCATACCGTGGCTGACCTTGGTTAAATGCCTTAAAATCAATCTGCGTGACTTTCGCTTGCAAAGGGCCATTGGTTAAATCAACCAGTGTCACTGAGCCTTCAGGATCAATGCTGTAATCCGAATTCGGCTCTCCTTCATTTGCAGAGGCAATATAGTGACCATCTTTCGAGAAGCTCACCATGTCCGGTAATGCACCAGCCGTATAAGTAGTGATCAGCTCTAGCGTGTCTGAGCGATACAGAGCAATGATGCCATTTTGTTGCTTGTCGGCGTTTTCAATCGCGACAGCAACTAAACCCTGATGAGTAGATACACTGTTCGCAGCACCGATATTAATACCAGAAGCCGCAGCGGCTGATTGAAGGTCGATAGAGCCCTCAGAAGTTGGTGCGCTGTCAGCGTCCATCGATAGCACATCAACTTTTTGTGCTTGAGCGTTAACCACATAAAGCTTGTCGGTACATGAATCGTAGCTGACGATTTCGGCTGCAGAAGTATCAAACGGGGCGTCAGCAATAGCACGACCAACCAAACTAATTCCAGAAAGAGTGGCATCTGTCATGTTCGGTTGTTGAATGGATTGGCATTGGAGGCTAAAAGTATCAAGTGACGTTTGAGATGATGTTGCAGTCGTTGATGGTGTTACCAACGTTGAAGTTGACTGAGAACACCCAACCAGAGCAGAACTTACCGCGATAGGCAGTAATAGAGCCAGCTTATTAAATTTACGATTCATATATCCTCCATAATTAGAATCGAGATCATAGGAGCCGAATATGACAGTTGGCTTTCTGTTTTATTAACAATCTATTACGAATGAGGAATATTTTTCATTAATAAAGTTAGCTAGCGAATAAACAAAAAAAACGCCCAAACTGGCTGATGCTTGAGCGCCTTTAGTAAACTGAATAGGTGGGTTAGAAGTTGTAACCACCACCGATCATGAATACCCATGGGTCGATATCAACGTCAGTTTTGAATGTATCTGTCGCAGTCTTGTATGTTGCTGTTGTTCCTATATCTGCGTACCAAACTGAAGCATTCAGGAACCAGTCTTCATTGATCATGTAGTCAATACCAATGTTTGCCGCCAAGCCCCAAGAGTCATCTAAAGACACATCCGTTAGGCCTGCGTTTTTGCCGTTGGCATTCAAACTTTCATCAAAAAATACCGTGTAGTTGATACCCGCGCCTACATAAGGACGGAAGTCACTGTTCGCTTGACCGAAGTAGTACTGCACCATAAACGTTGGCGGCAGGTGTTTAGTGTCAGCAACTTTACCTAAGCCATTAACAGAAATGCTGTGAGAGAAAGGGCTCGCCGCTAGCACTTCAAAACTGATGTTGTCAGTGAACATGTAGCCGAAAGTAAGGCCTAGTTGAGTATCTGAATCTACTGAAAACTCTAGGTCTGGATTGTTAAGCACTGCGCCGCTGCTATCATTTGGAGATACTGTTGCAGCACCTGCACGGATGATGAAATCACCTTCTTTATGAGCTAGCACATTAGTTGACATAAGAGCCGCAATAACCGCAATACCACATACTGTTTTTTTCATTATTATTTCCTTTTGAGGGCTTATTCTAATTGTGAATGAGTAATCATTTCTTATTTTGCGTGCAAGGTAGCACAGAATAACCCTACTTTATTGATGGAAATCAATTTGTGAAAACTTGTGACTATTTATGTGAATTTATATCGACCTGATCACTTTATTTCCTCATTTTATTGACAATTTTGTAATGCAGATTTTCCGTGCGTCATGCCATTAAATTCAAGGTCTCAACCTTACTTAGATCTTTTGGATCAAAATAGAGCAAGCCAACATACGTGCGCCTCAATTTAGTGCAACCATATGTTATTTTCTCACACCGCACTTAATATTCAATGAGTTACATCTGGCTTGGTGCTTGCAAGTGTATGTACATAATCATAAATACATTAAGGTTCTGACCATGCAAGACACTCTAACTATCGTTCTGGCCGGCGGTGTTGGCTCTCGGCTTTCCCCCCTCACCGATAATCGCGCAAAACCTGCGGTACCATTTGGTGGCAAATATCGAATCATCGATTTCACTCTAGCGAACTGCCTGCACTCGGGGCTTCGTCAAATTTTAGTGCTGACTCAATACAAATCTCACTCTTTACAAAAACATTTACGAGATGGTTGGTCGGTGCTTAACCCCGAGCTTGGCGAATACATCACCAATGTCCCCCCACAAATGCGAACAGGTGATAGCTGGTACAGCGGTACGGCCGACGCCATTTATCAAAACTTGTATTTGCTCTCTCGCAGTGAAGCGAAGCATGTGGTGGTGTTGTCAGGCGACCATATATATCGTATGGACTACGCGCCAATGCTCAAACAACATAAACAGAATGAAGCCGACTTAACCGTGGCTTGTATGGAAGTGTCGATTGACGAAGCCAAAGAGTTTGGCGTTATGGAAATTAACGAAGCGCATCAAATAAGTAACTTCACAGAAAAACCACGCTACCCTGCATGCGTACCCGGAAGACCAACACGAAGCATGGCTTCAATGGGTATTTATATCTTCGATAAAGAAGTGTTAACACAAGCACTATTGGCGGACGCAGAAAATCCAGACTCCAGCCACGATTTTGGCAAAGACGTGATACCTAAATTAGTGGGTGAGAAAAGCGTTTATGCTTACAAGTTTGGAGATACCGAAGGCAGAGTCACACAAGATGCATACTGGAGAGATGTCGGTACACTCGACTCTTATTACCAAGCCAATATGGACTTACTAAAACCGGTTTCTCCTATCGATTTATATCAACCTGATTGGGCAATTCGAACTTACGAACCTCAATTGCCGCCCGCGCGAACCATAGCGTCAGTAGAAGGTAATCAAGGTATATTTATTAACTCAATGATCGCAAATGGTGTGGTGATAGAGGGTGGTTCAGCGCAGAATTCGATCTTCTTTCCTAAGGTAAAAGTCAACAACGCGGCCATTGTGATTGACAGTATTCTTTTTGAAGATGTTGAAATCGGGAAAAACTGTCACATACAAAACTGTATCATCGACAAGCATGTGAAAGTACCAGATGGTACTCAAATCGGTATTGACAGTAGAGCGGATGCTGCGCGCTTTCATATGTCAAAAAAAGGTGTGATCGTGGTTCCATCGTCTTACGAGTTTAATAAATCCTAACCTACAATAGAATTCAATCTATCCATAAAAAGGCAACTTCAGTTGCCTTTTTCAGTACTCGATTCAACCAAAGTACAATTATTTATTTCAGTGTGGGTAACGTCTAAATGCACGAGAACCTCTATGAAATATTCAGTAATTTATAGATACCCAGCTAGAATAAGTCTTTGAGTTGATAGATTGCTAAGGCGATAAAATTTAGTTTTCTAGAATGACGTAAAGCAATAATTCAAAGATGGAGTTTTTTTGAACATGTATTGAAAACACGAAACATAATATGCGATCAGTTAATCTGACTTTCAAGGGACGACCAAGAGATTATTTGATAACACTGAAGTGAATCACACATGTGTACTTTCTCAGTTGGTGAATCTGTCCGATGTTTGCTACGTTTAAATGACACAGTCATTGGAAAGGTATGATTTATGAAAGTAAATGTTCAAACACATCATGTATCAATTAACGACGAGTCACGTAAAGACATCGAGAGTAAATTCGAGAAGATATCTAGCCATTTCCCATCACTGATTAGCTGTGACATCATCATTACAAAAGAACACGGTCATCATCAGGTTGAAGTATTCACCAACTACGAAGGTGTACGTGTATCAGCTAAAGCAACAGATGACGTTATGTACCCAGCAATCGCTTCAGCACTCAAGAAACTGGAAGCAGGCCTAAGTAACCGTAAGGGACAATTAAAAGCAGATCTACACGAGAAACCAACGAGCACGAAGCCAGAAATTGCTTCAGACATCATCCAAGAGATGAAACTGGTATAATTACTCACGTGGTTGAAACGTACTAATTAATAGTAATAGACGCTCAGTAAGAATTTCAAAGCCAGCACCTTTTGCTGGCTTTTTCGATCTTTAGACCAAGACCTACTTTGTCGTTCTAACCTCAAACTTAACCCGATCTCATACAGTTTTCACTCGCTTAAGCCATTGGCTGCTATTTAAGTACAAGTAGTATTAAGAGAAATTATAGAATAGAACTTTAACCCTAATTTAGACAACAAAGGAATGTTAATTATGAAGAAAATCGCATTGATACTTTTTCTAGCAACACAACTAATGGCGTGTACAGAAGTCGGCAGTGAAGCTTGGTGTACTGATATGAAAGAGAAGCCTAAAGGTGACTGGACAGCCAATGAAGCCGGTGACTTTGCTAAGCATTGTGTTTTCTAAACACACTCATATCTCTAGCCTATTTATCTTTTGATGCAAAAAAACGACCGCTAGGTAGACCGAAGTACCTAGGGTCGCTTGAGCTTCAACATGCTAGATAAGCTCTTAACTTTGATGCAGTACACAGAGCGCACCGCATAAAACTATCGGGTTAAATGAGTTTGTTACGGATATGAATTACCACGGCTTCAGCGATGATAACCACCGCAAAGATACTCACTAATACCATCGACACTTTTTGCCATTCAAACAAGTTCTGAGCATCATTTAGCACCACACCTATACCACCAGCGCCCACCAAACCTAATACCGCAGATTCACGTACATTGATGTCCCAACGGAACAATACGATTGAGTAAAACGCTGGCATCACTTGTGGCCAATAACCTTTGAGCAAGATACTCATCCATGAAGCACCCGTTGCACGTAGAGCTTCAATCGGCCCCATGTTCACTTCAGCAATAGCTTCCGCCAACAGCTTCCCTACAAAGCCGATACTACGAATAGCAATTGCCATGATACCTGCGAGGACACCAGGCCCAAACAGTGCAATAAACAGCAATGCCCACACCAGTGAATTCACCGAACGTGAAGACACGAGAAAGAACTGAGCAATCCAGTTCAGCGTTTTATTTGGCGTAATGTTTGGTGCATTCAATAGCGCGAGTGGAATCGCAAACACTAGGGTAAACAAGGTACCTAACGTCGCGATGTGTAATGTTTCGATCATCGCCGCATGAATTGATTCAGGGTAAAACGCGTAATCCATTGGGACCATTCGTTCAAACATATCGGCAAACTGTGCAGGCGCGTCGTATAGAAACTCAGGTATCACTTCAACCGTCTGCCAAGACCAAACAATTGCGCACACAAGGCTAAGGTAAACGGCAAATCGAGCTACTCGTTCATTTGGTGTAAAGCGTTGCCACTCTTTATCGATAGATGCAGTTGTCATTAGAAGATTCTCCTAACAATATTGGAAAGAAATTCACCAACGAGAATCAGTGCGATAATGGTGATCAAAATAGCAGCGACGAAGTCGTAATCAAAGCGTTGGAATGCAGAGAAAAGCGTACCGCCTAGGCCTCCAGCCCCCACGATGCCAACCATGGTTGAATTACGTAAATTTGAGTCCAGTTGGTAACTCGCAAAGCCAATGAAACGAGTGAATACTTGAGGCATCACCGCGTACAAGATGACACTAATGAAACTCGCACCTGTTGCTTTAATTGCTTCAACCGGTTTGAACGAGATCTCTTCAATCGCTTCTGCAAAAAGCTTGGCGATAAAACCGATGGATGCGAATACTAATGTCAGAATCCCCGCGAGAGCGCCAAAACCAACCGCTTTTACAAACAAGATGGCAATAATCACTGGATGAAAAGAACGACACAGTGCGATGAAACAACGGATTGGCGTTGAGACAATTGAGGGCATCATATTTCTCGCCGCAAGTAAGCCAAGGAACAGTGAAATAACGATACCGAAAAAGCTAGAGATGATCGCAATCTGTAAGCTTTCTGCTAAGCCGCTCAATAAAAGGTTAGTACGCGAAAAATCAGGTGGAAACATTCTTGATAGTAACCGCTCACTTTCACCAAACCCAATGATCAAACGATCAAAGGTCAGTCCCAATGTCGAGAAACTATAAAAGAGATACCCAACAATTGCAGCGATGATTGCTCGGTTCGTCCACGAAGTTTTGAACGGATTTTCATGCTTCGAAAATGAACTCGTTGACGAAGATGCACTTGTTGATGAGCTTGGGTTTAATCCAGCCATGATTCACCCCCGTAGATAATTTTAAGATCGTCCTCTGAAATACCTTCAGGGCTACCATCGTAATGCACCTTACCATTACACATACCAATGATGCGCTTGGCATAACGCTTGGCTAAGTTCACATCATGAATATTCACCAACACAGGAATATTTTTCTGCTCGGCGAAGGTTTCCATTAGCTCCATAATCTCAACCGCGGTTTTCGGGTCGAGTGATGAAGTTGGTTCATCCGCCAATAAGATATATGGGTCTTGCATGACGGCGCGAGCAATACCAACACGCTGTCTTTGCCCGCCCGATAAGCTATCGGCACGTTGGTTTGCAAAGTCTTGTAAGCCAACAAACTCGAGTAGCTCGAAAGCTTTTGCTAAGTCTTGGGCAGAGTAATTACGACGCCATGCATTCCAAGCTGTCATGTAACCTAAACGACCACTCAGCACGTTCTCGATAACGGTTAAACGCTCAACTAAGTTATATTCTTGGAAAACCATTCCTATATGACGGCGCTGCCTACGTAACGCTTGTCCTTTTAATTGAGTCAAATCGGCGCCATCAAAAATAATCTCGCCTTGACTTGGATCGTTAAGACGGTTGATACAACGTAGAAGCGTACTTTTACCAGTACCCGACGGGCCAATGATGGCAATGATACCCGGCTCATCGATATCGATGTTAATGCCCTTAAGGATTGGCTTGCCTGCCACGTATTCATGAAAAAGGTTATTTATCTTTATTCCTTCATAGCTTGCTACGGCCATACTGCATTTCCTTGTGCGAATTTTAGAATGATCTATGCCCTACCCATGAGGGCATAGATTTTAAATAAGCTTACTCAGTGAATAAGCTGAATAGTTAACTAATTAACGGGGGGAATTACTGGCTATTGGCTTGTTTTGCTAGCTCTGCTGCTTTTTTCTTAGCACGTTTCGCTGCGTCTTTCTCTGCCAGTTTCTTTAGGCCAGCTTTAGTGTAAGCCGTACCAGTTGCGTGTGCGATATCACGAATAACACCCCACTCTTCCTTGTAGCTAATCGGCGAGAAACGATCTGCGCCCTTGAATGATGCACTCATTTCAGGCGTAAAGCGGTAGCTAAAGAACGCTTCGTTGATCTTCTCAACTAGCTCTGGTTTTAGATTGTAAGCGTATCCAAAAGCAGAAGTTGGGAAGCGTGGGCTACGGTAGATGATCTTCAGTTCGGAATCGTCGACACGACCAGCTGCCACCATTCGATCGTACACATCCGATGCCACAGGTGCCGCATCATAGTCTCCATTGAAGACACCTAAAATAGATTGGTCATGCTTACCGGAATAAAGCACTTTGTAGTCTTCATCTGGCACTAGACCTTTCGCTGGGAATAGCGCTCGTGGAGCTAGGTTGCCAGAGTTGGAAGATGCAGAAGTGTGTGCAACCTTTTTGCCTTTCAGATCAGACATTTTATTAATGCCGCTATCTTTACGCACAATCGTGATTAGGTTATAGCCTTGGAAGCCAGACTCATCGCCTTTTACTGCGATAGGAACATAACCCGCTAGGTTAACTGCGTAGCCTGTCGGGCCCGTAGAGAAACCAGCAACGTGCAGTCGACCAGAACGCATCGCTTCTACTTGCGCAGAATTCGAGTGCACCGTGTAGTAAATTACCCGCTTACCCGTAATTTTACTTAGGTGAGCTTGGAAGTCGGCGAACGCGTCTTTGTATAATGCTGGGTCTTCAACCGGAGTGTAAGTAAACACAAGCGTACTTGGGTCGTTCCACTCATCTGGGTTCTTTGGTGAATCGGCCACTAAATCTTGGTTTTCATCACAGTATCGATCGTCTAACACACCACGGCTAGAGCAGTCGCTTGCCATAGCCATTGAAGGAAGCAGTAATGAGCTAGCGATTAACAGTCCTTTAACACTGATTTTCATATTCAAACCTTACTTTTACTTATTGTTGAAAGTCACGTTGACCATTGCAGCCTTTGTGCCAATTTTTTATTTATTAAATTTCAATAAGTTATAATAAACCCCAAGCTAGACAATATATTTTGAGTCATTAATGTCCAACTAAAAATTCATAATTTGGGTCATTTTTGTCCCAACAGTTTTAGTGAAAAAAAAGAGCCCGAAGGCTCTTTGGTTCACGGCTTTTTCTCTTATTATTGGGCTAAGCGATTAACCATCAACAGTCGAAATCGTTGGCCTGTCACCGCCTAAGCGTCGCTGTCCATACAGTTCGCGTAGTAAGTTACGGTTGCTGGCCAATCGCTGAATACGCCCATTACACCGACGTCTTGCGCCAGCACATCGAGCATTTTCATCATATCGCCATCATTATTGATGCCGTCTTTTACACTCTTGTAATACCAACCACCGCCTTGCGCTAATGGGCCAGAGCGCTCAAGTGTCCACGCGATAATGTCGAGGTCTGCACCTTTAGCGAGCTTGGCGTAGTTGGACGCAACCAATTCGTTGTTTTCATCTAAATCAACCAGAGCGAACAGAGGTGGTGCGATGATATTCACACCTGCATCGCGCAGTTCTTTCATGTTCTCAACAGACGCGACAAAGTCCGCTTTTTCGTAAACACGGTCATCAAGATAAACCGCTTGTTTGCCAAACTTCGGTGCTTCTTTGATCCAATACTTCACATCATCCAAGTTGAATGACTGTAGGTAGGTCTCAGAGGGCTCGAAGCCCGCCTCTTTTAGTTCATCCACCAACTTCTGCGCATACATCTCTTGGCTAAAGTCATTGAAAGGCATGTCAACCGCTGCTGATTTCAATTCAGGAGTGACCTTCACTCCATGCTTTTTAAACAGTGCTGCACTTTCTGCGTGTGTCATCAATGTCCCACTTTGGCTGTAAAGATCAGTTCTCCAACCAGGAGTGCCGTTCATGTACTCTTCCACCGTGGTGGCTTTTGGGTTCGCCCCATCCATTTTGCCTTTTAACGTCTTAAACTCAGCCAGCGTGAAATCAGACGTACGACACTCAACTTGAGCATCTTCGCCTGTCGCTGGGTTAGCAGGTGTAAATGGCACTGAACACTTATTAGCGAGATCTGGGTGCGCTAAAACATCGGTTGTGGTGTGCAGATCACTTTGGGAATGACGACATACCAGCGCCTTATCTTTAGTAAAAGTAACATCACATTCAACGACGCCCGCGCCCATTTGAATCGCGGCTAAGTAGGATTCCTTGGTGTGCTCCGGAAACTGCATCGCAGCACCACGGTGCCCAATAGAAAAATCGCTACGATGAAAAGGTCCTTCGCTACAACTCAGTAGCTTGGTTTTCAAAGGGCTCTCATCCATATTGTTGACTAAAAAGAGGGGACGAGGTCCTAAGTTTGCAGGCTCAGTAGAGGCCCATGCCGTCATTGAGCTAACGCCTAGCATCAGAGCAATAGAACCCTTCAGTATTTGCTTCATGTTTGTATCTCCTTGCAACAAGCAATTATTTTTCTAATTTCCTTGATTCGATCATTTAGGTTTTCTCTGAAATGACCTCATGTGGGCTGACGCCACAATGTAGGGGTTGCACGCTTTGTGCCAAATGTTAAAGCTCTTTTATTACAACCACTTGAAACGGTTAACCATGCGACTAAAAACCAAATGGGTCATTGTTGTCTCGTGCATTTCCTTTTGACTTTGGTTTTCCATTTAACAATCAACTGAACAGGTTAAGCCTTGAAACTTTCTTTATCCAGTTGATGTTTTTTCATTTTTCGATAAAGAGTTTTGCGCGGTAGGTTCAGCTTATTTGAAACCTCACTGATATTGCCTGCGCTTTCAATAAGGGCTTCGGTCAGCACGTTTCTTTCGTACTGTTCCATCTGCTTTTCAAACGCAAAATCTTCTCCAGGCGCTTCACAAATCGGCGATTGCAGGTCAAAACCGTCGCCTACAATACCCAAAACAAAACGGTCGGCCACATTACGTAATTCGCGCACGTTTCCAGGCCATTCGTGTCGACATAGCTGCTGTATCTGCTCCGGATAAATCGTTGAAGGGCGCGTCTTGTATTTTTGGCTTGCCTGAATCACAAAGTGGCGAAACAGCACCTGAATATCTTCTTTTCTATGGCGTAACGCAGGGAGGTTTAAGCTTGCAATATTAAGGCGATAAAAGAGATCCGCTCTAAACTCACCTGTTTCACTTAAACTTGCCAGATCAGCTTTACTGGCAGCGACCACCACAATATCGACAGGGATCAATTCATTGCCGCCAACGCGTTCTATCATTCGCTCTTGAATCACACGAAGCAATTTAATCTGCACCGCAATCGGCATACTTTCTATTTCATCGAGAAACAGAGTACCGCCATTGGCTTGCTCTATTTTACCAATACGCTTTTTGTTAGCACTGGTAAATGAACCGGCTTCGTGGCCAAACAACTCACTCTCAATAATGCTTTCTGTCATACCCCCGCAATTAATCGCAACAAACGGTCTAGCCTTACGACGGCTAAATTGATGTAGAGCACGAGCAATCACCTCTTTACCCGTTCCGGTTTCACCATTAATAATGGTATCGACACCGGTATGCGATAAGGCAAGCACTTGGTTACGTATGGTTTCCATCGCTTTTGACTGGCCAATGACCACCGACTCAATCGGTAAGTCTGTTTCCTGATCGTCACCGGATATTTTCGGACTGTTGTGCTGACATTGTGCCAACGCGAGATCGAGTTTTTCCACTAGCTCACTAGCATTTAGTGGTTTTTCTAAAAAATCGAAAGCACCTAACTTCATCGCTTCTATTGCCATCGGAATATCACCGTGGCCACTCATCAACAACACAGGAACATCAGCCGCTCGGTGTTGAATTGAACTTAATAACGTCAAGCCATCCACTTTCGGCATACGTACGTCACACAACACCACTGAATGGCTGTTCGCCTTGAGTGACTTAAGGCCAAGGTTGGGGTCGGTAAAAGTGGTGACGCGAAAACCTTCCAGCTCTAACATTTCGCTCACGGCTTCAACGACATCGATTTCATCGTCGATAAGAACTATGTGTTTGTCTGAAATCATGATCTTGTGCCTTTTGGTAAAGTGACGATAAATGTTGTGCCTTGGTATTCCACTGATTCAACATGAATCGAACCACCAAAGTCTTTTATTATGTTGTAGGCGATAGACAGGCCGAGCCCAAGCCCTTTGCCTGTTGTTTTTTGGCTATAAAAGGGGTCGAACAAATGCGGTATATCCTCTTCAGAGATGCCTGATCCGTTGTCATTAACTGAAATCTGAATTGTGTGTGTGAGTTCTTGTGTAGATATTCTGAGTTGAGGTTGATCTTTATGTTCGACGGCATCCAAAGCATTGCTGATCAAATTAACCAATACCTGCTCTAAGCGGATGCTGTTGGCTCGCACAAATAGGTTGTTTTGTGGTGAATACTGAATCGACACTGCACTCTGCCTGGTTTCAAAAAGATCAATCGCATCACCAATCACATTTTCCAATTCAACATTATCGATCTTGCCATCGCTCTTACGCGAGAAAGCCTTCAAATGGCGGGTGATCGCAGCCACTTTTTCTAACAAGACCTCGATCTTTTTCAAGTTAGCTTCTGCCCTATCAGGCCTTTGCTTTCCTAACCAAAGCTGAGCACTTCGAACGTGGCTATTCACCGCCGTCAGAGGTTGATTGATCTCATGCGTAATCCCGACACTTAACTGCCCCAGAGCAGCCAACTTTCCGGCTTGGATTAACTCGTCTTGAGTCACTCGCAGTTTTGCTTCAGCTATAGTTCGTTCTTCAACCTCAGCCTCTAGTTTACGGTTGGTTTGTTTTACAACTTTGGCAGTGGTTTGGAACACCTTGAGATACTTGGCCATTTGCGTCACTTCGTCTTTTCCACGAATCGAGACTTCGGTATCTAAATGTCCTGTAGATATGGCAAACATGTTGTCTTTCAACTGTAACAGCCTTTCTAAAATACTCTTTCGCACGTAAAACCATGAAATGGCAGCGGCAGCCAATACGCTAAACAAAGAAAGAAAAAGAGAGAGACGTTGGTTGGATTGCAAAGACTGCTGCGCTTGTTGAATGGATTCGTCAATATTGCCATTCACTTTGCTGGTGTTCCTTTCAATCTGTACGGTAAGCTGATTCAGGTGCTCACGACTGTTTTGGAGGAAGTACTGTTCTTGATAGAGATGATCGAGCGCTTTGTTCTTGAGTTCATATAAGCTACTGTCACTGGAAGCAAGGTCATAAATAACGGTCAATTGATGATCTAATTTTGGGAAATCACTTCTCAGGTCCCCACTTACCCAAAGTTTCCACCACTCTTCACCAATCTGCTCTAATCGGTAGCTAGTGTAGTCTAGTTCATTAAAACTGGAGTCGTTATAGAGCTTTTCGACCAAGCCTAATTGGTAATAAAGCAAAGACTTTAACTGGGTGTATTGAATTTGCTCTTTAGCTGACTCAGGTAAGCGGTCGAGCTCATCACTGGCTTGTTGTAACAGAGGGTAAAAGCCCTCAAGCAAATTGCGAAGTTCCTGATTGAGCTGTTCTGACTCAATCTCACTTTGATACAACAGGCTTAGACTATTATTAACTTGGGCGATAATATCTTTGAAATAGGAGTGATAATCTGGGAACTGAATCATGACGCTATTCATTTCTGAAATAGCACCTTCAATTTTTAGCATTGCCTGTTTACGCTCTAAATTAGATTCCGCACCACTGAGTTGGGATGAGGTTGTAATAATCACTCTTACCATATCATTAAGGCGTGCAGCATTATCTAAGGCTGGGATTTCACTCTCTTTCAACTCAACTAAACGCTGGTTTAAATCGTCAAAAGTGAAACTGGAAACCACGGAAAGAAAGATGGTAGTCATTGATAACATGGCTAATGCCAGCACTAAGCGAAGCTCAATACCTTTCCAACCAAACCACTTGCGGTGTGGGATTTTAATCGAAAACGGGCGCTCAAAGCTGTCCTTACTTTCTGTAACCTTGGAGACATGACGACTCACTAGCTCCACCCTCTTCTCATCAAAAATCAATAGAAATTGGTCAATGATTCAAATAGTTAAGGCTTACACCTTATTCAACCTCACATCAGATAGCTTTAGTAGAACTATTAAACGAAGAGTAATCATTAACATTTCACATAAGATATCATAACAATTATTTTATAAAGCTTGGTTTGTCTGTTTTGCGATAATGAAAAGTGACCCCACCGACAGAAACGTGATTACTCTATCAATAAGAAAGCCAACAATAGAAAAGCTTTAATAACGAACAAGTCAACTCAAGCGCTTAAAAACTCTAATACTATTAATCAATTAGCACTCTAACTCTCCTACCCCACAAAAACAAAAAATCGCACAAGCTCTCACCTATGCGATTTTTATTCATAACGTTGCTCTCAATAAATAGGAACAAACAAACTTAGAGAATGATCATCCCATCTCTATATGTCAGGGCTGGTGAAACATCTTGCCCCAGTAATACAGGGCCATCCAGATCGACAATCTCAGATTGAACCGCAATCGGAAGCGCTGCACGCATCGCCAACGACGTGCCAAGCATACAACCCGACATCAAAGTGAATCCGAGCTTTTGAGCTTCCTCTGCAAGCGCCAATGCCTCTGTCAAACCACCCGTTTTATCGAGCTTAATGTTGACCATTTCATACTTACCCAACAAAGATGAAAGCTGTGAAGTGGTATGGCAACTTTCATCGGCACACAGTGGAATTGGGTGCTCTATATGTGCCAATGACGCATCTTGTTGCTGCGGTAAAGGCTGTTCGATCATCGCAATATCAAATTCAATCAGTTGATTAAATAGTTCTTCGAGGTTCAACCCTGTCCACGCTTCATTCGCATCCAGTACAATCTGAACATCAGGTGCAGCTTCTCGCACAGCACGAACGCGCTCGACGACTTGCTCGCCGTCAAGCTTCACTTTCAGAAGTTTCGCACCGTTCGCGACATAGTCTCGAGTCTGAGTCGCCATCGCTTCTGGAGTGCTAATTGAGACAGTCATTGCAGTCACGATTTGAGTTGGCAACTCAAACAGGCTATTCGGAAATAACTGGTTATGTTGTTTGGCTTCCAGCTCCCAAAGCGCACAATCAACCGCATTACGCGCAGCACCTCCAGTCAATAAAGACTGGAGATGATCTCTTAGCTCTGCGGGATCGGTAATGCCTCGTTCAAACATTGCTTCAAGTGCGCTAGACGCTTGTTGGATTTGCGCCAATACAGACTCTGATGACTCGCCATACCTTGGGTAAGGTGTGCACTCTCCCTGAGCTTGTTTGTCATCATGTTCAATGTAAACACGAACAACGTGACACTCAGTTCGGCTGCCACGAGAGATGCGAAAAGCCGTTTGCATCGCGATAGTAATGGGTTCTGCTGTAATCTTCATAATTTCACTCGGTTGATGTTCGCTTTAACAAATGGAAACGTAGAAATGATGAAGTCGTTAAAGTGAATGTCGCAAATGATCAGTAATGTGTTGTACACCAAAACGAACAGGGTCCGTCACGGGCACTTGATAGAGTGTGGTCCATTCTTGGCATAATGTCTCAGCGTCTTCATTGCTAATTGCCGACGTGTTCAAGCAGATGCCAACCAATTTCACATCTGGATTCGTCAGTCGTGCCGCTTGTAAGTTGGCTTCAATCGTCTGTTCTATGCTTGGCAATTGAGCATAAGGAAGGTTACGAATATGTGGTCGCCCGACTTCATGGCACAACACCAAAGCATCGGCTTGTGCGCCATGTAATAACCCCAAACTCACGCCTGCAAACGAAGGGTTGAACAAAGAACCCTGCCCTTCAATGATGTCCCACTCGTGGTCGGTAAAATCGGGGCTAATCGCTTCAACCGCACCCGAAATAAAATCCGCAACCACAGCGTCAATCGAAATTCCGCAGCCTTCAATCAAAATACCTGTCTGTCCTGTCGCTTTAAACTGAGCGGATGTTCCCGCTTGTTTAAGCGATTTTTCAATCGCTAATGCCGAGAAC
This sequence comes from Vibrio sp. PSi01, assembly GCF_054960695.1. Classification (NCBI taxonomy): domain Bacteria; kingdom Pseudomonadati; phylum Pseudomonadota; class Gammaproteobacteria; order Vibrionales; family Vibrionaceae; genus Vibrio; species Vibrio sp. PSi01. The sequence goes on from NZ_JBHNYN010000009.1 coordinate 33,737, forward strand.
ATTTTGCCTACTGAGCAATCTGTTCCGACAGTAAGCAAGCGCTTACCTTGACGAGGTTTACCGTTACCAACATTAAGAACACCGTCAAAATGGCGTACATCATGAAGCTTAGTCAATCCTTTTAGCTCCATGTCAGCAAGCGGTGAAAATTTACCCAATCGTTGATGCATGCCAGATGCAATCTCAAATCCCATTTCTGCAGCAGCCAAAAGGATTGACTGCCAAGAATCAGGAATGACGCCCCCCGGATTTGCGGTGCCAATCACTAGCGTTTTCGCCCCCTGCGCTTGCGCCTCTTGCAAGGTCATGTCCATTAAGCCCAGTGAAACGGTATCGCCCGTTAAACGCAGTTGGCCTAAGCAGATTTCTGGTCGCCATTGGTGGATACCACGGGCTGTTTTTGCGGCGAGCGGGTCAGTAACATCCCCAAGAAAAAGAAGATAAGGTTGAGCGATAAACATGAGCTTTCCTAATTAATAAATCCTTGTATGGGTTTACTTTAATTAAGAGCTTAGAAGCTGCCGAATACCTATTTATCGCGTGCCTATAACATGCTGTTATGGGTGAAAGATTTGGTTATAAACTTGGGGGAATTATAGGCAAAGCTAAACGCTATCGGCTATCGGCTAACTGCTCTCAGCGAACAGTTCTTAGATAACAGCTTTTTACGAACAACTTTTAACTAACAAGCCCCCCTGCAGTGCGGAAATGAACTGCTTAGTCGCAATAGATTGTGGCGTATGTTCTGCACAGAGAGTCGATACCGAGAATTGTATGTCCGGCTGTAGTGACAACACACAAACCGAGTCGTCATGTTGATACTGCTCTGCCGTCCACGGATCCACAATCGCAAACCCGGCTTGGTATTTAACTAGTTCAGCAGCCGCGCTATATCCACGCACAGATATTGGATAATGATAATGTTCATCTCGCGCCACAAGGCTTTGATGCAACAGCAGCCCTAATGGGTCACGGCTATCGAGCCCGATGATTGGCAAAGGATAATTGATCAGATCATCGAGGGTTAATTCCAAGGGTAAATGATCAACCGTATTAGAAGGAGCCAAAACCTTGAGGGATTCGGTTAAGAGCGTTTCATTTAATATGGTAGGCGGTGCTTCGTCCCCAAACGCAATAGCAATATCAAGCTCATGCTTTAATAGCCCAGCGCACAGTTCATCACGGTTTGCTGTCAGCAACTCAAAAGAGAGATCTTGCTTACTGCCATTTTGCTCGCGAGACATTTGGGCGATTACCGGAGTCAGTAATTTAGTCGCTAAAATCGGCGGCGCACCAATACGTAAATGCTGATGGCCTTGCTTCACTTTGTTGGTCAAAGATCGAAACTGACCCAGTTGCTGATACACTTTTTCAGCTTCGGGCAACAAGGTTTTTGCCTCTACCGTTGGCACTAGTCTCCCTTTAACACGTTCGAATAAACCAAACCCGAGTTGTTGCTCGGTGTGCGCCAGAATACGGGTCACGTTAGGCTGAGACACATGCAAACTGCGCGCGGCTCCAGATACGGTTCCAGTCTGCATAATGGCGTAAAAGACTTCCAACTGTCTTAGGTTCAAATTGATGTCCTTATGGTTCACGAAACCAGTTTAGGCTTGGCTTTCTAGTATTGGCTAAGTTGTCTATCTGTTTAATTAGCTAGCTATCTATCCATTTATCCATTTATCCATTTATCCATTTATCCATTCTGCTATTTGCGTGAGTTTATTTTAATAACTCTTTTATCTTAGGTTGAAGTATCTCAGCCCAAACTTGATAAGCCTTAGCATTCAAATGCAAATCATCACAACTGTATTCATTGGATAGTAATTTATTCGGTGCTAGCACACGGTTTACATCCAAAAACTCGATATCATGTTGTTCGCAATAAGCCTGTAGTCTTTTGATGAGTTCTGAAACTTGAGGATTCAACCCTTGCAGTTTAGATCCTACATAAAGCGTTGATTGCACCAAGATTCGAATATCGTTTTCTTGCCATACCTTAAGCATATCAACATAGTTCTGATAGATATGCTCAACGCTGTAACCTTGTGCAAGATCGTTAATTCCCGCCATAAAACACACCAGCTTTGGCTTCACATTCAACGTGGTATCAATACGGCGCAACATACCGGTTGTGGTATCGCCTGCAAGGCCACGGTTGACCATTGATACATCACGGAAAATATCCGCCCACGGTGCCCATTCAGTAATCGAATCACCAAACATGACTAAGTCTGCATTCGGAGAAAAATGGCGATGATTATCTGATGTCATTATGTAACGGCTCATGCTGTGGCCTCGCTGTTGAATCTCAGATTGAAGTGCAATCGATTCGAGGATTTCACTATCTGGTGTAGTACTATCAAACTGAGCAAGTAACCCTTCGATGTGAGGCTTGAAAGGGCTAAGACGAGTACTTAGTTGATGCTGTTCTTTAAGGGAAGATAATCGCTCTAACAAAGCATATAGAGATTGGTTTTGACCGACTTCTTGGAATAACTGATATAAATCGAGGACAGGATGTTGTTGCAGTACGGCAAGTAATTGCTTGTCTTCCATGGTGTTATCTAACCCTTCAATTATCTGATGATGAACTCAAGATAATATCCGATTGCGGACGGGATAGATAACACTAGAAGCAGAGAGTTACTTTTCTTTAACCAATAAGTGATTGCGATTATCACGGCTTCTCTTAATGAGATCGTTGCTCTCATCTATTTCATCTGACTTAGCAAGGCGGTCATAAAGCAAAACATTCACGGTTGCCGCTAAATTCATGCAACCAACCGTTGGCACATACACAACGTGATCCGCTCTATCGGCAACATCTTGAGAAATAGAACCGTCTTCAGGGCCAAAAATATAGATAGCGTTTTCTGGGTGTTTAAAACGCGGAAGTGGTGTTGCACCCTCAGCAAGTTCCACACACACAATTTGTGTTTCAGGCTCAAGGTCGTCTAAAAATGACTCAACACCAGTAAGCGGGATCGTACGCGCTGCGCTTTTAGTGTCGGTATGGAATTTAGCGGCTTTTTCGTAGCGTTGCCCTGTATATTTAACTTCGTCGACTTGATAACAACCAGCCGCACGCATAACAGCGCCAACATTCGTAGGACTCTTTGGGTTAGTTAAACCAATAGTCACATGGCTTTTGTTCATGAATCTTCTCACTTAACGAATAGACATAGCAGGGTGCTACAAAGCGTCGCATTCTAACAAAGCAATGTCGAATGCAAAAGCACATAAACGCACCAAATAACGACGTGCACTGCCCTTGATTACATAGGCCTGTGAGCAAGAAAACAGAACCACCTTCATATTTACCAAACAAATGCTATTTGGGATAACAATTAAACAACAAGTTCATTTACATTTTTAAATCACATTAATAATCTGTTGAAAACTGCATTGGACAATCGCACAGGAACCGTGACATGACCCTAACCATCAAAAACCGCCTCTATATTCTCTCTTTCATACCTTTGTTACTCATGGCGATTGGTATGATGAGCGTGACTTATATGAAGAGCACCGAGCTAACCGCACAACAAGTAGAATCGACGCGTAGTAATATGATGGCGATGAAAGAAAAAGAACTCAAAGCGTACCTGCAAATGGCCTACTCTGCGATCAGTCCATTTTTGGACAGAGGCGCAACGCTAGAAGAAGCTTTACCAACATTGAGAACATTAGAATATGGCGAATCTGGTTATATTTTTGGTTATGACTCGAAAGGTGTCCGAGTTGTGGTTGGTCAAAGTAACGATGGCATCGGTAAAAACTACTATGACCTTCAAGACAAGCAAGGCAACTACTTAATCCGCGACCTGATCAAGAATGCTAAATTAGGGGAATTCACGACTTACTATTTCCCGAAGCCGGGCCAATCTGTCGCGCTACCTAAACTCAGCTACTCAGTATTTGTGCCGCAGTGGGATTTGATGTTGGGTACTGGCTTCTACACTGATGACATCGACGCTGTTATTGCCGAAATGAAAGAAAGCTCAAATGCCGCGCTACAAAGCTCATTAACGGCTATCGCGATTTTCTGTGGCTTTATTGCCCTTATTGTCGCGATATTTGCTGTCGCGGTGAATCGCACTATCATGCAGCCACTTGAGCAGTTTGACCGCTCAATTAGTGCTTTTGCCAGTGGCGAAGCCGATCTCACGGCCCGAATGGAAGCATTCAAAGCCCCAGAATTCACCAAGCTTAGCGAAAATTTCAATGCCTTCGTTGCTAGCCTACAAACCATCATTCGCAGCGTAAGTGATGTTGGCCAGCAAGTTGTCGCTGAAACCAGCAGTATGTCTTCTCGTGCCGCACAGGTTGATGAGATTGCCAGTGGCCAACGTGAAGAAACTGAACAAGTCGCGACGGCAATGACCGAGATGACGACTACCGCACAAGAGATCTCGAGTAATGCGAGTCAAGCTGCGGATTCCGCGAAACAAGCAGAAAACAACGCTAAAGAAGCTCAACAGATTGTCAATGCGGCTGCAAACTCGGTTGCAGGCCTTGCCAGCGAAGTATCAGAAGCGAACACTGTGGTATCAAGACTAGAGGGTGATGTACAAAACATTTCGTCTTCATTGACAGTCATTCAAGACATTGCGGAACAAACTAACTTATTAGCATTGAATGCTGCAATTGAGGCCGCACGTGCCGGTGAACAAGGACGTGGATTTGCGGTGGTAGCTGACGAGGTTCGTAAGTTGGCAAGTCGAACCCAAGAAAGTACAGGTGACATTCACAAGATGATTCAACAGCTAAAAGCCGCTTCAGATGCTGCCGTAAAAGCCATGGATTCGAGCCAAAATCGAAGTGCTCAAACCGTGGAAGAAGCGAATGCCGCTGCTGCAGCACTGGCGAAAATTCAGGCGTCGATTGATACCATCATGGATATGAATTCACTGATTGCCACCGCGACGGAACAACAAAACATTGTAGGCCAAGAGATCTCACAACGTATCGTCGTAATCTCAGATCAAAGCTCGCAATCAGCATCGCTGGCGAATCAGAACCGCACTGGTAGCCAAAACCTAAACAGCCGCGCGAATGAGCTTTACCACTTGGTGGATCGCTTCACGGTCTAGGACATTTACGGTCTATTAAATAGCAAGTAAACGCAACTTAACGTTAAGACTTTTCACACTAAATAAAAACGGGCTTCAGAATCTCTAATCTGAAGCCCGTTTTTTTTATCGGTGGTAGCTTTAGATCATAAACTAATCCAATTGTTCAGAAAGAAAGTCTACTAACAATCGAACCTTAGAAGATAGGTTGCGATTTTGCGGATAAAGCGCCCAGATCCCCTCTTTATCGTCTCGATAGTCAGACAGTACTTCAACCAACCCTCCTGATTCTAGATCTTCACTTACGTAGTATTCAGGCAACTGTACCAAGCCAATGCTCTGCTTGGCTGCATCTAACAAGGCTAAACCACTATTGCACTTAATGCGCCCATTAACACGAACCGAACGAGGTCGGCCATTTTCTTTAAAACGCCAATGTTCGAAACCACCGACTAAACATTGATGATTGTTCAATTCAGAGAGCGTATGTGGCTCACCATACCGTTCAATGTACTCTGGGCTGGCACATACATAGAGTTGGCGTTGAGAGAGCTTCTTTGCCACCAGGCTTGAATCTTCTAAGCGACCAAGACGAATCGCTACATCAACACCAGAATCGATAAGATCAAGTTTTTGATTAGTCAGCATCAATTCAAGTTCTACCTGTGGATGAAGCTTTAAAAATTGATGTAACAGAGGCGCGAGTTGGCGCTCACCATAAGTCACAGGCGCGGTCACTTTAAGCAACCCTTTAGGTGTCGACTGCATCTGCGTGACCGCAAGTTCAGCAATTTCTAAACCTTCGACCAACAACTTACATTGTTGATAATAGAGTTGCCCAGCCTCTGTTAGGGAAACCTTACGTGTCGTTCGATTAAGCAGTTTTACTGCCAAACGTTCTTCGAGGTTTGCCACTCTACGGCTGATTTGAGCCACTGATGTAGCAAGCTTCTGCGCTGCACCAGTAAAGCTTTCACGCTCTGCTACTGCAACAAACTCACTTACCCCTTCCCAATTAGCCATGCCTTTACCTTATGCTAAACAACGGTTACCCATACAGTGTATTGAAGTTATAAATCAGTGTCACTTGCTTGATATGCTCTGTACATAAACCTTCGCTATCTGCAATCGTTCAAAACGATCTCAACCAAGCCCTGACATTTCTAAATATTTCTCACTGAACACTAACAAATTTAGTATTTCTTCTGACACTAGTCTTACCACTTCATTGATATGTTGGTTCTGTACCGCAACACAGGTACTTCAACAAAGAACAAAGTAAGGTACTCATATGAAAAAATTAATCATACTTGCATCAACTCTTGTACTCAGCACGACAGCGTTTGCAGCAACTAAAACAACGATTCAAGAAACAACGCTAAAATCTGATACTTTTGTTACTGAAGCGGAAGCATACGATGCAGGAACCAACCTTATGGATGAGCTAAGCACAAAGACATCTTTTGAGCTTTCTAGAGAACTGCCACAGTTCCAACAAACAACTAAGTACAATTCATTCAAGATTGATGATGCGAATATGGAAGTGAAAAAAATCACCAACATGAGCGGCGACACCCATTATCAAGCTAACGTAAAAGTTGACTACCGTTACACATATAAAGACGGTCGTAGCAGCTAATACTGACTAGATCGGCAAAGCACCTGCGTGCCTAAAATAAAACCCCGTATCTAAAAAGTCTTTATATAAAGAATGCTCGTATATAAAAATAAAGCCCGCACTCATTGAGTGCGGGCTTTTTAGTGTTCATTTTGGCTATTTTTTAATAATTCATTTTCGATAAATCTTTTTAGTTGTCGCTACTCACTATAGATTGACCGTCTAGCCAGTAACTCTCTTGAACAGCATCTCTTAGACTTCGAATTGAGAAACCAAACCATCTAGCGCTTCACATTGCTCCGCCAAAGCCATACATGCGTTTTCTGCACTGTTCGCCATTTCCACCATTTGCATAGTGCTTTCAGCTATACGTTGAACGTTCTGGTTCACTTCTTCCGATACTTGAGATTGCTGAGAAGCCGCAGTTGCGATTTGCGTGTTCATCTCATTCATCATACCGATAGAGTTACGAATTTCACTCAATGACGACGCAGCTGTACTCGCTTGAACAATGGTTTTCTCGCCACTAACTTTACTTTCGTTCATCACGCTCACCGCTTGTTTAGCGCCAACTTCTAAGCGTTCAATCATCGACTGAATTTCACCCGTACTGTCTTGAGTTTTACTTGCCAAGGCTCTAACTTCATCAGCAACAACAGCGAAACCACGACCTTGTTCACCAGCACGTGCCGCTTCAATCGCAGCGTTCAATGCAAGTAGGTTAGTTTGTTCAGCAATGCCTCTAATTACACCAAGAATAGAAGCAATGTTCTTAACATCACTGTCTAGTTCATGAACAACACCACTCGCGTTTTCGATATCATGCGCCAAGCGCTCAATCGAACTCACCGTTAAGCCTAAAGTTTTATCTGCAGATTCCACTTCTCTATTTGCCGTATTGCTTGCAGAAGCCGCTTCTAACGCATTACCACTTACGGCAACGCTGGTTGCTTGCATCTCATGAACTGCAGCAGCAACTACTTCACTCTCTTTCTGTTGATTAGAAGAAAACTGAGCCACACCTTGAGTCAGTGATTTGATGTTTTCCATCTCAGAACGTACAGCGTTAGAAGTGGTAATAACCTGTTCGATGGTCACATGAATCTTGCCAACAAACTGGTTGAAAGCAGAGCTAAGTCGAGCAATTTCATCACTCCCCTCAACGCTCATACGTTGAGAAAGATCACCATCGCCAGAAGCAATTTCAACCATCGCTTTTTCAACATTTTGAATCGGTTTAACGATAAAGCGATTCGACAACCATAACGCGAAAGCAGCAGCCAGGATCGCCACACCCATGCCGACTTCAATGATCACCTTGCTTGATTCAATAGATTCATCGGCTTGTTGACGAAGTTCTTTCTGCTTCAATTCGATCAAGGTTCTGATGTCACGAAGTTGATCTCGAATAATCGCAAACTCAGCATCTAACGCAGGAGAGTAATCAATGTTGTATTGGTATGCATTCTCAGGGTCGGCAAACATAGGTTCGTGCAATGCCACCCACTTGCTCATCGCGTTAACAAGCTTTGATAATTCACCACGAGAAGATGGATCCAACACCCCTGCTTGATATAAGGTTTCGACACTTTGAAAACGAGGCACCGCTTTGTAAGCATTGTCTTTAAATTCAAACTTTTGGTACTCAATCGCCGCTTGGTCTTTTGCTAATAATAGACCTTGAGCAGAAGCGATAACTTGGTAAATATCACGATAGCCATCTTCCAAATTATCTAACACTGGCTGAACCACATTATTCAACTCATGGTTGATTGCAGCTTGAGCGTTAGATTTAAGAACATTAAGCACAGTAACAGTAGAAAAAACGATCACGATAACCATTAATGGGATCGCAATTTTACTCTTAATTGAAAGGTTGTTGATACTCATAAGGGGGCTTATAACCATACAATAAATAGGGACGCGCGCATAATATACAGTATCAATTTAAAAGCTAGCTAAAAGTTTGTGAACCTAGTCGCATAGCAAACGTTACCCTTGAATCGACTGTCTATTATTCAACCAAAGGTCAACATTAAAAAGTAGAGCCAAAGACATTTTTGCACTTATTTACCACAGACATGCTCAAATACTGGAGAAGTCATAGAAATAGCACCATAATGTACGGCTCAAAAGTAAATAGGTATGAACATGAAAATTTGTGGTGTTGAAATCAAAGGTAACGATGCTGTCATCTGTCTTCTTTCTCTGTCAGATGGTGTATTTAATATCCCTGATTGCCGAGTTTCTAAAGTTGCGATTAGCGACGCAAACGACACGCAGAATATGAAAGGCTTTCAATTCTCTTTTGCAAAGTTGATGGAAGATTACCAAGTAGATAAAGTTGTAATTCGTCAACGCCAAACAAAAGGCAAATTTGCTGGCGGTGGCTTTGGCTTCAAACTAGAAGCAGCAATTCAACTGATCGACGGCCTAGACGTAACGGTTGTATCACCTGCTGACATCAAAGAGAGCCTAAAGCGCAACCCTCTTATGATGAAGTTCAAAGAGACTGGCCTTAAGCAATACCAAGAAGCACCGTTTACAACGGCTTACGCTTGCTTGATGCAGCGCTAATCAATAGACGCTAACCAATGATTAAAACGGAAAGAGCCTGAAGATTCAGGCTCTTTTTATATCTATCGATCAAGTGCTGCTTGCCTACGAACTTTTAGTAACTCTGGCTTTTTCACGACCAAATATACCGCTGTCGCTGACAACGCGAATCCCATTGCGCCGTAGATATCAAACGACTCTCCAAAAATAAGCCAAGCTTGAATTGCCGTCGTTGGTGGTACTAAATAAAACACCGATGCTACACTCGAAGAAGCCCCATGCTCCACCATGTACAACAACAACAGAATAGCAATGCAAGATAAGACAATCACTAACCAAGCTAACGTTAGTGTAAATTCAATAGTCCAATTCACATGCATGGTTTCGTAACGCACGGCGAAAGGTAAAAATAGCGAAGCCGCAGCAAGATATTGCACCATCGCACCACCGACCATGTCTGTCCCTTTGCAGAAACGCTTTTGGTACAATGTACCGACCGTGATACCCACCAGCGAAACCAAACACAACAACGTCGCCATGCCCTTTTGGTCATCAGATTGCCATTCAATATTGCCCATCAACACCAAACTAATACCCGCAAAACCGAGGGCTAATCCTAGCCATTGTGCGAAATTAAAACGCTGCGAACTACAGCTGATCATAATCAATGCGGTAAGAATCGGTTGTAAGCCAACAAGTAGAGAACTCAACCCGGCAGGCATACCCATATCAATCGCCAGATAGGTGCCACCAAGGTAGAAACCATGAATCAAGATGCCGACCACACAAGCATGGAAGAATGCGCGACCAAGAGGGATACGACGCTTAAGGATTGCAATCAAAACCAAGAACAGCACCACGTTGGCTACCATCCTCAGTGAAAGTAATGTTGCGGGTTCCGCGTATTCCACACCAAGACGTGCACCGACAAAGCCTGACGACCACAATATTACAAACACAAACGGAATCATTTTAATCAGCATTACAAACCTCTGGTCAACTCTTCATCAATGCTGTTACCTTAGTTGGGTACAGATAACTAATAAAGATACAGATATAACACTTTAAATGGTTACAGATTGAGAGTGAGCAACGAGGGAGAAAAACGTGGAAGCAGAACTCAGCGGCAATAAATACCTTGCTACCGAACAACATATTAAGGCTCAGATCGATAAAGGACTCTTTCAACCAGACGATCGCCTTCCCTCAATTCGTCAATTAAGCGAGCAGCTTGGTGTGAGTAAAAATACCGTGATTCGCGCCTACCAAGAACTGGAAGCGACAGGCTGGGTTTATTCAGTACCTAAATCAGGCTATCGTGTGAAAGCGCCCAATACCACCAGCTGGGATGCACCAAGCCAACCTCAAAAAGTTGACCTCTTATCTGTCACTAAATCAGTTCTCTCTCGCCCCAAAGGTCGTTTAAAGCTTCTAGCTGGCTCTGCCCATCCCAACATCAATAACCCCGCAATACGAAGCTTGTACGCTGAGATCGGTCGCCACAGCCGATTGCAAACTCAGTTACCCGGTTACTACCAATTGCCTCCTGGTGACGAGCAATTAGTAAAACAATTGTTAAAGATCACCCACGATCTAGGCGTACCTGCGGGATCGAAAGAGATTGCGATTACGCATGGCGCACAACAGGCGATCAGTTTGGCTTTACGCGCGCTCACCAAACCGGGCGACATCGTGGCGGTAGAGTCACCGTGTTACTTCGGCAATTTGTTGTTGCTCGAGTCGCTAGGTTTAAAAGCCCTTGAAATACCAAGCAGTGTTAGCCACGGAATCGACATCCCTTCTCTACAAAGTGCACTGGATAAATGGGATGTAAAAACGCTAGTGCTAACACCAAACTTTACCAATCCAACGGGCTCACGGATGCCATTATCTAATCGAAAAACGCTGTTGGAGATAACCGGAACTTTGCCGATTATCGAGGATGATGTGTTTGGTAGCCTGGCGTTTGATGCACCTATTGCCAGCCTAAAAGAGCTTGATGACCAAGATCGAGTTATCTACGTGAATTCGCTCTCTAAAACCTTAGACTCACGCCTACGTATAGGTTGGTTGCTCTCGGGGCGTTACCAAGCTCAAGTCGAAAAATATCTCCTTTGTGACAACATGGGGAGCTCAAACCTGATGCAATCCGCAGTAGGTCAGTTTCTCACTACAGGCAAATACCGCAGTCATCTTTCTAAAATGAAACGACTCTATCAAACCAATCAAAAGCAGTTCCAAAGCCTATTAATCCATGCATTAGATAGCTACCCTCACCTTGTCGGGCGTTACCACCTATCAAAACCTGAAGGCTCATTTTTAAACTGGATAACACTACCGGAATCGGTCGACAGTTATTCCGTCTATCAAGATTGCTTAAAACATAAATTAGGTATTTTACCTGGTACTGTCTTTGGCACACACGACCAATACAAACACTGTTTGCGCTTCACGGTCGCGAACATTGAAGAGAACAAAGATTGGAAAGAAGGGATAGTGACACTGGCTATGATCATCGCTAAACATACACATTAACCGTTCACTTTCCTCAATTAGAACTGACACCAACAAAAAAGCCCCACTCAACCAAGCGGGGCTTTCACTATATCCATAGCCAAAGGCTAATTAGCGTAGCCTTCAAGCAACCTACTCTCTAAGCAAGTTGATATTTAAGCGATTAACCTTCCCAAGCAAACTGTTCAAATACTTTGTCTACTGGTGTTTGAGCAACGTGGTTTACGTAGTTACTGATCACTTTCTGCGACAAGCCAAGAATCACTTCTAGCACTTGTTGTTGACCGTAACCCGCAGCGAAGAAAGCTGCCATTTCACTTTCTGGCACATTGCCACGATTACGTACCATACTTAGCGTGAAATCATGCAGTGCTTGAAGTTTTTCAGTTGGCAGTGCAGCACGGTTACGCAGTGCTTCGGTAATCGCTGGGTCTACATTCATTGAATGTGCGATACCCGTATGTGCAGGAACGCAGTAGTGACACTCATGTTCAACGTTGATAGTTTGCCATACCACTGTCAGCTCATCGGCATCAAAAGATGACTCATTAAATGCTTGATGAAGCTGTGTGTAAGCTTTCAGAGTATTTGGTGATTCAGCCATCACACCAAAAAGACCAGGAACTCGGCCCATTTGTTTTACTGCACCCTCAAGAATAGGTTTGCTTTGTTCTGGTGCTGATTCTACTGAATGAATTTTAAAGTTGCTCATGTTCTATTCCTTTCGATTCTTTATCTTAATTTGGTTCACAATCGGAGTGATATGAGACTGTTCTCCGTTGGCGTGAAAACAATATAGAACAAACAAGAACGATCGTTCAAGTTTTATTTTGAACATTCGTTCAAATAGGCTGAATTTATCGAATCAACAATTATGGAATAACTATATTCATTTAAACAGTTCTGACTCTACCTGCATGATTTAAAATGAAAAACCCACCAGGTAACACCTGATGGGTTTTGTTCTAAGTCTGAATTATTACTTAAATCAACGATCCAATATTAACGGCACAAGCCCTCAGGTGATCTAATCACATTTAATCTCATCACAAGGTTAGACATTTTCACCTTCAAACTGGTAAAGATCATTAGTATTTGTCCCCTAACTCTGGACAGCAAAGGTAAACACTTTATCAATGCACTCTTTACCGCTGCTGGTATGTATGCTGATCGCTTATATCTTGGTTCATGAGTTAGCTCCCAAGCGGATGCCCTACCAACTGCCATTTAAACGGCAGTCGGTACCAAAAGGTTCGTCAACTCTACTCGATGCTGACGAGCCCCCTTTTACTGAAGTTTTCAGTATGAATTCCCCTAGACGTAATAATAATTCCAGAATTTGTCAGTGCATCAATCACCATAATATTCATAACAGGATTCCCACAAAAAGGAATTAACACTTGCTTTCTATCGACTTCGTTAACCATGGCTTGACTTATCAAAGTACCAAACTGATTATCATCAGAAGTTACAAGGATCTTTCCAGTTACAGGACTTCCTCGATAGTTCAAGGTAAAAACCGTTCTTTGCAAGGCTGCAAAACTTCCATCGATCAACTGAAGCTCATATTCCCCGCTTAAACAATAATCGCCTTCCAGGCGACATTCATGTAGTTGAGCATCCAAAGGAGTATCCGAAAACTCCATTTTTTTATCAAAGTTGAAAATATGTGATGTCCAATACCCAACTCCGATAACAATAATGAAGACGATAATATTTTTAAACACGTTAGATTACGAAACGCTTGCTAGCTTGATTAAGCTCTTCAATAGATTCTGAAAGTTCAATCACAGAATGGTTTTGATTGTCTGATTGTTCGGTAATAGCACTAGAAAGAGAACTAACACCGGACATCGTTTTCGTTATCTGGTTCAATGCCACGGATTGTTCATCAACTGAGTTTGTTACCAGTGACATTTGGTCATTCACATCAGAAACCGTAGTCGAGATTGTCCGGGTAATGTCCATAATATTACTTACCGAACCAAACACTTCATCCGAGTATTGCAAAACATTTGAGATGTTTTGAGTCGACTGATTAATGTGCCTATCCAATTCTGAAAGCGATTTATTAATCTGTTCCACGCTAGTATTGGTACGTATGGCCAACTGACGGACTTCATCAGCCACAACCGCAAAACCACGACCAGACTCTCCTGCTCGCGCAGCTTCTATCGAGGCGTTAAGTGCTAACAAGTTAGTTTGGTCGGAAATACCAGTGATTGTTTCTAAGATTTGGTGAATGTTTTTTGTATCTCTAGTCACGTCCATTACATTTTCTTTCGTTTTACCTACCGTAATTTTTAATGATTCAAGAGTCGTTTGACAATTGGCAGATTTTTCGACAGCACTAAAGCTTAGCTTATTCGCAACTTGAGTACTTTCATTACAATGTTGGGCTATGACTGACATACGCTCAAAGGAATGACTAAGTTCTTCTATTGCATGGGTAGCAACTTCTGCATTAGTGGCATTGTGTGAAATTTCTTTATTGACGTCTGAAGTATTTTTTAAAAGGTTCTGCGCAACATTTTTTAGCCCATCAATCACGTGATTCTGAACTTTAACCATATCCTGAAGTTGGGTTATAAAGCTGTTGAAGCGAGAATAAAAATCGTCACCAGTCTTGAGTTCAATATTTAAATCTAACTTATCTTCTTGCACCAACTTCTCTACAGATGCTGTTACATATTCCATTTTACGCACACTTTGCGCTTGAGTTAGTGAACCATAGATAGAAACACTAGCTTGGAACGTAGCATACAAGCAGTGTTCGACAACCATTGAGAAACCGGTGCCAGGAGGGTAGGCGTATATTGGAAGTCCTGATACTTGAATGAAATAAAACGCTACATGGTGAATAGCAGCAGCAATATAAGTATGTAGCACCATAACCCAATTGTTATATAAACTCATAAGACCAAGCAGAATAAACACTTCAAAATGCAGCATCACATCGCCGTAAGCTTGATGAATATGTAAAGCCACAAAACCATACATTACGTACGGCAACATCGAGGAGAACTTTGGGGAATTAAAAGAGACCACCGCAATCATCAAAGATACCGCAACAATGAAATCTCCCATTGCAAATCCATATTGCATGAAGTAAACAAAGGTCAAAATTGATAAAGGTCCGGCAATTACGTAAGTTTTTTGCTTAAAAGTTAATGTTCGTTCAAATGACATTTTAATCCTAAATTTTATGTGTGGCTTGTTTTATGTACAAAAAGTATGGGAACCTAAAAACTCTAGACCATTATTTTCAAGACATCTAAACGAATAAACATCATTACTTTCAGCATATTAAGAATAGTTATAGTTATAGATTTAGTATTCAAATTAAATTGAATTGAATACTAAATACGAACTAAAAGCGTAAATTGAAAAGAGTTATAATTTACCTAGCCGATATCTTACGTGCTCACTCAACAAAAGATCAGTATTAAAAAGTCAAATTACCAAGCAATTGCTCACATTGGGCTTTTAGCGATTTAAGCTCATCTTCATTCATCTTAGAAAGACACAGCATTTCAACCGGAACGGTCTGCGCTTGCTCTTTGAGCTCTACCCCTGCAAGTGTCAACGTGATAACTCGAACTCGCTCATCTTCAATACTGCGAGTTCTAAGCACATAACCTTTCGCTTCCAAACGCTTGAGTAGTGGCGTCAAGGTACCAGAATCTAAATGCGTTTTTGCGCCTAGCGCTTTGACATTTATCTCTTTTTCTTCCCAAAGCACCATCATCACAATGTACTGCAAGTAAGTAAGATCAAGCGCTTTCAGTAAAGGTTGATACGCCCTACTCATTGCATTCGACGCACTATACAACGCAAAACACACCTGATTATCCAGCTTTAGATAGTCATCTTGGTCGCTCATGATCACCTCACCAATAAATTAAATTGTGCACAATATACTTGCGCGCTCAAGTTTTATCAATTAAGCTAGCTTTAAAATTAAGTTGTGCGCAATTTAATTTTAAACAATTCAAATAAGGACTAAAACAATGACAACACTCTACACAACTTCTGCAACAGCAACGGCAGGTCGTAATGGCCAAGTATCAACGGATGACAATCTACTCTCAGTGGCATTGAGCTACCCTAAAGAGATGGGCGGTTCAGGTGAAGCGACTAACCCAGAACAGCTATTTGCTGCGGGCTACTCTGCGTGCTTCTCAAACGCGTTACTTCATGTAGCGAAAGAGATGAAGATTAAGATCGCATCAGCGCCAACAACCGCAACGGTAGGCATTGGTCCAAATGAGAATGGTGGCTTTGCTTTAACCATTTCACTAGCCGTTGAACTCGATTTAGATCAGGAACAAGCTGTTACGCTTGTGAAAACGGCTCACCAAGTCTGCCCATATTCAAATGCAGTTCGTGGCAACATTGATGTGAAATTGTCGGTTAACGGACAAGCGCTTTAGTTCTTGGTTCTTGGTTCTTGGTTCTTGGTTCTTAAAGCATAGAACGAGAGCCTAGAGCTTAACTAAGGAAATCAACACGCCGACGATAAACATGAATGCCATTCTTACCTCAATGTAGAGAAAGCAGGATATCGAGATATTGCGATATCTTACTTTAAAGAGTATATTTCACGTTAGTCGAAAACAGCAGCCAAACGCCATGTCAGATATGAATGAAGTTTTAAAGTCAATCAACAACCCAGTACGAAGGGATATTCTACACTGGCTAAAGTCACCGCATGAGCACTTTAACCTAGAGAAACAACTCGTTGATACCGACGTTGAAGGGGTATGTGTCAGCATTATTCAAGAGAAAAGTGGCTTATCCCAATCGACCGTCTCGTCTTATCTTTCTAACTTGCAACGTGCAAAGCTGGTTACTTCAAAACGCATTGGCTCGTGGACGTACTACAAGCGTAATGACGAATACATCGAGAAGTTTTTAAAAGAGTTATCTAACTCACTCTAACAAGCAGAATCAAAACAGACTGGGTGGATAACGCCGCCCATTTTAATCTTGTCTATTTTTAGAAGATTAGATATCGAAATTTCTCAATATCTAGCTATGTAGATATGTAGATATGTAATTAAATAGAAAAAATATACGAAAAATTAAACGGAGTTGGTAAACATGAGCAAGTCTATTCAATCTTTTAATCCTAGTAATGGAGAACTGCTTGGTGAAGTCAATAGCGCCTCTAGAGATGAAGTCGTTCAAACGATCCGCCAGTCAAAGTCAGCACAAAAGGTATGGAAAAAACTCCCGATAAATGAGCGCGTGCGAACCATTATTAGAGCTTACCAACACCTTGATCAGTATGCAGATTCCCTCTCAGAACTACTTGCTCGCGAAATGGGTAAAGATATCCGACGCGCCACTGGTGAAGCAACAGGCGCAATTTACATGGGGCAGCATTATGCAGAAGAAGCACACCGCGCGCTCAACACTCGCAAATTGTCAGGGTCAACAGAGCTTCAATACCGCCCACTAGGTGTTGTCGGAGTTATATCTCCTTGGAACTACCCTGTGATGATGGCAAACAACCTCATTGTGCCAGCACTGGTCGCGGGCAATAGCGTGATTCTAAAACCTTCAGAAGAAACGCCTCTCATCGCTGAAGCATTCTTTGGTGAGCTGCAAAAACACCTACCCGAAGGCGTATTAACAATTTTGCATGGCGACCGAGAAACTGGTGAGGCATTAGTCGAAGGCGACATCCAAATGATCGCGTTCACTGGCTCAAAAGCAACAGGCCAAGACATCATGCGACGCGCAGCGAGCAAGGTAAAACGCTTGGTCATGGAGCTAGGTGGCAAAGACCCAATGATAGTGATGCGTGATGCCAACCTAGAACAAGCAGCTCGCTTTGCCGTCGCAGGCAGCTTTGAGAACTCAGGACAAATGTGTACTTCGATTGAACGTATCTATGTTGATGATCGTATCGCTGAAAAATTTGAACAACGTGTCACCGAGATCGCCAACATGTACCAGATTGGCCCGTGGGATATGCCTAACGTAAACATAGGACCGATCATCAATGCCACGCAGCATGGAAAAATCGTTGAACAATTAAAAGACGCACAACAAAAAGGGGCAACTTTCCTTCTAGGCGGGATTGAACAACCAGATCGTTATATCCGTCCTACTGTTATCACTGGAATGACTCCTGAAATGAAGTTAGAAACAGAAGAGACTTTTGGACCAGTGGTCGCTATCACTCGCTACTCCAACATTGATGATGCAATCGAACGTGCTAATGCCAGCGAGTATGGATTGGGAGCTGTGGTATTCGGCAACCAAGGTGCCAACGAGGTTGCTGATGAACTTGACGCTGGCATGGTTGGCATCAATCAAGGTCAGGGCGGTAGTGGTGACGCTCCCTGGGTTGGTGCGAAACAGAGTGGCCTTGGCTACCACGGTTCAGTAGATGGTCATCGTCAATTTGCTCAAGTGAAAGTAGTTTCAAAATAAGGATTCATAATGAATAACGAACAGAAATTCTACGTTGTTAGACGAGAAGCAGGCACTCAGTGCAGTGACCTACCAGTCTGGGCACCAAAATCGGCTAATCCATTTTCACTTAATGACAGCGTCAGCGCAGTATCACGCATTGAAGTAAACAATGTACCTGGAGCTTTCCAGCTAAGAGATGTACTTCTTCCTGAAGAGGTTAAGCGGATACTTGATGAAGCGAACCAACTTGGTTTCACAGAAGATGCCGCAGTTTCATTGCCAAGAGAAATACGCCATAACCGAAACCTCAACCTGATCGCCGATCCTAAAACACTCGAAATCATCTGGAACCGATGCAAAGATCATTTCGTTGATAAGTACGACCATTTTGCTGGTGTGAAACCACTTGGAATCAACGGTCGTTTTCGATTTTATCGCTACGATGAAGGGGATTTCTTTAAAATGCACACCGATGGCTCTTGGCCCGGTAGTCAAGTTGTCGGTGGAGAACTGATCGATGACTCTTTTGGCGACCGTTGGAGCATGTATACTTTCTTGCTTCTATTGAGTGATGATTTCGTCGGTGGTGAAACCCAATTCATGGTTAACCGTGACGACCCGAGTAAGCCTGCTCGTCGTCAAAGGCATGAGAATGCGGATATAGAATCGGTTAAAACACCTAGTGGTAGTGTCCTATGTTTTCCTCACGGTACTCACCCTGCCCATTGTATACACGGCTCAGCACCAATACTTTCTGGGACTAAATACATTATTCGTACTGACGTATTGTTTGAGCTTTAACTTGTCGTTTTTATAAAGCGCAGTCTTAGCCGCTTCAACCCTAAAAAATGTCCCGCACTAAGCGGGACATTTCGTTACGTAAGATAGCTCTTAACTCTTAACTTTAAGCCATTAGCCATTAGCCATGATCTCGGAAAAATTAACTCTTAAACGTATTCGAGAGTTCTTTTAGTGATGTTGCCAATTCTGCTTGTTCTTTCGCTGTCGCCGCAATTTGAGTCGCGCCCGTCGTAGATTCTGTCGACTTCTGCTCTACCGCCACTACGTTCTGAGCAATGTCTTGTGTCACTACCGCTTGCTCTTCTGTTGCCGTTGCAATCTGCTCTGTCATACTGAATATCTCGCTCACAGCACCAGAAATATCTTGTAGCGTTTGTTCTACGTCTCGCGAATCTTCAACCGCTCTTGATGACATTTTTTTACTGTTATCAATCACATTGAACGCTGTTTGTACATCAGACTGTAGCGAACTAATGAAGCCTTCAATTTCCAACGTCGACTCTTGAGTGCGTTGAGCCAATGTACGGACTTCATCAGCTACAACAGCGAAACCACGACCTTGTTCACCAGCACGAGCCGCTTCGATCGCAGCGTTTAGCGCCAACAAGTTTGTTTGATCAGCAACCGACTTAATCACATCGATCACGCTATTAATATTATTACTGCTTTCGTGTAGATGAGTAATTTTCTCAGCTAAGCCGTTAATCTCAGACGCTAAGATTTCAATCGATTCATAAGAGTGTTGGACCGTGCTCAAGCCCTCTTGTGACTGTTGATCCACCATTTTCGCCGAAGTCGCCGTTTGCTGCGTTTTAGCCGCGACTTCATTCACGGTTGCCGAAAGCTCCTCAGTTGCCGTTGCAATCAGCCCAATTTGGTTTTGTTGCTCAACCAAGGTATTGGAGTTGTATTGGCAAGTTTGCGCCGTCTCTTCTGCTGCCGAAGCGAGTGTTAAGCTCGATTGAGACAAGTTGTCGATCACCTGCGAGAACTTCTCTAAAGTTTCGTTAAGCGATAAAGATATCTGGCCAAGCTCGCTGCTACCTACGTAAGTCGCACGAACTGTCAAATCATTATCATCACGAACTTTTGAAAGCACTAAAGTAAGGTCTTTCACTCGTGTGGTTAGATCGGTTATAGCCTTGAAGCTAACAAAAGTTGCAAACAAAGTAATCACAACAAACATCGCGATACTCGCCATCATGGCAGTCTGCGCTTCTGTCGTTTTTTGTTCCGTGAGTGCGATCAGTGAATCAGCTAACTGGTTCTCTGTTTTCTTCAACTGAACAATACGCGCCGTTGATTGTGCAAACCAGTAAACAGGGTCAACATCAAAACCACTCATTTTCGATTGTGCAAGCTGTCGAAGTTTTTCAACTTCTGCGACAGATCGATCATTCAATTGTTGCTCAAAAAAACTCACATTGCTTGGGGTGCTCAGCACTTTAAAGTTAGAGAAATAGGTATTTTGCTCAGTCATTAAAGAGATAAACCTCACAAGCATACCCGGGCCAAACTCATTTTTAGAGAAGGTATTATTGAGTACAGCACGTTCAATACCAGCACGCTCTTTGCCTTGCAAGAAGTTGTAGTAAGCGATGGTTTCTGTAGTAATGGTGGCATCCGAACTCAACTCTGCAATCAATGCCGATACGCTCAATAACTTTGCGTTAAGTTGAGTGTAGTAACCTAGAGCCTCAGAAAGTGGGATAGATTGAGAGTCGACTCGATTACGAATAGAAGTGATCTGATTGAGGCTTCGGCTGATTTCTGTATTCAACTTTGTGATTTGCGGTAAATCGATATCAGCCGACTGCCAATATTCGCTTCTCTGGTCACGTCGAGTATCCGCACTTGCTCTTTGTGAACGTAGTTCACTGACAAACTGAGTACCCTGTGAGCCGATAAAACCGGCAGTCATTCCACGCTCTTTCTGTAACTCGTGCACTAATTCACTGTATACAACCGACAAACGCGTCAGTTGGTTTAATGATGACATTTCACTGGTGGTCTCTACGCCTTTTGATATAGCAGAAACACTAAGCCATAGAAAGCCTAAGATCGGCAAAATAAGCAAAGCGATGATTTTTTGCTTAAAAGACATATCGGTTAATTTCATTTTTATTCCCTAGCAGCTAACAAATCTCTTTCTGGTTGTAATTAGACACACTTATATATCAATGTGCCCTTGTTGAGATCATATAATTATTCAGTTTTAGTAATTACCATTCCCTATCGGCGGCAATCGATAAACCTAACACTTAACCTTGTAGAACTCATTGACTTGTTTATAAAACTGTTAGCTATGCAACTTAAGCGGAAAACAAATACGATCTTCAACATTTTTCCGGCGCAAGTGACTGAAAATTGACAGATTTTACATAACCACAAAGTGGTAGACCACACTAACTGTACAAGCCTTATCAAGCTATGTCCTCACGACCGTCTATATATTCAACATCAACTATGTATAATGCCGAGCTCGTAAAATTAACGTAGATGCATAATTAGAGGTTTTTTATGGATTGTCCTGCTTGCGAACAAAACATTGGATGGGAATGGGTAGAAGAGGCAGCAATTGAACCCAACGAAGAATTCAACTGCCCAGAATGCGATGAAATTTTAATGTATACCATTGATGAAGGCACCTATTACGGTGCGCAACATAAAACCGTAGAAGTTGTTGACGCATAAATTGCAGCCTGCAGTTACACACTAGCCATTTTGTTTCAATCATTTAGCAAATAACTAGACTAAGCAGCCTGTTTTCTTACTGGTGTGGCTTTACTAGAACGAGCGTTCAGCATAAAATATTGAGTATGTGTTCAGTTTAATGAAGTAGATGTTATGGCTAAAACGGCAAAGTTCGATAGACAAGATGTAGTAGACAAAGCAACTAACCTGTATTGGGAAAAAGGCTTTCACGCAACATCTATGCGTAACCTACAGGACGTGATTGATATGCGCCCGGGAAGCATCTACGCGACTTTTGGCAGCAAAGAAGGACTGTTTAAGGAAACTCTTGCTCGCTATACCGAACTTGGCATCCTCAATCTGAACCGCTTTCGCAATGAAACTGACTCGCCCATTCAAGCACTCGAAAACTTTGTAAGACGCGTTGTTGTCGAGTCTAAACAGAGTTCACCTAACGGCATGTGTATGCTGGCAAAAACGGTTGCTGAACTCACTGATGAACATTCAGAATTATTGGAAGAAGCAAAGAAATCACTAAAGATCATGGAAGGTGAATTTGCTAAAGTGATTGCGGAAGCACAAGAGCTAGGTGAGATAAGCAAAGAGCGAGAACCGGCTCAACTTGCTCGACATGTTCAGGTTCAAATCGCCGGCTTGCGTACCTACGCAAAAACCTGTGACGATATCGATTTACTCAATTCAATGGTTGAAGACGTATTTAAATACCATCCTTTTTAGCGTCTGACCTGTTAGATTGAGCACAATACAAAAAGACTCCACTTTCACCTTAACAGGTCTAGAGCGGAGTCTTTTTAGTTTGGAGCCGATAAACTGTGCGGTCTAAGGATTACACCTTTCTCATGATCAACGCCTGCGCATTAAGCATCGCCTCTTTGGTGCTGACATCTAACGTTTTGACATTCGCAAAGCGCTCGACTTCCTTAATCGCCACATCGTGAGCGAAGATCACCAACCTTGCCCTTTCAATGTCTTTTTGTGTAATGCGATTACCTATCCCGTTGGCACCTTGTGTTTCGACTTTAATCCGAACCCCAAGATGATGCGCCGCCTTTTCCAAAGACTTAGCCGCTAGGAAAGTGTGAGCAACACCAGACGGACAAGAAGTGATCGCGAGTACATCCGCTTGCCCTTCTTCCGTCACCGAACCACCAGCAAACTGGTTGGCACTCGCCTCACCTTCGACCACATTCTTTTTCAGCAATATTACGATTAAAGCGGTGGTAAGCGCACCCGCGAGCGTGCCAATGATGTAGCCAATCTTGCCATCAACTACTGGCAACACTATCCAGCCACCCCATGGTGCATGGTTGACCACATGGAACATGAAGCCAACCACATTACCGACAATGCCACCAGCCACGACTGCAGGTAGAACACGTGCAGGGTCCGCAGCAGCAAATGGAATCGCACCTTCACTGATGCCGATCATTCCCATGATGCCAGCGGCTTTTCCGGCTTCGCGTTCGTCTCGTTTGAATTTCTTCGGTGATATGAAAGTTGCCAATGCCATACCCAATGGCGGTGTACAAATCGCAATGCCGACGCCTCCCATCAACCAAGGCTGGGTATTCACCTGCGTTTGAGCAAACAACGTAGCAACCTTGTTGATTGGGCCGCCCATATCAAAGGCCGTCATCGCGCCTAAAATACTGCCGAGCACCATCTTTCCTGAACCCGCCATGCCCGTGAGCATTTGGTTCATTTCAAGCATTACTTGAGCTATCGGAGAGCCAATCACCCACATCACCGCACCACAAGTGACGAAGGTGCCAACGAGTGGATAGATGAAGATAGAGCTTAACGAGATCATACTGTCTGGCAGCTTGATCTTCTTTAGTAGGTTCACCACAAAACCCGCAAAGAAGCCGACCACTATCGCCCCAAGAAAGCCTGTGTTGTATTGATTCACCGCAACCCAAGAACCAATCATACCGGGCGCTAAACCCGGTTTGTCGGCCATTGAGTAGGCGATGTAGCCGCCTAATACGGCAGTAAAGAGGGTTAAGCCAGCGATGCCCATCTGCGCGATATCTGCCAGCACGCCACTCTCTGGTACTGCGCCGTGACCCGACATCATCACCGACAAAGACAACAACACACCGCCCGCGACCACGAATGGGATCATGTGCGAAGTTCCGTACAGCAGGTGTTCTTTTAGACGATTAAGAGATTGAGCCCAAGGGCTAAGTGGTTCGACGTAAACTTCATGATGGCTTGAGGCGTAACTATCGAACGATTCAGAATTAGCTTCGAGAAACAACTCTTGAGCTTCCTCGACCGACTCAACCGCCTTTAATTTTGTAACAAAGTTATCTTCAATCAGCTTGGTCGAGATCTGAGCCAGTACCTCGATATGATGGTCATCATTGTTGTCAGGCGAAGCGAGCATGAAGAACACATCAGACAGTTCACCACCATCAGCACCATAATCAATACCCGCTCGGCTAATCCCAACCGCAACGGCAGGCTTAGCAACCGCGGTACTTTTCGCGTGTGGAATGGCGATACCATCGTCAAAGCCCGTATTACCAATGGCCTCACGCTTCCAAATGTCATCAAGGAATTCACTTTTATTGGAAAGCTTACCAGCACGGTCGAGCAGTTCGACAAGCTCTTCAAATACCGCCTGTTTTGAGTCTGCTTTCAATTCCAAGCAGATAATCTCGGGCTCGATAATGTCAGTGATATCCATGTGCTGCCTCGTCCGAGTACCAATTTGAATGAATGAGATAAAGAGGTTAATAAGATGAAAAGATTAACGGTGTGGGGGCACTCAATATATAGGACGAAAGGTGCATTAACTGGATTATTGTAACCAAGAACTCAGAGTGTGACTTTCACCTTGGAATAAAAAACGCCAATCCATAAAATCCACAGAACCCATAACAATATCGCCCCTCCCCTATGCGAGCTTTCCATACTGGATTTCCCACGCAAGATAGCTTTTGCAAAATAGCTTCTGAAAGGTAGCTTATGTAACGTAACAGGGACGAGATTAAGCCGAGAATAATAATGAGAATTGTAGCGGTAACTGCGTGCCCTACAGGCATCGCACACACCTATATGGCAGCTGATGCTTTAAATAAAACAGCCCCTAAATTCAACGTTTCAATCAAAGTTGAAACACAAGGCGCTATGGGTATTGAAAACTTACTCTCTGCACAGGACATTAGCCTCGCAGACAAGGTGTTGATCGTCTCTGATATCGACATTGAACAGCCAAGCCGCTTCGACCCAGCTAAAACCTTATTCATTCCAATGGAAGAAGTGTTGTTGAGTGTCGATAAAGTCTTTATTAAGCATTGTCGAACCTAAACCTTTCATGAACGAATATCAGATCACCTTCTTCGTTGACGATCCTGCAGCTAACTCACACGTTGCGCAGCCACTTAGCCGCTTAGCAAAGAAATTCAAAAGTACCATCCGAATTATCAACATCACTCAAAATCGAACGGCTGATCTCTCCAAATCTGTTGCGATGTTGCAAGTGGGCCTACTTCGTGGCGATTTGTGCCAGATCACTGCCATTGGCATCGATGCCGAGCTAGCGTGTTTCGTTCTTAAAGATGTGATTGCTGAGCATTACGCCATGGTCGGCTCACAAGTGAACCATGAGTTCTCGAAAGACTTAATCCAGCGCATGCCGCAGATATGCCCGCCTTGTGACATCAAGTGGCACCATGCCAAAGCACAAACTCAACTGACCAAATTTGAATGCTTGAAAGGGCTTGCTCATCTGGTGTATCCACAAGATCCGGATGAACTGATTCTGGCGTTTATTAAACGAGAGGAACGCTCTTCGACGTGTGTGTCACCTGGGATCGCACTGCCGCATGTGATGTTTGAATCGACTCAAGATCTCTCGATTGCAGTCATTGTCAGTGATGATCCTATTGATTGGGCATCACGCATTGGTGAAGTGCATGTTGCAATCGCTTTGGTACTGCCTACCAAGTCACAGCGAGAGCACATTGTGGCGGCCACTAATCTAACCAGAAACCTGCTTCACGATCAGGTCAACGAGCGTTTACAAAAGACCCGTAGCAGTGTCGACCTACAGGCCCTATTGATGTACATCTCTTCACGCCTGATTTAGTTCATCTCCCCCTTTTAAATTCATTTCCCTAATCAACTAAGTTACTCACTCTATTGGTTATAATCTCAATGGCTCACACAATAAAAAACGGCTGAGCAATCACGCTCAGCCGTTCTATTTCTAAATTGCCTATCTTGTAGGTTTAGTTACCTAAGCCGTTTTGTTCTCTTGTTTCGCATCTTCCACCGAATCGTCCACGGCTTTCACCAACATTAGACCAACGATAAACACGATACCGCCACATAGCACGAACATCATTCTTCCCCAGAATGGGTTCGGTAGAGCAAACATCGCCATTACTGCCACACCAGATACTGCAATCAGTGAGCCCAGCATGTGACGTTGTTTGTTATCCAATTTCTTCTGTGCTGTTGATTCAGAAACCAACGGTGTCGCAAGGTTGTTGAAGAAGGTATCGACATCTTTCTGACGAGACGCTTCTAATGGTTTGTAGAACAAAGTCGACAGAATGAAGAAGCCACCGGTAAACGTTAAGTGAGCAATCAGACCTACCGCTACTTTCAAATCAGACCATTCACGGCCTGTTAGCGGCTCTAGATTGAACCAGTTTTGTAGCATTTCAGCGGTAGTCACGAAACCTACGATGTAAGACACAATCGCGCCAACCACTAGCGTGCCCCAACCTGCCCAGTCCGGAGTCTTCTTAATGAAGAAGCCACAGAATGCTGGAATCGTCATTGGGAAACCGATTAATGCACCAACGTACATCATAGTGTCGAACAAGCTCAAACCTTTCAGCGAGTTGATAAACAGTGCGATAAGGATGATAGCGACACCGAAAACCGAAGACATCAACTTAGACACAACCATCAACTCTTTCTCTGTCGCGTTTGGACGAAGAATAGGTTGGTAGAAGTTGATAACAAAGATACCTGAGTTACGGTTTAAACCTGAGTCCATTGAAGACATAGTTGCTGCAAACATTGCTGCGATGAGAAGCCCCACCATACCTGCTGGCATGTATTGCTCTACGAAGTATAGGTAAGCGAAGTCGCCCGCTTTAGAACCAGCATCTGGGTAATGCGCCGCAAGATCAACGCCTTGCCCTGCCACGAACCAAGGTGGCATGAACCAAATGATTGGACCAATTGTCATCAGAATACACGCCAACAGAGCCGCTTTTTTCGCATTCTTTGAATCTTTTGCAGCTAAGTAACGATAAGAGTTCAACATGTTGTTGGTGATACTGAACTGTTTGAAGAAGATGAAGAATGCCCAGATTCCGAAGATGCTTACGTAGTTCAGATTGTTACCAGAAACAAATGACGCGCCTTCTGCAACAGGGAAATCGTTGATGATTTCAGTAACGCCACCACCCTGCACGATAGCCACAGCTGCACACGTTACCGTTACCGCCATGATGATAACCATCTGCATGAAGTCAGACGCGATAACCGCCCATGAACCGCCAGTAACCGACATCACCAGTACAACAAGACCGGTTAGAACGATGGTTGTCGTCATATCGAAGCCAAAGATGCCCGATGCAATGATCGCCAAGCCATTTAACCAGATACCCGCAGAAACAATACTGTTCGGCATGCCAGACCAAGTAAACACTTGCTCGTTGAAGCTACCAAACCGCATGCGTATCGCGTCAATTGGCGTTACTACACGCAGTTGACGAAATTTCGGAGCAAAGTACAGGTAGTTCATCAAGTAACCAAATGCGTTTGCTAGGAAGATTACCGCGACAGCCATACCATCGGCATACGCTTTACCTGCTGCACCGGTGAAAGTCCAAGCACTGAACTGAGTCATAAACGCAGTTGCGCCAACCATCCACCAAAGCATGTTACCGCCCCCGCGGAAATAGTCACTGGTTGTACTGGTGAACGTTCTAAACATCCAACCTATTGCGATAAGGAAAAGGAAATAAATTCCTACGATCAGAGTATTGAGTTCCATGAATTAAGTCTTCTTTATTATTAATATCTGAAGAGCATATTATCCATAGAAAATTTAATTTGTAGTATTATAAGTCAAGATTGTGATGGGACATATAAACCTGAATATTCGATTTCGAGGCATTAATTACGCGCTAGTAAACAAAGAATAATCCGACATGAAGTAAACATTTAAAATCAATCACTTAAAAGAACCTCAATCAGTAACTCGGACAACAATAACAAGATTTTGTCGTCTCGATAAGTGGTTTTTAATTTACTTAACATTCATTAAATGCATCGCGTTAATACATCAACTCTCACACGTTTAATTCAATTAATAGAGAGCGGAAATAATAAGCAACTCGCAAAGCTAACTCTTAATGTTATTAATTAGGGGTATTTAGTGAAGTGGGATAAATAGAAAAACGAGCTTAGAGATGAAGCGTAGGAATAAACACTAGAGGAAAACACAAAGTAAGTGACCACCACAGCTCAGAGCCAGCAGTGATGCTCTAGTCATACAAATTTCGGTCGTATAAGCTCAGGTCAGAAAAGGGAACTTTAGAGTATATTAGATTGAACCACGATATTCGGTTGGGGTTTTTCCTGTTCGGTTTTTAAATACTCGGCAGAAGTAGTTCACATCTTTAAAGCCACAGCGGACTGACACTTCATTGAGTTTGAAGTTGTACTTCTTAAGCATGAACTTAGCGCGGTCGACACGAACACGGGTAATGTACTCCGCCAGGGTCATGTGGCCTTGTTGACGGAACATTCGCGACAAGTGGTTCGATGAAATGCTAAAGCGAGAGGCAATGCTGTCTCGGGTTATTTGGCGGTGGAAGTTCTCTTGAATGTAGATACAGATCCCCTGATACACATCCTGTACTCGGCTATGAGATTTTTCTACGGGCGCTTCCAACATCGTCTTGCTGTATTGCAGTAGAGCTTGCAACAATAACTCATCCATCGGCTTCTTGTTACTCTCTCTCGCTAACGAACTTAGCGCCTCCAAAATGTTATCAATCGCAAACCCAGAACGAGTCTGAATACTGTGCTTTTGAATATCGTAAAAGCTCTCCTCGCCTTTGCGCTTACTCACCAAACTTAAACCCAGCTGACGACGACCAAATAGCATGCTCAACACCGAACAGTCGGTATCCCAGTTAGGTTTATTCCAACAGTTCGGAGGGATGAAAATTGCGTCTCCGGCTTTGGCAATAACGTTGGTTATTTTGCGATCATGACTCTCCATTTCATTAACGTACTCTCCGTCTAGCACCAACTCTAAACGTGGAAAGTTCACCTGGTAACTGCACGCTGGAGGCGTATGAAAATCTCCAGCAAACCAGATGTTGTGAAACGGTTCTCGCTCATTTAATACAGAGGAGATTAAGTCATGAAATATCATTTTTAAAACTCTTATGGGCAGCAATAAAGCTATGGGAATAGATATACTCCTTAGTGAAACATAGTGCTATTGAGCAAAATCACAATTTGAGATCTAGGTTACAAAAATCCAGTTTTAGAAATAAATCTCCAGTACAAAAACTGATGAATCACGTTATTTCCCAGATAACAAAACACGCCGAATCCCTTATAAATAAAAGCACCAAAGCATGATAAGTCTTGTCAACACAAGCCTAAAAACGACCACTCGACCGATCAAAATCACACTCCATTTATAACGCAACAATCATCCAGTAAATGCATTTTTTCTTCACTACAGAAGGTAAGCCATAGATTCCAGAATACCCCTAACAAAATAAAAACAGAGTAGGGGTTCATTATGATCACAACATTGATCAATCAAGATTTGATTAAGCTTTCGCTTAGCGCTGATTCAAAAGAAGAGGTATTTAAAGAGCTGATAGACATACTTTATGCGCAAGGTCGAATTTCAGACAAAGCACAGTTTCTTGCCGACATTAAGGCGCGTGAAGAACAAGGCAACACAGGGTTTGAAGAAGGCATCGCCCTGCCACATGCGAAAAGCGCTGCGGTGATCAAACCCGCGGTTGTTATCGGCGTCCATAAACAGGGTATCGAGTACGGCGCCGATGACGGTCAGCCATCAAAACTGTTCTTCATGATTGCCTCTCCTGATGGCGGCGATAATCACCACATCGAAGTACTGGCAGAGCTTTCTTCAAAACTGATTGAAGAAGGCTTTATTGAAAGCTTTATGAATGCTCAATCTGAACAAGAAGCATTAGAACTGCTGCTTAGCAAACCTGAGCCTTCAGCAACCGAAACCAACGTTGAGAAACAAGGCTTCATCATTGGTGTGACAGGCTGCCCAGCTGGCGTTGCGCACACTTATTTGGCAGCTGAAGCGCTAGAGAAAGGAGCGGCGGCTCTTGGCTACGACATCAAGGTAGAGACCAACGGCTCTATCGGGGTTAAAAACAGCCCAACTCAAGAAGAGATCGAACGTGCAGACGCGATTGTCGTGGCTTGCGATAAACAGGTCGACATGGCTCGCTTCGCTGGAAAACGTGTCATTAGCACTAACGTAAAAGCACCAATCAAAGACGCACAAAGCTTGATTAAGCAAGCGCTCAACGCACTTAGTTACCAAGCTGAACAAGCGCCGACCAACCAATCTGTTGTAGAAAAAGCCTCACAAGCACGTTCAGACCTTTACCGTTACTTGATGAATGGCGTATCTCACATGATCCCATTCGTCGTGACTGGCGGCCTATTGATAGCCCTTGCACTGGCGATTGGCGGCGAGCCAAGTGAATCAGGCATGGCGATTCCTGCTGGCAGCATGTGGAACCAAATTCTCGAAGTCGGTGTGGTTGCGTTCACCCTGATGATCCCAATCTTGGCTGGCTACATTGCTTACGCGATTGCTGACCGCCCTGCCCTAACCCCTGGCCTTATCGGTGGTTGGATTGCTAACAACGGCTCTTTCTACGGCGCTGACGCAGGTACAGGCTTTATTGGCGCAATCATCGCTGGCCTATTAGTCGGCTACTTCGTTAAATGGATTACCTCGTTTAACTACCACAAGTTCGTTCAACCGCTTGTGCCTATCATGATCGCTCCGATCACAGGTTCTCTATTCATCGCGGGTCTATTCATCTTTGTTATCGGTGCACCTATCGCAGGGCTAATGGATGCTCTAACTGCACTACTAACGAGCATGAGTACAGGCAACGTGGTTCTGCTAGGCATCGTACTGGGTGGCATGGCCGGTTTCGATATGGGCGGTCCGTTCAACAAGGTGGCGTTCCTATTCTCAGTCGGCATGATTGCCAGCGGTCAAACTCAGTTCATGGGTGCAATGGCATGTGCAATTCCTGTCGCTCCACTGGGTATGGCTATCGCAACCAGACTTGGCCGTAAGTTCGACCTGTTCGAATCTTCTGAAATTGAAGCGGGTAAAGCAGCAGGCGCGATGGGCTTAGTAGGTATCTCTGAAGGTGCAATTCCTTTCGCGGCTCAAGACCCGATGTCGGTTATCCCGGCGAATGTACTTGGCTCAATGACGGCAGCGGTTATGGCGTTCTCATTTGGTATCACCAATAGCGTTGCTCACGGTGGTCCAGTGGTCGCTTTACTAGGCGCAATGAACTACCCATTGCTGGCACTTCTGTGCATGGCATCTGGTGCGGGTGTGACTGCGGTGACTTGTATCGCGCTTAAAAATCTACGCAAAGCCAAGCTAACGACAGCAGCGGCTTAAGCCATTTCAACTCCAATGGCTTGAACCCTTCTACTCTCCTTTTTTTAGTCGCTAATACTTTAGTTGCAAATAGGTCGAATAGAGCTCAAGCCATGTTTCCCTTCATGGTGATTTCGATGTCTGATTTTTCTTTAGCGAACGATTCGTTCGTACAACGCTTTTTCTACCCTATGACCAACGTGATTCAAAACTACGCATGGGGTAGCCCTTCTTCGTTTAGCCAACTGTTTGGTATTGATAACCAGTCTGGTGAGCCGCAAGCGGAGATCTGGATGGGTGCTCACCCGAATGGTTGCTCAATGGTCACTGATAACGGGCAGCAGACCACATTATCGAGCTTGATTTCTAAGAACCTCAACCTGTTCTTAAGCGAGAAAGTAGCAAGTCGTTTTGGTGAGCTGCCATATCTATTCAAGGTGTTAGCAGCAGAGAAAGCGCTGTCTGTTCAAGTTCACCCGAACAAGCAACAAGCGGAATCTGGATATGCTCTTGAAGAGCAGCAAGGCATTCCGATGACAGCGGGTAACCGTAACTACAAGGATCCCAACCACAAACCAGAGCTGGTGTATGCCCTAACCGACTACACCGCGATGAATGGCTTTAGGTCGATCAACGAGATTCTTGAGCACTTCCATTACCTTGATATTCCCGAACTGCATTCGATGGTCAATGACCTCGCGGGCGACCAAACGCCTAATGGATTAGCGAGCTTCTTCGCGAGCTTATTGTCTTTGCAAGGTGAACAAAAAGGCATGGCGCTGACCATGTTGCTGGTGAAGGCGAAGCTTTCAGATACACCTGTGTTTCAGTTGATTTCAGAGCTGGAAGATCAATACCCAGGTGATGTCGGCCTATTCGCACCACTGCTATTGAACGTGATCACCCTAAAGCCGGGGCAAGCCATGTATCTGGATGCCGAAACGCCCCACGCTTACATCAAAGGGACAGGCTTAGAGATCATGGCGAACTCAGACAATGTGTTGCGCGCTGGGTTGACGCCTAAATACATGGACGTGAATGAGCTGGTTTCTTGTACTCGATTTAATGAAAAGCCTGCGGATAGATTACTGCTCAGCCCTATTGAACAAGGTGATGTGATGGAATACGAAATTCCAGTGGAGGATTTTAAGTTCTCTATCGTGCAAAACTCACATCAACGACAGATCACCACCGAAGGTGCCGAGATCCTATTGCCGCTTGACGAATCTATGGTGCTCACTCACCAATGTGGCGAAACCTGCGTGATAGAGAAAGGCCAGTCCGTGTTCATTCCTGCTTATGCAGAGAGCTATAAACTGGATTGCGCTGGACGCGTAGCGCGCGCTTACAGCTAGCTCCCTTAGAACTCAGTACAAAGTCTTACTGCCCTGCTCATGCGGGGCATTTTTGTTTCTGAGGAGGTCGCTCGGCGTATCAAAAACATAATCAAATATGACCTATCTCGCACTGCATTAATGATGCAAATCACACTTAATTTTGCTGGATACAAATGTACAGTGAAGGGCTTTTATTTGCTATTTCGCGAATGCCGTTAATCCATTAATTTTAATTCAAGAACTTCAAAAGTGAATGAGTTAATAAATGATCACACAGCTAACTAACGTCAACTTAATTAATAACAACCTTCAAGCGAATAATAAAAAAGAACTGTTTGAAGAATTGGCAGGTATGTTATTTGAGAACAACCGAATCAGTAATAAAGAAGCCTTCTTGGCAGACATCGAAATTCGTGAATCTCAAAGCATTACCTCAATGGACGGTATCGCTTATCCGCACTCAAAAAGCAAGGCTGTCACTGAGCCAGCAATCGCTGTCGGTGTTAAGCGTGAAGGCATTGAGTATGGCGATGAAGACGGCATCAATCCAACCGTGTTTTTTATGATCGCATCACCCGACAACGGTGCTGACCATCATATTTATGTACTACAAGAACTGTTTGGAAAATTCAGCGATGAATTTATCCAGAATATCCATAACGCAAAAGATGAACATCAAATCCTTAATATTTTAATTAATTCATAAGGCGTAGAAAATTATGAGCACCCTAGCAAATCAAGCTACGAATACCAGTAGCAATTCTAATAATAGAAATAGTAGTAGCGACTATAAAAAAATCCTCAGTACCATGAAAGGCCATCTGCTTTTCGGAACCTCACACATGCTGCCTTTCATCGTAGCCGGTGGTGTTCTGTTGGCCTTAGCGGTCATGGCATCAGGCAAAGGTGCGGTTCCAGCCGACGGTTTGCTGGCAGACATCTCTAATATCGGTATCAAGGGCCTTGTTCTTTTCCCAATCATTCTTGGCGGCTTTATTGGTTACTCAATTGCAGATAAACCAGCACTTGCTCCTGCGATGATCTCTTCTGGCATCATGGCTGACATGGGCGGTGGCTTCCTTGGTTGTATCGTGGCAGGCTTTATCGCCGGTGGCGTGGTGTTCCAACTTAAGAAGATCCCGCTTTCTGCAAACATGACTGCGCTGGGTGCTTACTTCATCTACCCGCTTCTAGGCACGTTAATCTCTGCTGGTATCGTACTGTGGGGCATCGGTGAGCCAATCAAACTGTTCATGTCTTCAATGAACGAATTCCTAGCTTCAATGGCTGGCGCATCTAAGATGGTTCTAGGCACAATCCTTGGCGGTATGACGGCGTTTGATATGGGCGGCCCTATCAACAAAGTAGCGACCCTATTTGCTCAAACTCAAGTAGACACGCAACCTTGGCTAATGGGCGGCGTAGGCATCGCAATTTGTACACCACCTCTAGGCATGGCACTGGCGACTTTCCTATTCAAAAACAAGTTCTCTAAACAAGAGCGAGAAGCAGGAAAAGCAGCAGCAATTATGGGTTCTATCGGTATCTCGGAAGGTGCTATCCCATTCGCAGCAAACGACCCAATGCGCGTACTTCCTTCAATCGTTGCCGGTGGTATCGTGGGCTGTGTATTCGGCTTCATGACAGACGTTCTACTGCACGCACCGTGGGGCGGCCTAATCACGGCACCAGTATCTAGCAACATTCCAATGTACGTTGTCGGTATTGCGCTAGGTTCACTGACAACAGCGGTTATCGTTGGTTTCTGGAAACCTGTAGCAGTTGAAACCGAAGAAGACATGGTTGAAGCACCAGTACAAGCTCAAGCAGCTCCTGTAGCAGGCGAAGGCGAGTACGACATCGTAGCCGTAACATGTTGCCCTTCTGGTGTTGCACACACCTTCATGGCAGCGAAAGCTCTAGAGAAAGCAGGCTTAGCAGCAGGCCTTAACATTAAGGTAGAAACTCAAGGGCAAAACGGTATTCAGAACCGCATCACTGACCTAGATGTGGCGAACGCAAGACTGGTTATCTTGGCTCACGATATTCAAGTGAAAGACGCTCACCGCTTTGCGAATGCGAACGTGATTGAGTGTTCAACGAAGGAAGCAATGAAGAAAGCTGCGACTATGGTGGCTATCTAAAATCTGAAACAAGTTAGAAGATAAAATTACTACCCCCTAGTAGCTAAAATCCCCATTCGTTTTGTCAGCGAATGGGGATTTTTTTATTGGTAGACCGACAAATCCTTCTCGATAATCAGTCATCTGAGTGTCTGTCATATAATATGAAAAGAAACTCGTTATGTTGCTGAACATGGTTCTGTTTCAGAAGTGATACTTTCTTTTAACTGTTTGGACGGCACCGGATAGCCAAGATAATAACCTTGGGCTTGTTCGCAATTTAACGTTTTTAAAATTGACAACTGTTGGGCATTTTCAACCCCTTCAGCCACCACATGAATGCCAAATCCTCGAGCTATATCAATGATCCCAGACGTTATGGCTCTAGAACGATAATCATCTTCTAACCCATTGATATAACTGCGATCAACTTTAATCTCATCAACATCCAACTTACTGAATATACCAAAAGAAGTGTAACCAACACCAAAGTCATCTATCGAAAAAGATACCCCATGCTTTTTTAATTTTTGAACAGCGATTGCACACTGATCTATATCTTTTAAAATAGCGGTTTCAGTGATTTCAAGACAAAGTAAGCGAGCAAATTCGGGGTCCTTTCGTAGATAATTATCCAGATGGTCCATGTCATCAACGCTATTTAGCTCTACCGCTGAAATATTGACCGAGACACTATTAAGGACACTCCCAAGCAAACCACAAGCTCTTAGTTGTACCGCAGTTTTCTCTAGAACTAACGTGGTCAAATCTCGACAAAAATGATTCTCTTCTGCTAGCGCGACAAAGATATCAGGTGAAACAACACCATAGCGTTCATGCGTCCAACGGGATAACACTTCCACACCTGAGACGAGTCTATTTTCAATGTTGTATTTCGGCTGAAAAACAATATCAATCGCTTTGTCATCAATCGCTTTACGTAACTCTTGCACCATTTCTTGACGCTGACGTTCAAGCTCTGTGAGTTTGGGGTCATGAAATTCAATCGAATTTTTGCTTTTTTTTGCTTCCGTTAAAGCATGGGTCGCTGACGCCATAAGTTGTTTGGCATTATGACCATCCGAAGGAAATAGGGCGGCACCGATACAGCAAGTTGCGTTGGTATTATAACGATAAGCACATTGGTTAAATCTACGATGTACGAGAGCAATGTAGGATTCAATATCTTCTTTATCATTGAGTTTGACTAAACACGCAAAACCATCGGAGTGTACCCGAGACGAAAGCGGTAGATGCTCAATAGGAAGTTCAATAGATCGTGCGATATCTTTTAAAAATGAATTAGTGTTTTCAAACCCAATCTGGTCAGCGACAGATTTGAAGTTATCAATGTCGAGTAAGAAGAGGACATAATGATCAGTGACCTGGGATTTTTTCAGTCTTTTGTTTAAATATCGATAAAAAACTGATGGGCTATGAAGTCCAGTTACACTATCAAGGTCGTTGGCGCTCTCTAAATCACGATTATTTTTCCGAACCATTATCCACAATAAAGTAGACGTCAGAACGATAAAGATCAGACCTTTGATTGTCTGTGCTAAAGCATGTTCTTGTAAGTCATTTGATAGTGATTCAACCACAAGATCAGAGAAAAAAACCCATAATGATGACAGTATTAAGTAGCTGAGTACTATATTTACCGGATATCGTTTTATCTTATTCATCGTTAGCTGCTGTCTCTCAATCTAATGTGTCATGACTCATATGTTATAAATTGTACATAACGTAGCACTAACATAAGTCACAATCTACCGTTCGAGCTTTTATTTTTTAACCTTAGTTTTGCAATTTTCATCACAGCTCTAAGCAACAAAAACATTTTAAGGTTAAAACATTACAAAAACAATTTGTGAGAATGCTAGGTATCCACTGAACTAACTCTTAGTCAAACTAGGAGTTGCTTACCGCTTTTGTTGGTATCGAGTAATTGTTATGTGACTCTTCAATCACAATGGTATTTCGTCCTTTGAGCTTTGCTTGATAAAGAGCTCTGTCCGCGCGCGCGACACAGTCTTTCCAATTTTCATTTTCTGATAGCAAGCTAATACCAAAACTTGACGTAATTTTCAGGGATGGTTGTTGCTCAAGTCTGATCTTCTGAATCGCCGAGCGTAGCTTTTCTGAAAGCGCAGCGGCTCGTTCCAGGTTCGAATTGGGTAACCAGATAAGAATTTCATCTCCTCCAAGCCGGAAGACCGTATTAGGTAAATCGATTAACCTCAATACCGTTGTCGCTAAAGCTTTAATCGCATCGTCACCTACAAGATGCCCAAACTGATCGTTCACTTGTTTAAAGTTATCGATATCCAGTAATACAATGCAAACCGGCTTATAATTCACCTGTACTTGATGTTTTTTTACTGCCTGATCCAGAGCTCGACGGTTCTTTAGTGCCGTAAGAGGATCCTGTTGTGAAAGGCATTGAAGTGAATGTACGAGCCTCGCGTTTATCAACCAAAGCATTGAGAAGGACATAGATACAATAAGAATAATACTTAAAATATACGTATATTCATTTAAGTAGTTCGCGCTGATAAGGCTATTCATCTCGTTCAATGAAAAATGCGTTTTTATAGCTCGAAAAGTCATAAAAAAGCTATAAATAATAAAAGGCAAAGCCATCATATTTACAGCCAACGAAAGATCATTCCTTTTCCCGTTCAGTATCACTATAGCCGAACTTGCGGTTACGAATGCTAAGTAGAGACTCATAACAATAATGCGGTTTTGAATAGACTGTTCGTAATAAGTAAATTGAACAAAACTTACTAAAACCAAAAACAGTGCAATGCGACTATATTGAACAATCTGACGTGAATGACGACGAAAAACAGTCAAACTATGTAGTACCAAATGAAAACCATAAGCAATGGTTAAATTTCCAACAATAATACTCATAAAGTCCGAGATAGAGCCTCTCAAGCTTAATAGTATGGTACCACTGCCAATCACGAACATAGATGATGAAAAAAGGGAAAGCCCCAGGACTTGTTTCTGAGCTGACTGGAATAATAACAAGCCAATACTAAAGATAAGTGAGAATATAATGAAAATTATACTTAGAGTTCTTATATCTAACGGGAGATTATCCATATTTTTCCTTAAATAGGATAGAAAATCATATCATATTGCTTTTATTAAACATGACATGTTGCTTTCTACCTTCCTTCTCTCATTTCAATTTTTCATCAAGCAAATTAAAATGCACTAAACTGCATAGCACCGCAACAATACAGGCGGCCGAGTATAGCAATTTTTAATACAAATCACATCTCTGAACCATTTCTCCTACCTTGAGAGATTTTGTTCTATGGAACGAACTGATATAAGGGTTAGTAAAAAATCAAATAGCTCCATAAGCGATAATCCAGTTCTTTAAGTTACTGCCTTTCTTAGTTAATCCATTATAAATAAAGTGGGTAACAGTTGAAATATGTCACTACCTGAAATAGGGTTAAACAGGTATTTTCATAATAAGAACATCAGAAGGACATTGATCAGATATTGATGATCAACGTCCCTTTTCTTCTATTTCTTATTTCTATTTTTATACTCAATGCCTTCGCTTCGTCATATCAGAGCTCGCATCAGGATTATCTATTCTTTTATATAAAGATCCTTAGAATAGATGCGCCCTTCAACGTTGTTCTTAGCAAAACCACCGACACTTGGTCGCACTAGGCGGGCCTGCATGTAGTAATAGATTGGCGCGATAGGCATATCTTCAGCCAGTAACTGCTCGGCTTGATCATAGAAACTTTGGCGATCTTGCTCATTGGTTGCGGCTAATGCGCTGTCCATCGCTGAGTCGTACTTGTCGTTGTTGTAACGAGCAAAATTACCCGATGACTCAGAGCGCAATAGGCTCAAGAAGGTCGACGCTTCATTGTAGTCACCACACCAAGACGCTCGCATTACATCAAAATCACCTTGGCGACGTGATACTAGGTAAGACTTCCACTCTTGGTTTTCCAGCTCAACTTGCGCGCCTAGGTTGCCTTTCAGCATTGAAGCGATGGCCACTGCAATCGACTTGTTCGACTCACTGGTGTTGTAGAGCAATTTGAAATCCAATGGATTAGCTGCATCGTACCCCGCTTCTTTCAGTAGCTCTTTTGCTTTTTGGTCACGTTCCTTTTGAGTCCATGTGCTGTATTCAGGCTGAGTCGCATCAAAACCTGCCGTGTACTCATGGGCAAAAGTATAAGCAGGTAGGTTACCCACCTGAGTGACACCATTGGTGATCACATCACGCATCATTGAATACGATACCGCTTTACGCACTCGTGAATCGTCAAACGGTGGACGCGTGGTATTGAACGCGTAGTAGTAGGTACACAACAAAGGTACCGCGGTAAACGCATCTTGGTATTTGGTTTTAAGCTGCTGCGCCATGTGTGTTGGTACGTCAGACGTGATATCGACCTCGCCCACCGCATAACGGTTAATCGAAGCGTTTTGGTTTTCGAACGGAATGTAAGTCACTTGGGTTAGATTGGTATCTGAGCTATCCCAGTAGTTAGAATTCTTCTTCAGTTCAATCCGTTCGTTAACCACCCACTCATCTAAAACAAAAGCGCCATTCCCTACAAACTGCTTAGGGTCGCTCCACGGCTTATCGCTGTTTTCTAGCGTTGCCTTATGAACGGGCATCATAGATGTGTGACCCGTCATCGCAACAAAGTATGGCACTTTGCTATCAAGATCGAACTTCACCGTGTGTTTATCGACAGCAGAGATACCGAGCTCTTCGACGGGCTTTTTACCTTCTGCTACGTCAGCAATATTGTTGATTTTGGTAAGCTTGAGATACCAAACATTCGGCGAAGCAAGTTTCGGGTCTACCGCACGTCTTATCGCATACACGAAATCATCGGCTGTCACCGGATCGCCATTCGACCATTTAGCATCTTTACGTAGGTGGAATACAAACGTCTGGTTGTCTTCGGTTTCCCAAGATTCCGCAACACCAGGAGTAATGTTGCCATCGCGATCTTGAATCACTAAACCTTCAAATAGGTCTCGTAAAATGTGCATTTCAGGCAGGCCTTCAGCTTTCGCAGGATCGAGTGTCGCCGCTTCTGCATCATTGGCACGAACTAAGTGTTGGTCTTTTGCCAATGAAACACCAGCAGGTAAGGTTTCAGCAACGGCTGTCACTGCGATAAAAGGGGTCAATAGAGATGAAATGAGTAAAGCCGTTGAATGTTTTTTAAAATCCATGTTTGTTTGCTCTCCTAGCCTATCTTTGAAGCAAGTAATAAAATTAACAATGTGACGGTTGACGAGTTTTGACGCTATGGTTTATTAAATAGAGGTCATCTAAATAGTAGTTATAGCAATCACAGTAAGGAAGTGTTCAAAAATAGCGCAGGAAAAAAGCTTGAGAACAAGGCGGCTTTTTTCGATAAGTAGTTATTCTACAATCAAAAAATCTAACGACGTTATCGAGATTTTTAACAAGCTAGGGTGAACAGTTATTTACTACGATTGGTTTTACTATTTGATAGTACTTGATCAATCAGGAGATTAAGGTGAGTTTAATTCCAAGAACGGAAAGAGCTGCGTTTTCGATAAAGCCGCTGTCATATGGAAAATCGGTGTTAGGTGCGCCTTTGCTCTACTTCCCCGCACAAATAGAAAGCGAATCTCGCGGGCTGATTTTAGCAGGCACACACGGCGATGAAACCGCTTCTATCGCGGGTTTGTCTTGCGCCCTAAGAAGCTTGCCTGCCGCCAACTTACGACACGATGTGATTCTGTCGATGAACCCAGATGGCAATCAGCTAGGTACCCGCGCTAATGCTAACCAAGTCGATTTGAACCGCGCCTTTCCGACTCAAAACTGGACTGAAAACGGCACCGTCTATCGCTGGAGTTCCCACACACCTGTCAGAGATGTCAAAGTGAAAACCGGCCAAGCCAACCAGCTCGAACCAGAAGTGCAGTCACTCATCAACCTCATTGAGCAACGCAAACCCAAGTTCGTCATCTCTTTCCACGAACCTCTCGCCATGGTCGACGACCCAAACCAATCAGAACTCGCCTCTTGGTTAGGCAAACAGTTCAACCTACCAATCGTCGAAGACGTTGATTACGAAACCCCAGGCTCATTCGGCACTTGGTGCCAAGAAAGAAACCTACCGTGTATTACCGTAGAATTACCACCCGTTTCTGCGGATTTGACTATCGAGCAGTATTTGGATGCGTTTGTGGTGGTGTTGAGGTGTGAGGGTATTGTTTAGAGAAACACGTTTGGGATATTTCTGAGTTAGAGAGAGGCGTAAAAGAGTTTCATATTTTTTACGCCTTTTTGTAGATTAATTTAGAGCTAGCTAATAAAAAACACTAAATCGCCAATAGATACGATTTCACAGACGCAAGACGTAAAGTGGCCCCACCAATGATGTCTATAAAACCGAGTATAGGGTAAGGCTTAGACGCACTGATCCATGCTGAGCCTGTCGCGCCAATCGGTATTTTTTTCATCGTTTCTTCATCAATTTCTAAAATAACGGTTCGACCAATTGCTGGAGAGCCCCTTTGAATGTGTGCCGAAACTCGCTGCTCTTGTGGTAGTAAATTTCCTTGAGCCTCACCGGTTGCTTTTACTTTACTGTGAACTCGAGAGCGGAAAATTTGCCCTGGAAAAGTATCAATAAAGAACTCGCTAAACTGACCTTTTTCGATATTGGCAAACGCTTGATCAGGGATACGCATTTCGACAAACTTCTTCGATGTATCCCACACATGCAGAGAACCAACTCGAGATCCATCCGCAATAAAAACATGGGTGATCATGCCATCAAATGGCGCTCGAACCGTAAGGCGGTCAAGGTCAAACATCAAGCTTTGTTTCTTAGCGAGCAAACCATCTTTCTTGGCATGCAACACGTTCAACTCAGCCATAAAAAACTCAACGTTGTCTTGAGTTTCTTCTAACTCTTTAAGGCTAACATGTTGCTCTAAGTTCTGGTTACGCGATAGGTTTCGCTTAGCTTGGGCCACTTTCACTTCTTGAGCTTCAATGGTTCTATCAATTTCAATCAGACCAGAATCAACCTCAGAAATCGACGCAGAGATCAGATCATCTTTGAGAGTGTAAAGTACTTCGCCTTTTTTCACATCGCTATTATGATCAACGTATATTTTGTCGATGTGTTGACCAAGCGTTGGAGACATCACAGCATGGGGGGCTTTGACAGTGGTTGAATTGGTCAAATCAATCGGCGAATAGAAACGATGGCCGACAAACAAACTCACCAGTAACAGCAAGCCAATCACAACAGACACAAAGTAATTCTTAGGGGTTCGTTTGAGTACATTAAATTTGAATAACAACCAAACCACTAATATGTAGGGGAGCATGATCTCTTTCATTGCGAAGCGCCTCTAATCCACTGTTGTAATTTATCCCAGTCCGTCACAATCGCGAGCACCGCAATAATCCAGAGCGGTTTGTAAAACATGCCCAATATGCACAGCCAAAAAATCAACTTGGCCTGAGCCAAACCACGCTCTTTAGCAAGATGTTTGGGAATAGAATGGACATACCATAGCTTGCTCAATGTCCATACAAGGATGCCCAACGTGACTGCCACAATGAACCACATGAACAATGTCGATTCTAGAATGTTGTAGACCGAAGGATACGCATCGTAAACCAAGGTAGTTGGATGAATCTTCATACGATTTCCTAAATTATCATCCCGTCTCTAAGGCAAAGCCATTGGGACTATTCCAATCACTTAAGCACTTATGTACTTATGTACTTATGTACTTATGTACTTATGTATTTACGCACTTAAGTACTGAGCCCGGAATGAACGAAAAAAGCCGTCTATCAATACCCATTGTCATCGGTATCAATAGACGGCATACACTTTATTGTTCTAGGTACTTAACACGAACTTCTTTGATTTTGCCGTCAAATTTGAACGGCATATCATCATAATAAGCTTGTGATACTGGCGAGCCTAAATCAGAGCCAATATCAAACCCATCATTGAATGAGAAGAACGAAGGCGCTGTTTTTGGAACCACACCAGAGGCGAACGTTTCACCATTCACCTTGATGGTGATATCGAAAGGCGTAAACGGCCCCGGCTTAGTCGCTTTAGATTCAACTTCTATCGTCACTTCACCTTCTGGTAACACTTTCTCAGATTGGATATGTGTGTGTTCCATCAAAAACAGGTTGTACTCATAGTTAAGCTTTCCGTCTTTCACGTACACCGTCATACCACCTGAGAATGCACCGACCGCGTAGAGCACACCATTCGTATCAGGAGTAACCACCGCATCAAACTCGACGAGCGTAGAACGGTTGCCGACTTTTGGTGCTGCAATTTCAGGGATTCTGGTGATTTCATCAGGATACGTCCATAGCGTATATTTACTCTCTGGCGCATCTTGCGGGCTGTGTGCTGCAGTAGACCATAATGATCCACCAATCGGGAAGGCTTTGTTATCCTGCGCTTCTTGCTTGAAAATCGCCTTCATTTCTTCCAGTTTTTCAGGGTACTTATCAGCCAGATCAACCGCTTGAGACCAGTCCTCATCAATGTGGTATAGCTCCCATTTATCAGTTTCAGGGCTCCACTCTCTAAAACCTTCGGGCATACCTTGAACCCAAGGTGCTCTTGGCCCAAACGCACTCGCAAACCAACCATCATGATAGATACCGCGACTGCCTAAGATCTCAAAGTATTGGGTTTTCTTCTGCCCTTTCACATCCGCATCGTCAAACGAATAAGTCATGCTTTTACCATCGATTTCATCTTGAACATGACCGTTGACCACTTTAGGTGGTGTAATGTCTAAGATGTCGTAGATAGTAGGCGCGATGTCGTTAACGTGATGGAATTGCGAGCGTGGCGTCGCATCGGGTTCAATTTTCGCTGGCCAACGCACCGCAAGAGGTTGACGTGTTCCACCAAAATGAGCCGCAACTAACTTGGTTGATTTATAAGGGGAGCTGCCTGCCCAAGCCCATGCCGCATGCGCCATGTTCTCAAATTTAGGACCGCCTAGCTCATCAATTGAACCGACCTTGTTCATCGCTTCAATTTGTTGCTTTGTCGTGGTTGGAATGGCGTTTTGAGCGAGCAATTCAGCAAGCGTGCCGTTTTGCCCTTCCGATGACGCGCCATTGTCACCCCACAAGTAGAAGAAGACAGTGTTGTCTTTGTAGCCAAGCTCATCGATTTCATCGACCAAACGACCAACCTGAGCGTCGGTATGCTCAATGAAGCCGGCGTACACTTCCATTAAACGTGCTTGGAATGCTTTTTCATCTTCAGGTACATCGTCCCACGCAGGCATACTTTCTGGCCTTGGTGTTAGCTGCGCGTTTTCAGGAATCCAGCCCATTTTCTTGGCTTTTTCGTATACGTCTTTTCTGTATTCATCCCAACCAGCGTCGAATTTGCCCTTGTACTTATCAGCCCATTCTTTGGTTACATGGTGAGGGCCGTGTGCCGCACCACTAGACCAATACATCATGAAAGGTTTGTCAGGCTGCAAAGACTTGTGCTGACGCATCCATTTGATCGCTTGATCCGCAAGATCTTCACTCATGTGATAGCCTTCGCGGTGGATTTTTTC
Organism: Vibrio sp. PSi01; assembly: GCF_054960695.1. Lineage (NCBI taxonomy): Bacteria > Pseudomonadati > Pseudomonadota > Gammaproteobacteria > Vibrionales > Vibrionaceae > Vibrio > Vibrio sp. PSi01. Next base: position 78,208 of record NZ_JBHNYN010000009.1, read on the forward strand.
TGGATCAACAAACGTGGTGTTTTCCACCATAGTCGGTTCATATTGAGATGCACCAGCACCAACAAACCCATAGAAATATTCAAAACCATAACCCGTAGGCCAATTATCAAAAGGCCCCGCAGCTGTGGAATCTAACGGGTGAGTGTTGTGCCATTTACCAAAAGCAGAGGTTGAATAACCGTAGTTTTTAAGTACTTCAGGAAAGGTCGCACTGGTTTTCGGGATCACCCCTGCATAACCATCCCAATCGTTAGCATATTCCGCAATAACACCCGCGCCAACACGGTGATGGTTTCGACCAGTAAGCAATGAAGCTCGTGTAGGCGAACACATCGCTGTCGAGTGGAAACGGTTGTAGGAAATACCTTCACCAGAGATTTCATCTAATGTAGGCGTATCGATTGGACCGCCGTAAGTCGACGTTTGGCCAGGACCTACATCATCGATCATCACGATGACGATATTAGGAGCATCTTCAGGTAAATGGTTGGAAATAGGACGCTTGTTATGAGTAGATTCAGCAAGAGTATGTTTGGCCACCGAGGTCGATGGCTGACTAGGAAACGGTAAGACCTCTTGTGCGACAGAACCCGCAGCAAAACAAGACATCATGATGGCACTAAGCTTTTTCATTCGGACACCTTTGAGAACAGGAATTAACTCCGGTCTACCTGTTGTGCTAAAGACATCCGTATACCGTCATTTAGCGAAGCAAAATAGATCAGAGATGTAAAACTCAATGGCGAGGGGTCAAAGAAAATAGCCTCAGCACCAATGTAGTTTTTCAGTGCTAAGGTTATTCAAAAGGGGGATATGCAGGTAGAGCGTGGCGTTTATATCAGCAATAAGTGGGGTTTATAGTACTAATCCGCGCATCCTAGGTGTGCTCGAATAGTTTCTCTAACTTTTATGTGGTTTTCTGTTTTTTGATAGCGTCGATGGTAAGCCAGACAGTATTCCAATGGCTTATGCTCTATCGGGTTTTCCAGTACTTGAAAATTTAAACGCTCTTGCCAATTGAGTGCAAGATGTCGAGGTACGATCGCAACTCTATCGCTGATGGTGACATCAAGCAGCATCGCTGAAATTGAATGGGTCTTGCATTGGATATTCCTACTTTTTGGACTCTCCAAGCGGATATGTTCGAATCCATCCATTCCTTTCCATTGGGTAGCTAATGCGACATGCCCCTCTTCATAGAATTGATTCCGTGAAATATGACCATGAATTCTTGGATGGTCACGACGGCACACAATAACGGTCGATTCCCTGAATAACGGCTCAGTGACAATGGAGTGGTCTTTGACCATAAATATACCCACGGCTAAATCGACAGATAACGATTTAAGTTGGTGCAGCAGTATTTCCTGATCTAATGGAGTATGTTCTATCATCATTGACGGTAGAACGGGCAAATCCAATGCCAGCGCCTCGTTCACATAAACCGAATAAGTAAAACGCTCACTCAAGGCATTTTGTATTTCATCAAACCCAACGCGAAATCGAGTGGCTAAACGAATGGCCATCGCGGTCGGTTTCATCGTCCGCCCCTCTCGATAAAACAGGGGCTCACCAATCTCTTGTTCCATTCGCTTTATAGATGCACTCACCGCTGGTTGCGTGATACCTATGGTTTCAGAGGCTTTGGTATAAGAGTGATACTGGTAAACTTCTAAGAATACTTTTATCAAATTCAGATCAAAATCCATGGTTTACCTTCTTACTCCGCAGCAATGTTTGTATTTTATACCACTTCCACAAGAACAGGATTGATTACGACCAATGGTCACCGAGCTTTTGCTTACAACTGCTGTCAGCTTCACATCTTGATAAGCCAATGCCCACATGATTTCATCTGCAAAACGACCAACAGATAATAGCCTACGCATTTCTTTCATGTATTGAGCACTGTACTCGAAGAATTTTTTATAGCCTTGGCAAAAATAGTTATGCCCTGGATGTCCGCTTGAACTGCGTTCAAAACGATGTTTTGGACACCCTCCATTGCAGGCAAACTGAAATGGGCATTTTTTACAGTCGGGAGTCAATGTTGTTTGTTTTTGTAGACCGAATTCAATGGCTTGCTGGCTGTTATTGCATTCAGAAATCGATTTATGATGAATATTGCCCAAACGATGTTCAGGGTATACATAATGGTCGCAATTGTATAAGTCCCCGTTCGCCTCAAGAGCAAAAGCATGACCACAACGTTCAGTAAAATGACACATTCCAGACTGCTGTCCGCACCAAGCACTCAACGTACTATCAAACATATTCACAAAAATGGAGCCCACATCTTTGCGTACCCATACATCAAAAATATCACAAAGAAATTCGCCATAGGCTTGCGAAGGCACCGACCATGACGTCACTTCCGCTAAAGACTCATCGGGTAAGACAAGTTTTAAATCCGTTTCAGAACATGTTTGCTTCGCTCGTTCGACCAACGGAATAAACTGAATATACGTTGAACCAATCTCTTTCAAATGCTGATACACCCGCTTTGGATGCTTTACATTTTCATTATTGACGACGGTAAGCGTATTAAACTCAACACCATGCTTTTTTAACAATTCGATACCTTGCATAACTTGAGCATGTGTTTGTTTACCCGAGCGGGTGACTCGGTAAGCATCGTGTAGATCTTGTGGCCCATCAATGGACACACCGACTAAAAAGTGATGTTTTTTGAAAAACTCACACCAAGCATCGTTAAGCAAAATACCGTTGGTTTGAAAGGTGTGTTCAAGTTTTTTTCCCTTTCCGTACTGTTCACATAACTGCATGGCTTTTTCAAAAAACGCGAGCCCCATCATTGTTGGTTCACCGCCCTGCCAAGTAAATTGAACATGGTTGTTGCTTTGAGCTTCAATGGTCTGCTTTATATAGGAACTTAGCGTGTCATCACTCATTCGCCAGTTTGTTTGACGTTCAGGATAGAGTTGGTGTTTTTCAAGATAGAAACAGTAACTGCAATCAAGATTACAGACAGAGCCGGTCGGCTTGGCCATTACGTGACAATTGTGAGGTGCTTGCATGAGTGAACCTTATAGTCAGCCCATCCATTGTGGCTAATTAGTGAGAAGCGTCCATAAGTGTGTATCACCATTCTATAGGTTCAGTTTCTGGCTAAATAGTCGGTGGTGGTTACATTTACTATAAACAGGATTTATAGTTCATACCTCTGAATAGCTCAAATCCACGACCACCGACAAATATCGACACATTTTAGTGATTAACCAAAGCCTTCTTCTGCTCTCTACTCTTATATTCTTCTGCTTTGGTTCTGGGTGAGTTTAAAGTGTATAACTCGACATCTAGGCTTGTTAAACGAATCAGTGACGATAAGAAAGGGTCACAAAGTGAATACGGTTATCTTCATAACTTCCTGTTGGCTGGAGTGTCACGTTGTCGGCTGTGATATCCGCGGTTCCATTATTTTGATATTGATACGCTAAACCTAACTTGTTGCCAGATTCAAGCTCATACTCACTACCAAACCCAACGCGCCATTGCTGGTCAACGGGCAGTAGTACGTCTCGCTCATTCTCGTTCACTGGAGAAGAGTCGTAGCTAGCGCCACCATAAATCGTAAACTTATCCATCTTATGCGCTGCGCCAACGCCTACAGAATAGGTCCATGTATATTTGTCGTCATAATCTTCCCAGTTTTCAAACTTAGCGTTAACCATTACATCGGTTTGTTTGGAAAGAGCATGCTTAAGCCCCAAGTCGATACTAGTAACCCAAGACAAATTCGCGGTTGGATTCACATCTAGCGACGTTTCAATATCAATTTCATGGTCTGTTTTATGGCGATATTGCAGACCCAAGTGTGTATTGTCGCTCAACGTGTAGTAAGAGCTCAGAGCAAAAGAAGGAGCAACACTGTCACCGGTAGCAAGTTCTTCCAATTGAGTGTTCACGCCACCAACGACGTCTATCTTCATGTATTGAAGAATCAAAGAACCGCCAAGGGAGAGCTTGTCTGTAACTTGATATGAAACACCAGTTGTAATATCGACGACAGCAATAGCATTCTCTGAAATGGCATTGATTGGATTAGCGCCGACACCATTGCTATATTCAGCACCTAAGCCACCCGCGGAATGAAGACTAATTCCAAGTACCGCTTTCTTATTCACTCTTTTAGCATAAGAGGCGTGAGGTGCGATTAATCCCTTTGAGGCTTCAGTGCTTTCTCCTGAATCATCACGAGTGAACTGGTTGAATACATTGATATACTGAGCGCCCGAAACATACGAGCGATCTTCAATGCCAGAAAGTGCAGCGGCGTTTGAGATTGTTGCAGAAGAGTCAGAACTATTTGTAACGTTGGCGGCCCCTGCTGTTGCAACGCTTTTGGTTGTCGCTATTTGAGACATGCTTAAGCCAGCACTATTGACCCAAAAGGGGGAGAGAGTGGCACATGCAACCACAACATTGAGAGCGACTTGCGTCATCTTCATTTTATAGATTCCTTAGGATGTTTCGAGAGAATTTTTCGGCGTATTGCACACATGCAACAAGCCCACACTTGAACCATCCGCAATAAAAGCTAGAGCGTTCACGTAATTAGTAATTAAGTGGCGCCCGAACCTTTCTTGTCATTCAACTCAGCCACAAAACTCAATATTGTCTTGGATTTCGTTTAACTTAGACCAATTTCACTTGTAGATTTTCGATGCCCCGATTCATATCCGCATTTAACGTGTCATCACTCATTTAACAATTGATTAGGTGTCCAGGACAGAGTTGGTGTGTTTCGAAATAGAAAAGGGAGTTGCAACCAAAATGACAAACAGAACCCGTCGACTTGGCCATTAATGAAAACGGTCCATATAAGTGTGTTCCATTATTCTATAGGTTCGGTTTTGGTCTAAATAGTTGGTGGTGATTACATTTACTATAAACAGAATTTATACTTACTAACTTCGCAGTAGCGGGCTGAAGTTGGTTGCTTAGTCGGAGGTAATCTTGGGGAATATATCCACTTAATGAGGTTACTATTTGTAAGTCAGACTCCACTATCTAGAATAAGTGGGAGTAGACAACGTAACGCAGAGTTGGGCACTTTTGAGCTAGAAAGTGCCACGGTAAAAGTTCAACCTGAGAAGATTCTGGACAGAAACTTGCTAGCTCTTCAGCTCTAATTACAGCGTTCCGGTTAATTTTTAGTATCGCAAGCCATCATTAACAGCCAGTAAACGAGTAAAGGAATATTGAAAACCTAAAAAGCGACTGTTCGTTATTGCCTTTCCAACAGTATCTTTCTCAACAAACTTGCCAACTGATCTTGTTCTTGGCTACTAAGTACGCTCAGCATGTTATCCATATTAGCAACATGTGCATTTAATGCTGTGTCCACCAACTCAACTCCCTTTTGAGTCAGGGTAACTTTACAGCTGCGTCTGTCTTCTTCACTGGCAATACGTTGGACAAAACCACGTTTTACCAACTGTTCAATACGTGTACTGACCGCACCAGACGAAAGCATCAGAGTTTGATACAGCTCAGTAGGAGTGACCACAGTATCGCTGCGGCGCATAGTAGCCAAAATATCAAACTCAATACTACTCAGCCCATGTTCTTGAAAAACCGACTCCAAATTCTTCTTCCATATACCACTGGTTCGACGTAATCGCCCGACAACACCCATTGCTGAGCAATCCAGATCCGGCCTGACTGCAAGCCATTGAGCAAGAATTTTATCAACTTTATCTGATGTCATTTTTATCTCTCAAGTAAATATCTTTTCAAAAATATACTTGATTAAAGATTAGGCTTCCATTACTTTAATAAAAGTATCTTTTGTAAAAGATACTTTTATTAAAGTAATAACTAGTCAGTTAAGGAGAGTTATGAACAGGATTCAACAAGTTAAGACAATAGCGTTAACCGCAATTGCACCTATTATCTGGGGCAGTACCTATATAGTCACAACGGAAGCGCTACCTCCAGAAAGTCCGCTTATTGCTTCAACAATCCGTTCGCTTCCTGCTGGTATATTGCTTGTGCTTATTAGCCGAACGGGGCTAACTGGATTGTGGTGGCTCCGTATGGCAGTGCTAGGTTTTCTGAACATCGGGCTATTTTTCTATTGCTTATTTTTCGCGGCAACCTACCTACCGGGTGGCATGGCATCGATGGTGATGTCTATTCAGCCGGTGATTGTAATGATCATGAGTTGGTACCTATTGAGTGCCAACTTCTCTTCACAACAACTGACCGCTAGTGTGTTGGGAATTCTCGGCGTAGGCCTGCTAGTGCTTAACAGCTCAGCCGAAATCAATATTGAAGGTGTGGCTACCGCCATACTTGGAACGCTGAGCATGGCTTTAGGCGTGGTGCTGACAAAAAAATGGGGACGTCCTACGGGCATGACGATGCTTGGGTTTACAGGTTGGCAATTGTTATTTGGCGGCATCATTTTGCTACCAGTCTCGCTTTGGCTAGAAGGCGTTCCAAACCAACTTACGTCAATCAACTACCTAGGCTATGGATACCTAAGCCTGATTGGTGCCGTTTTGGGTTACTTTCTGTGGTTTCGCGGTATCGAGAAACTGCCTCCGGTGACCGTCTCTTTTCTCGGATTTCTAAGCAGTGTTTCTGCCTGTTTTCTTGGATATCTAATCCTAAATCAAACACTGACCTGGCCCCAATTACTTGGTGCCTCTGTAATTCTATTTTCAATTGTGCTGGCTACGCCTCGCTCACCATCAAACCAATCAACTAACACAATTTCAGACCGTAAAAAGGAATTAATATGAATATTACAATCGTATCAGGAAGTCAAAGAGCGCATTCTCAGAGCCTAAATGTTGCCTATTACCTACAAACACTGGCTGAGCCTCATTTTGACAAGGCAACCGTTCTCGATTTACACCAACTGAATCTACCGTTTTGGAATGAAGGAGTATGGCAAGACAGTGAGGAGTGGAAACAATGGAAACCTGTCGCTCAAATCCTTAAGAAATCGGACGCGTTCATTTTTATTACCCCAGAATGGCATGGAATGGCAACGCCGGCATTAAAGAACTTTTTGATGCTGACCACTGACGAGGAACTGGCTCATAAAGCAGCGCTGCTGGTGAGCGTTTCAGCGAGCGTAAATGGTGTCTACCCGATCAGTGAATTACGGATGACGGGTAATAAAAACAATCATGTGTGTTTTCTGCCTGATCATCTGATGTTTCGTAACTGCGAAGATATTCTGACAACTGAACACGAATGTACCGACCTGAATCTGCATGACCGCAGCGAATATACCATGAAGCTACTAGCTGCCTACGCTAATGCACTAGCTCCAGTGCATCGCGATATGATCAATATAGGTAAAAAGTTCCGCTATGGGATGTAGCCACTAGCAATACAAAAGTCACCTGCCCAAACATGTGGTTCTTGTTAAGAACGAAGATGAGTAGTCATACGCTCGCTTATAATTATCCTAATTATTCGAATACACCGTATAAGGATAAAGTGAGCGTAGTACCCTATTCATCTTCATATTAGCTCTGGGATTGAATGCCTGAATTAACAGCCTATAAATAAAAATTAGCACTAACAATAATTGGATCAGAAGCGGTTTAGATAGTTCCATTGACTGTGCTTCCACAAGCTCTTACTACAAAGGGGTCACTTCAAATGCCTGCCGCCATCAAGGTGCAAAGTCCTTCCTGTCATATAATGACTAGCCAGAACAAACTTAATACCATCTATCACTTCTTCAAAGCCTGCCTCGGCCGGAATCAGAGCTTTTTTCAGAGCTTTGGTTTTGTACGCCTCATCGTCATTTTCATTAAACTTAATCATAGCTGGAGAAACGGTATTTACTTTCACCTTGGGAGCCAGCATTGCAGAAAACGATAGCGTCAGGTTGTTGAGCGCTGCTTTACTAGCAGCGTAGGCAATGTGTTTTTTACTGCCTTTTTCCGCAACGTAATCACTGATGTGAATGATGTCTGAAGTGTGATCGTCAGACATCAGTTGGTCTTTGAGTGTTAAGTTGATCAGATAAGGCACGGTGGCGTGAATCGTCATCATCTGGTGCATGATTTGTGATGCATTTTCACTTGGATCTTTCTTGTTCTCAGGCTTCCAGTCGGAAGCGTTGTGTATGATGGCTCGAATTACCTTGTATTCTTGACTAACGTAGTCAAGAAAGCCCTCTAAGCTACTTTGTTGATAAAAGTCTACCTGTTGCAAGTCTGCCCCGTTGTCTCGCAATAGCTGTAATTGGGGATAGTGGCTGCGGTAGGTGCCAACCACTTTGTACCCTTCCGCTAGAAGTTGCTGCGCCAAAGCGAAGCCTAGACGTTTTCCAACGCCAGTTATTAGTATGGTTTCACTCATCGTAAAAACTCAGCTCTGGTTTGAGGGTTAGTTTTGAAGATACCACCGAGAGCGGTTGTTGAAGTTTCAGAGTTGGCGTCCATGACACCTCTAGATTTAACGCAATAATGGGTTGCTTTAATCGTCACGGCCACGTTTTCTGTTTCAACTAGAGTCTGTATCGCGACCAAAATTTGCTGGGTAAGGCGCTCTTGGACCTGAGGGCGCTGAGCAAAGAATCGTACAATGCGGTTTATTTTAGACAGCCCAAGAATCTTGTTTTCAGGGATATAGGCCACTTCTGCTAAACCATCGATGGTAATGAAGTGATGTTCGCACGTCGAAGTTAAATCTATATTCGATACCTTGACCATTTCATCAACCGACATTTTGTTGTCTATCACACTGATTTTTGGAAAGTTATCATAATCTAGACCTGAAAATATCTCATGAACGTACATCTTTGCAATGCGATGGGGTGTTTCAGCGAGACTGTCATCGGTTAGATCCAACCCAAGCGTACTGACAACTTCCGTTAAAAGTCCTTTAATGCAGTTGTACTTCTGATCAGGATTCATTTCGCTCGGTATCATCGGGGTTTCAAGTCCTTTTTCGAGCAAAGCTTCTCTTACTTTTTCGGCTTCCGTATTTAACATGACTCACTCCTTATGAATTATTGTCGTTATCTGCTTCATAGCTCAGGGTGAGCGAAACAGAGTCGGCAAAACGCAGAGCATGAGGCTTGTCAATTCTCACTTGAGCGTATTGAACCCATGGATGGTCGATACAAATGCCGAGTACGTCGCTTGTTAACTTTTCAAGAAGCAGAAATCTTCCTGATTCGACGTGTTGAATAATTTTTTTGCAGATATTTTTGTAGTTGAGAGCATTGTCCACATCATCAGAGAGACAAAGTTTATTAGCGGGGTAATGGATTTCTGCATTGATGACGATGTCTTGCTGCTTGGTTTTTTCTTCTTCGTTAAAGCCGATGAAGGTTCTTAATCTGAGATTTGTGATGGTAATGATAGCGTTGTGATTCATAACAGTGTCCAATCCTTAGAAAGTGAAGTCAGTTACGTGCATGTTTTAAGAAAAGATCATTAGAACGCGAGCGATTACAATTTCAGTCATTCATTTTGCAGTCGTTGCAAGGGCTTAATGAAACTGAGATCAAAAGGGATGGGTTTAGTTTTCTGACTTAACTGGTCAAAATTTTTCCAGATCTGTTGAAACGAAATGTCTAGAGTGGGGTGAAGTGTTTGCGCGGCAATATCGACTAACGGCCTGAGCACAAAAGCGTATTCGGTGATTTCGCCTCTAGGCAGTTCTACCCCGTCGATCATGCCCACTTGATTGCCATAAAGAAGTATATCGATATCCATCGTACGTGAAGCATACGCTTTAGTCTGACGCTTACGATCATTCTCTATTTCAATTTGATGTAGAACCTTAACCAGTTCTGCGACAGAGAAGTCACATTCGAATCCAACGACTAGATTTAGGAAATTATCCCCTTCAAAACCAACAGGCTCGCAATCGTAGAAATTAGAAATGTGTAGGGGTGCAAAGAGGTGACTTAATGCCTTAAGAGATTCTGTGATGTGATGTTCGCGGTTAATGTTGCTTCCGATGCTTACATAGACTGTAGCCATATTATTTTCTTCCTTTTTAGTTGGCCTATACGTCCAACTCGCTATGAAGATCAGCTATGTACTCCTTTTAATGTCAGGAAGATAAAAGAAAAATACGCATCTGTGGCAAATTTAGATATTCACGCAATAGAACCATTATCTAGAACAATTCCCATGCGAGCGCATATGACGGTTGATAAGCTGTAACACCAATCTTGAAGATGATGATGCACAGAGCTACAAATAGCATTAGCACTAGACGCACCCCACTGAAAGCCTGCTCTGAGCACAACAAGCATGGTGTGCTCCTCATCATGATTATCGACTCTTTTCGATGCATGCTTGGAGGGGGTGCCATCGTGGATAAGCAGTATCGGTTTGATTTTTGACCTAAACCATTGTTGGACAGAGCTTTGTCAACATGAATAACACCGATTGAGAGGTTCGATAGGGGTAAGCGAGTTTTATAACCCCCTACCCCATTCGCTTACTCTTTGGTCTGGTGCCCCGTCTTCTTCGCAAACTTTTGCATCGCCTCGGCAAACGTTGTTGTCCCGCCTTTCGCTTGAACTTGCACCACCTTATATCCCATATTTTCCAGCGCTACACGCTCTGCTAACACGGCTTTGTCATCTTGTTGACTGCCTTTAACAGGCTGATGAATGTAACACCCCTCTAGTTGACCATCTTCGACCAGTTGGTGGTGTTTCAGTGCATTGATATCAAAATTCATAGTAAGTCTTTTAGTTTAAGTTGGGGAGTCACTGCAGCAAGGCCGGAAGTATTTACAACTTTATCGCATATACCAAAAGGCATTTTAACCCCAAAAAGCTGACGCTGATACAGGAATCCACTGACATGTAATCGAGTACTATTTACCTTAGAAAGGGAGAGGTATGCAACGCTCCACCAAATGGTTCGATCCATGCTCAAAACACAAGAAACGCGAGCTAGACCTTGCTCAGTGGCTCACAGACGATGAAAACAGGTTGATAATCACTACGCCAGATAAAATCAAAGCGATGCCAATGATCGCGAAGATATCGAGTTTTTGTCCGTAGACCAGCCAAGACAGAGCTGCGACCAGCACGATCCCTGCCCCACACCAAATCGCATACGCCACACCCAAAGACATGGTTTGCACTGTTAAAGACAACAGATAAAAGGCACAGCCGTAGCTAGCCAATACTGCGGCAGTAGCCGGTAAATAAGTAAACTGTTGCGTTTTAGGCAATAGAGAAGTCGCGACAACTTCAAGCACGATGGCGAGTGACAGCATCACTGGCGGTGGGAGAGATAAAAGCATGTTTAGGTCCACAACATTAAATTCGGCGGCTAGAATATTGTAGTTTTATGTCTAATTCATGTGTTTTTCAGTAAGTAATTATTATGACATACCCTAAGAGAGCTTAACCAGAAAACCAATGAATAAGTCCCAACCCACTCATTCATTTAAAAACAAAAGAACCCGCTAACTCATGGCTAACAGGCTCTTTTTAATCGAGATATCAAGACACTTAGTCTTTAAAAAAGCAAAGCTGCAACGTTTAGTTTACTGTCGTAGAGCCTCTAAGAATATCGCGCTTCACTTCACCTTTCAGATCGGTCAGTGTTTGCTGGTCGATATCAATCAAGAAGTGGTCACTCGCTTGGCCTGTTGCGAATTTTTCAAGAATGACAAACAAGCTACCAAAACGAGAGCGGAATACCTCTCCCACGGTATATTGGCCAAGGTCACCCAGTTCAGAATCCACCGTACCATCAAATTCTGAAAGCTCTCGGCTTAGCAACTCGTATTGGCGAAGTTGTGTTTCACCGATATCACGGAATGCCAGTTCGTCTGCATTACGTAGTCGGTAGAAATCTGTCGCTAGTAGCTCACCGCTCCACTCTGCAAAATCAGCTAATTCTAGTCCTTCTAAAGAAGCCAGCTTTTGAGCAACAACCTTAGCTGTCTCCCAATCTCGTTGGAATTGCTCGTAGTCATCCACACCATTTTCAACACAAGTACCTACGTCGTAGCCGAGTTTGTTCGCTAGCTGACAGACCGTGAAGTTGGTTTGTAGCTGAGACATAATCATCATCTCTTCACCGTTCATTTCCATGATCATAGCGCGCATCTCTAGCGGCCAGTCACCCGGAAGGAAACGCAGACGCGTTAGTTCACGGATGTGCCAATCAGTCAGTTCGTAGTAGTTTTCTGAATCCAAAATGTCTTTGTTCCAGATTTTCGCTTGTGCTTCTGGGTCTCCGACTGCAGCTTGAGTAAGGTACTCATGCTCTTCTTCATAGTGACTGAATAACTCGTTGTAACGTGCCACTTGGTCGATAATTACTGTCTCAACTTCGATCTGATTATCTGGGCGAATATTTAAGAGCTTATATGCAGGAACATAACCCGCTAGCGATGGTGCTTGGATATTAAAAAGGGTGTGCTGAACGCCATCAATATTGAAGCTCTTCTTACCTGTATCGTTAAAGTGCATGTGACCGCCAACGTGGATATTTAAGCCAGTCGCTGCCAATGCGCGGCTGGTATTGTCGTCAGGCTCACGTGCAAGTTGGTGGCTACCTTCACCAAACAAGTCTTCAATCTCTTCAGAAGCGCCGTTATAGAAATCGGTCATCGGGAAGTGCGAGAAGGAAACCAGCGTCTTGTTCTGCTCTTTCGCCGCCTTTACCACATCAGAGATCCAATCGATCACATGCTCTTTGTGAGTCAGCATCATGTTGTAACCAGCGTTGCTTGAACCGTCAAACGTGCCACCATCGACAGAATTATCAGACGAGTTTTCTTTCGGGCGATAAACGTTCGCGTCGATCGCCAACAACCAAAGTCCTTTCACTGGCTCTACTAAGTAACTGGTATCCGGCACTTCAGAACAACTTGTGTAACCATTTTCTTTGTAACTGCCACCTGTGCCTTCGTAACAGATCTCATACATGCGTTTATCAAAGGCCGCTTCTTCTTTCGCTAAATCATAGCTGTAATTAGTTCGAGCTTGGTCGGTGCTGTAAGGGGTTTCAAAGTAGAGGTAATCTTGTTGAGGGTAGAAGCCGTGAGTACCAAGGATACTCATGATCTCTTCATAGCCCCACTCACGTACTTCTTCAGTACAAATCGTGTCTAAGCTGTCACCTTGGCCTGGAATAGTTGTCCACTCATCGTCATAACCAACACACTCTTCTTTACCAAGGCTGAAGATGCGTTGTTCTTTACCACCTTCTCCTAGGTAATCAGATTTACCTGCGGGAATTGTAAATGGACGCACTGGATCGTGGTTACCAGGTGCTGCGAAAAATTCAAGGCCGTGTGTATCACGGTAATGGTCAAAAATACTAACCAAACCACGCATATGGACTGGCTGCCCGTCATCACTAAAGTCACCTGGCAAGGCCACATACTTCACACCACGCGCAACCACATCATCAAGTCCCGCTATCATCGCAAAGTAGTTTTCATTGAAAAGACGAGTAGAGTTCATTTGAGATTCCATCGTTCGAATTGTCGCATACTCACGACTATCCGAGTTGTAGAGTCCTGCGAACGAACCGTCTTCAAATTTACCGTAAACATCATGGAAGTGGATATCTGGCATGAATGCGACTTGTACTGCGCTCTCTAGATTACCGTTGTCATCACCTGGTGAACTATCACTTGGCGAATTCGAATTGCAACCAACCAGTGTGGCTGCTATCAAGCCTGACAGTACGGTCAATGTACTCTTTTTCATTTTCTCTTCCCAAAAAGTTAGAACTAAAAATTTGGCGAGGAGATTAGGTGAGAAAAATGACATTATTGTTTCGGATATCTTACAAAACGTTGCAGACAGAGCACTTATGCGACCTTGCTTCAATCCTTAAAATTCAATTAGTTAGTAACGATTATAAGTATTGATAACTCTATCGTAGGAATCAGTTATTAATATATAAGCTGGCATAACACAACCACTAAAACATCAATGATAACTATGCATTCAGACTATTTGGATAAGTAGCCCTCCATCAAAACCCGACTCGATCTGAATAAAGTAATTACTGGGAACACAGAGCAGATCTTCATACTAACTATTACAAATACGTAATAATCATTTTCTATTTAAGGGGATTATCAAAACATGCACTCACACCTATACTAGCTCCAACAAAACGAGAGAGCGGAAACAATTAAGCTCAACTACTCTTAACGGGTTGAAGCTAATTGCACAGTTATCCGCTGTACTGACATATATAGGAAGCATCCAATGACAATCGAAATTAAACCTGGTCAAACTCATATCAAATCAAAAGCAATGGTTGCATGGGCAGCTGGCGAGCCACTAAAAATGGAAGAAGTTGATGTACAACTTCCTAAAGCTGGTGAGGTTCTAGTTCGCATCGTTGCTACTGGTGTTTGTCACACTGACGCATTCACATTATCAGGTGACGATCCAGAAGGTATCTTCCCTTCAATCCTTGGTCACGAAGGTGGCGGTATCGTTGAGATGATCGGCGAAGGCGTGACAAGTGTTGAGATTGGCGACCACGTTATCCCACTTTACACAGCTGAATGTGGCGAATGTAAGTTCTGTAAATCTGGTAAAACTAACCTATGCCAAGCGGTTCGTGAAACGCAAGGTAAAGGCCTAATGCCAGACGGTACAAGCCGCTTCTCTATCAATGGCGAAACAATCTTCCATTACATGGGTTGCTCTACTTTCTCTGAGTACACGGTACTTCCAGAAATCTCTCTAGCGAAAGTAAGCAAAGAAGCACCACTTGAAGAAGTTTGCCTTCTAGGTTGTGGTGTAACTACAGGTATGGGCGCGGTACTGAACACAGCTAAAGTTGAAGAAGGCGACAACGTTGCTGTATTCGGCCTAGGCGGTATCGGTCTTTCTGCAATCATTGGTGCTCGCATGGCTGGTGCTAACCGCATCATCGGTGTTGATATCAACGAGAGCAAGTTCGAGCTAGCTAAACAGCTTGGCGCAACTGACTGCATCAACCCAACTAAATTCGACAAGCCAATCCAAGACGTTATCGTTGAGATGACAGACGGCGGTGTTGAGTACTCTTTCGAGTGTATCGGTAACGTAAACGTAATGCGTCAAGCACTTGAGTGCTGCCACAAAGGTTGGGGCGAATCAGTAATCATTGGTGTTGCGGGTGCAGGTCAAGAGATCTCAACTCGTCCATTCCAACTAGTAACTGGTCGTGTATGGCGTGGTTCTGCTTTCGGTGGTGTTAAAGGCCGCTCTGAGCTTCCAGAAATCGTTAACCGTTACATGGCAGGTGAGTTTGGTCTTCAAGAGTTCATCACTCACACAATGGGTCTGCAAGACGTAAACGAAGCATTCGACCTAATGCACAAAGGTGAATCTATCCGTACTGTTCTACACATGGATAAGTAACACCCCTCGGTCTTGGCACTTAGGTGTCGAGACCACAATTCTGACTTAAACATCAGAGCGAAACTGTCTTCACCACCTCCTGCCCGGTGGGTGGTGAAACTTTAAGTGATATAGACAAATTTACTCCCAAACCATCAACCTAACGGAGCACAATAGATGACAATCGAAAACATTAGCCAAGCAAAGGTTGCTGGTGGTTGGCACAAACAATACACCCACTTTTCTGCAACGCTTGACTGCAACATGCGTTTTGCGATTTTCTTGCCACCTAACGCAAGCAAAGAAAACCCAGTTCCTGTTTTGTATTGGTTATCAGGCTTAACCTGTACCGATGAAAACTTCATGCAAAAAGCCGGTGCTTTCAAAGCCGCGGCTGAGCAAGGTATTGCTATTGTCGCGCCCGATACTAGTCCGCGCGGCGAAGGCGTTGCCGACAACGCAAGCTACGATTTAGGCCAAGGGGCAGGCTTCTACGTGAATGCCACTCAAGCACCATGGGACAGTCATTACCACATGTACGATTACGTGGTAACAGAGCTTCCAGCCCTGATTGAATCATTCTTCCCAGTGACTTCGGTGAAATCGATTTCTGGTCACAGCATGGGCGGACACGGTGCCTTAACGATTGGCATTAAAAACGAAGATAGCTACCGTTCTATCTCGGCATTCAGCCCAATCACCAACCCAATGCAATGCCCTTGGGGACAGAAAGCATTCAACCAATATCTAGGCTTAGATATTGAAGAGTGGAAACACTACGACGCTTCTGAACTTCTAAAAACCAAAGGCACTAAGCTGCCAATGTTGGTAGACCAAGGAGAAGCGGACAACTTCCTAATTGAGCAGCTAAAGCCTGAGCAATTGGTAGAAGCAGCAAAGACAACCAATGCCGATTTAGAACTACGTATGCAGCCAGGTTACGACCATAGCTACTACTTCATCTCTAGCTTTATTGATGAGCATATTGAGTTCCATGCCGCTTACCTAAACAAGTAATCACCGTTATTTAACCCACGCCTTGCAACCGTAAGGTGTGGGCTTTTTTATGACTGTTCATTACTCGCACAAATAAATGTAAACCAAGGTTTATGAACAGTGTGTCAATTCATTCAAACTTCCTAACAGACAGGTGATACTTTCACTCATTCATACTCTTACAATCAGCAAATCAAACCTGTTACCATAGCGCCTTCAACATCACCTATTTTGAAGGTTGCTATGAAAGCAATTAAGATTCTTTTCTTCCTGATGGTTTTATTGAG
Organism: Vibrio sp. PSi01; assembly: GCF_054960695.1. NCBI lineage: Bacteria > Pseudomonadati > Pseudomonadota > Gammaproteobacteria > Vibrionales > Vibrionaceae > Vibrio > Vibrio sp. PSi01. The sequence goes on from NZ_JBHNYN010000009.1 coordinate 94,828, forward strand.
CGGTCTGTTTACCGCTTGGCTGTTTATTCCAATTCCAGCGACCATGGACAAGCAAACGCTCGATGTTCCATTAACGGAACCATTCAAGCTTGTGGCGTACCGCAGCAACCCGAATGACGCGAGCAAGCCGCTGACATACCACTACTATGTGATTTCAGATGTGGTTGGCGTGGACGACATGGACCCGTTCCTAGTTACCACAGACCAGTTCGTGAAGCTTGGCGAATTCGACGAAAACACGTTCAATTTAACGGTTAACGGTAAGATCGAGAGCTACACCAACGATTTATGGATCAAAAAATCTGACGGCAAGCTTCAGCACTGGTACGTGAGTATTGATGCAAACTATATTCGTTAGCGTCGAACTCAAATAGACCCGATTCTAAAACTGCGCTTAAGCTTCCAAGCGCAGTTTTTGTTTCTAGCGCAATTTTTTCAAGCCGCCCGCTTTAAACTCTCCATCACTTTTCCACCACTGCCGTGTTCTTAAAAATACTACAATCAGAGCAGGTTTTATAAGCTCTTGAGATAAGATAAGCTCCACCTATACTCGACTCCCAATAAATCAAAAATAATAAAGGATCACCCGTGGAATTTACGCTCGACAAATTTAACGGCATCATCATTGACCCAGCAACAGCCCCTCACGATGCTGATTCATTCAATGCCGAACTCAGCGAGATCACCGAATTTTCAAATCAGAACAACAAAGGCATCATTTGGATTAGCTTGCCTATTTCATTGTCGCACCTTATTCCGGTGGCGACTGAACTTGGCTTTGTATTTCACAACTGTCTAGAAGACGAGATTACGCTGATCCATAAATCTGAGATTGTAGAGTTTGTGCCTTTCATCCCCACCCACACTTTGGGTGCAGGCGCATTGATCACTAACGAACACAACCAAGTGCTGATGATCAAAGAGCACGGTATGACTGGCTACAAGTTACCTGGCGGTCATATTGAGTTGGGCGAAGGCATTGAAGAATCAGTAATTCGAGAAACATTGGAAGAGACAGGTATCGAAGCCACATTCGTTTCTGTGGTTGGCATGGCGACAAGGCACCCGTATCAATTCGGTAAATCGAACCTCTACTTTATTTGTCACCTTATCGCTCAAACCCAAGAGATTTCGATTCAAGACACTGATGAAATTGCAGAAGCTAAATGGATTGATGTTGAAGAATATATTAACAACCCCGACAGCTACCCGTTTAACCGCCAGTTGGTCGGTACTCTGATCGGAAAGCAAGGTTTGGAGCTCACTCAGTTAGAAGGCAACTATGGCCCTGTCCACAAGCCAGAGATCTTCTTTTCGCAAAGCTAGAACGATTCAAGCATAAAAACGCCCAACTCAAATGAGTTAGGCGTTTTGCTTTCACTTTTTGTTTTTCTTAATATAAGCCAACTGCGTTGTTAATTATTCTTTGTACCCATGATTCATTCTCATACTTTTAAAACAAACCAGTATTAGAAGAAGCCCAACGGATTAGTATCGTAGCTAATCAACAGATTCTTCGTATTTTGGTAATGATCGAGCATCATCTTGTGCGTCTCACGACCGATACCCGACTTCTTGTAACCACCAAACGCCGCGTGTGCTGGGTAAGCGTGGTAGCAGTTCACCCAAATACGACCTGCTTCGATGTTGCGTCCCATGCGATACGCTAGATTTGCATCTCGAGTCCACACACCTGCACCCAAGCCATATTCGGTATCATTGGCAATTTCTAGTGCTTCCGCTTCGTCTTTAAAAGTGGTTACCGCGATAACAGGGCCGAAGATCTCTTCTTGGAAGACACGCATCTTGTTGTTGCCTTCGAGCATGGTTGGTTGAATATAATAACCGTCCCCCAAATCATCAGGTTGTTGCGCAATTTCACCACCAGTTAGCACTTTAGCGCCCTCTTGGCGACCTATCTCAAGATAGCTCAGAATCTTATCAAACTGCTCTTTTGAAGCTTGCGCACCCACCTGAGTATCGGTATCCAATGGGTTACCTTGCTTGATGGTTTGCGCACGCTCGATCACCTTGGCGATGAACTTGTCGTACACCGATTCATGGATAAGAACACGCGACGGACACGTACATACTTCACCTTGGTTGAAGAACGCAAGCAGCATGCCTTCGACACACTTATCTAGGTAATCGTCTTCATGATTGAAGATATCTGGGAAATAGATATTTGGAGATTTACCACCAAGCTCAACCGTTGAAGGAATCAAGCTTTCAGCCGCACATTTCAGAATATGATGTCCAACTTCAGTTGAGCCAGTAAACGCCAATTTAGCCAAACGATCACTGGTTGCCAGTGCTTGACCCGCTTCGCTACCAAAACCATTAACAATGTTGACCACACCTGCAGGTAGAAGATCGGCGATCTTCTCCATCATCACCAAAATTGATGTGGGTGTTTGCTCAGCTGGCTTCATCACGACACAACAACCCGCCGCTAGCGCAGGTGCTAGCTTCCAAGCCGCCATTAGAATCGGGAAGTTCCAAGGAATAATCTGCCCCACCACACCAATCGGTTCTGGGAAATGGTAGCTTGCTGTGTTTGAATCTAACTCTGCTGCACTGCCTTCTTGCGCTCGAATACAACCTGAAAAATAGCGAAAGTGGTCAACAACCAAAGGAATATCTGCCGCTAGCGTTTCACGAACTGGCTTGCCGTTTTCCCACGTTTCAGCAACTGCAATTTCTTCTAGGTTCGCTTCAATACGATCGGCAATTTTAAGCAGGATGTTTGAGCGCTCCGTCACGCTAGTCGCAGCCCAACTTGCACGAGCAGCATGCGCGGCATCCAATGCTAAGCTAATATCCGCCTCTGTTGAACGTGCCACTTGACAGTAAGCCTGACCGTTAACAGGAGAAATATTATCAAAATATTCGCCACTCACAGGCTTAACCCACTCACCACCAATAAAGTTATCGTATTGAGCTTTAAAGTTCACCACTGCGTTATCACTACCCGGCTGTGCGTAAATCATAGTTCGATCCTTCTTTGATTTTATTATTCAATGTTGTATTTGTTTTATTGAACTTGTGTTGTTGAAAATACACGGCGCTTTCTCGTGAGAAGAGAGTCACCATATTTATACTTCCTGTTTAAAACACTGATACTTCATGTTTTCTTTACAACAGTAACAACGCAAATCACACGCCAGAACTTCAAACCTTGTTGTTAATAAAATGTAAAACTATGATTACCAAACGTTTACAACCTAAAGTGAGTTGGCATTGAACGGACGTATGGAGACCACTCCAGTGTTCAACTGTTCCAATTTGGTACACCCTCACTGTTACGACATGGAACAGTCATGCACCTTCAACAAGCAAACACATCAGATTGGCTTTCATCCTCTTGGCATCGCAGCACAGAAGCAGGCCTAAAACAGAGACGACTTCCCGAAGACATTCGCCTGCCGCAATCCATTCTTAAGCAGCGACGTCACCAATCATCTGACTTGATCCACATTGTCGAACGTAATGCCCTGCCTTTGTTCAATCAGATGTTTGCTCGTACTGACAGCCGCTTAATTCTGACGGATATAGAAGGGGTGATTCTGGCGAGCTGGGGACAAGAGCGGTTTAAAGAGAAACTAACTTCTATAGCACTCAGCTCAGGAGCGTGTTGGCAGGAACAACTTAAAGGCACTAACGCAATAGGCACTGCGATTGTAGAAGCCAAGCCAGTAACTATCATTGGCGAACAGCACTTCATCCACCAGCATCGATTTATCAGTTGTTCAGCAAGTCCGGTGTTCAATCATCAAGGTCAAATGGTTGGCGTATTAGACATTACCAGCGAGCAGCAACAGCACGACAGTTCGGTGCAATTGCTGGTACAAAATATGGTTCAGCTTATTGAAAACCAACTTTTGAGCCATATCCCACAAGGCTCGACTCGTATTGACCTCGCATGTGAGAAATCGTTGCTGCACAGTGGTTGGCAAGGAATTGTGATAGCAAACGAAGCTGGCGAAGTACTAGCGCACAATCAGGTTGCCTCTCAACTACTGGATCAAACCTCGATCGTTGGTGAATGCATCGACACTCTTTTCAACCGAACCTCATTAGATACGCCATTCGTATTTGAAAAACAGCATCTCAAGCAGCCAACCGCAAAACGCACTCGCTCTATTTCGGCATCGTGCGATTTGCACCATGGCGAGCAACAAATTGAACATGCTTGGCAGCAAGCCAATAAGGTAATCGACAAAGGGATCAGCCTCCTAATCTTAGGAGAAACGGGCGTTGGAAAAGGCGAATTTGTTAAAGCATTACACAAGCAAAGCCAGCGTAAATCGTCGCCCTTAGTTGCAGTGAATTGCGGTGCGCTACCGAAAGATCTTATCGAATCCGAACTGTTTGGTTACGCACCAGGCGCGTTTACTGGCGCAAGCCACAAAGGATTCCAAGGTAAGATCCGCCAAGCAGATAAGGGAATCCTGTTTCTAGATGAAATTGCCGACATGCCTTTGGAAGCTCAGTGTCGATTGCTGCATGTTCTGCAAGACAAATCTGTAGTGCCTGTGGGTTCAAACCAAAGCTATCAAGTAGATTGTCAGATCATCGCCGCGACTCATAAAAACTTAGAGCAGCTAGTCACAACCGGAGAATTTCGACAAGATCTTTATTATCGCTTGAACGGCTTAGCCTTCACTTTACCAAGCCTACAACACAGACAAGACAAACAAGCCTTAATCGAAAACATTCATAATAAATACGCTGAAAACCAACAAGCAATCTGCCCACATTTGATGAGTTTGTTATGCGCCTATTCTTGGCCTGGCAATATCCGCGAGTTAGACAACTTACTTAAAGTCGCTGCCCTACTCGCCGGTGAGGAAGCACAACTCACACTAGAACATGTACCGAGCCATCTTGCTCAACAGCTGACATCGCTGACATCGCTGACAGAAGATAATCATCATAAGCCCATGGCGCTTAACACCATCGAAAGTACGCCAAAGTCAGATTTAAAAAGCACCGTTGAAGATACTTTGCTACAAACCTATCAAGCCAACCAAGGAAATATCAGCAAGACATCACGAATACTCGGCATCAGCCGCAACACTATTTATCGAAAACTGAAGAGCTTAGGGATTATTAATAAACAATAAGTACCCGACACTCTTATTTGTGGCTTTTCTTAGCAATAAAAAATTGCACATCTAGTGAGAAATTTTGACCTCTGCTACGTAATGCTTCAAAACGACAGAGGGTTCAGATGCAAACAATTAACATAGTGTGGCTAAAACGAGATTTACGCCTTACCGATCACGAGCCATTGCAGCAGGCTTTATCAGAGCAACACCCAACGGTATTACTTTACATCTTTGAGCCCATGCTGTTAGACAATGCGCATTATTCAGAACGGCACTGGAGATTTATTTGGCAATCGCTCCAATGCATGAACCTGTCATTGAGCGAGCATGGACATCAAGTATCAATACTCTATGGTAACGCTATCGACTGCTTCGAAGCGGTCCAATCTCGTTACCACATCCAAAATGTATTCTCCCATCAAGAGGTAGGCTTAAATTGTACTTTCGATCGTGACAAGCAAATTTCTGACTGGTTTCAAGAACACAACATCTATTGGCAAGAGTCTGCTCAGGGCGCTGTCGTCAGAGGGGCGAAAGACCGAATCGGTTGGGATAAACACTGGAACAGTGTCATGCGCGCCCCCATAATCCAAACCAAATTGACAACAGAATCATTGCATACTCTGGATGCTAATGAGCTTGGGTTAGCAATAGTGCCTCCAGAAGCCTGGTTAACCAAAAGCAATGGTATACAAACGGGCGGCAGTACGTTGGCATGGGCAACCTTGCATGACTTCTTTCAGCGACGAGGTCGCGATTACTACCGCAGTATCTCAAGCCCAGAAGCATCGAGACATGCTTGCACTCGCCTGTCCCCGTATTTGGCTTGGGGTAACATTTCGCTGCGTGAAGTTTATCAACATCTGTTGGAACACTGGCAGGTCGCAGGCTTTCGTCGTAGCCTCATCGCTCTCTCTTCAAGGCTTCATTGGCACTGTCATTTCATGCAGAAGTTTGAATCTGAATGTGACATGGAATTTCGCTGTGTAAATTTCGCCTATGAGGCGCTGTTGTACAATGAAACGGTAAACGACCCAACACGATTAAAAGCATGGAAACTCGGTTTAACGGGAGTGCCATTGGTCGATGCCTGCATGCGTTGTTTGCATCACACGGGGTATATCAACTTTCGGATGCGTTCGATGTTAGTGAGCTTTCTCACTCACCACATGAATATGGACTGGCGAAATGGCGTGACTCATTTAGCGCAACTCTTCCTCGATTTCGAACCCGGTATTCATTATCCGCAGTTTCAAATGCAAGCTGGAGTAACTGGAATCAATACCATAAGAATTTATAACCCAACGAAGCAAGCACAAGAACACGACCCCGATGGTGATTTTATTCGAAAATGGGTTCCAGAACTCTCAGAGGTTCCGACGCCATTATTATTTGAGCCCTGGAAGATGACGCCGATGGAAATGATGATGCATAAATTTGAACCTAACTCTCCTTACCTCAATCCTGTCATAGATCTCGAAACCAGCGCAAAAGAGGCACGGGTACGTTTATGGTCATGGCGAAAACTGACTGAGGTAAAGCAAGAAAATAGTCGGGTCTTATCTCGGCATGTCAGGCCATCAAAGAAGAAATCTAATTAGTTCCCAACTCGACAAGTTGATTGAGCACTTCTTTATCCAATACTGGGTGAGGTTTACTGGCGAGAATAAGCACAATGTCCACCGAAGGCAGTGGAGGCATGTCTTCAAGGATCTTCAAATCAGGGGTAACACTGAGCTTACCCATCGCCCCAATAGCTAAACCGGCCTTCACGATTGCACGCTGCGCCGAAGCAGTATTACTGCATGCCAACAGTTGGTAAGACGTACCTTGCTTGGTTAAACCGTTCACCGCCGCCGCGTGATACTTACAATCAGTCTGAAACAGCGCCAATGGAACTGGCCTAACGTCATCAAACGCAAACTCAGGGCTACTAATCCAAACTCCGACATCATGAGTCAGCCAATATCCCTCTTCGCTGTCAGGCGCTCGGGTGACAATCGCTGCATCTAATCGGCCATCATCTAGCCACTCTCTGAGCGTAATACTTGGTAGGCTGAATACTTGAATAGAACAGGTGGGTTCTGCTTGCTGCAACAGTCGAATCACTTTCGGAAGAATGGTGTCGTTGTAATCTTCTGGGCAACCTAACCGAAGCGGCTGTTTGTCCCCATATCGCTTTACCTGTTTCAGGGCCGAATTGTGGAGGGCAACCAATTGCTCCGCGTGAGAACGTAGCGCTAAGCCCGCTTCAGTGAGCACAAGATTGCGTCCTTCTTTTTGAAAAAGAGTTACATTAAGTTCTTCTTCCAACTTACGCATCTGAGCACTGAATGCCGATTGGGTGCGGTTGATCTGTTTCGCGGCTCGCGTGAAGCTGCTGGTTTCCACAAAAGCGAGAAAGCCTCGCAACGCATCAATATCCATATTGAACTCACCACCCATCGCTTTTATTAATGTATTCCATCAAAATTATCCGTTAGTGCTCCGTAATACAATCCCCTAAGCTCAAAACATACTCACCAAACGCAAGGAAGCACCTATGCAGCTTTATATTGGAAACCAGAATTACTCAACTTGGTCATTACGAGCATGGCTGATATTTGATAACTACAACCTGAATACAGACATCATCAAGCTTAAACTTTTTACCTCTGATTTCTACGATACGTTGGCTGCCGTTACACCAACGGCCAAAGTTCCAACCTTAGTCGATGGTGATATTGCCGTCTGGGATTCGTTGGCCATTCTTGAATACGTCAACGACGCACATTTGAACGGCGCGGCATGGCCTAATTCAGTTGCAGAGCGCGCCCATGCCCGAGCAATTTCTGCCGAGATGCATTCTGGTTTTTTTTCCGTCAGAAATGAAATGCCGATGAACTGCCGAGCTAAAAGAAAGCTCGTTTTGAGTGAAGATGCACTGAAAGACATCGCTCGTATCGATGCAATATGGTCTGCACAAATGGAACAATACCCAGAGGAATGGTTGTTTGGTGAATGGTCGATTGCCGATGCGATGTTTGCACCTGTGGCTTTACGTGTAGAAACCTATGGAATACAACTTTCCGAAAAGGCATCACAGTATCAACAACGCGTGCTTAACAGCCCTTCAATACAAAAATGGTTAGCAGAAGCAAGCTTGGAAACCGATGTGGTTGAAGAGGATGAAGCCGGTCAACTCGCTTAAAATATGAAGTTCACAAGCTTAAAAAGGCCGCTGGTAAACAGCGGCTTTTGTAACTGAAATGAAAGAGGACTATTCATCCAACCCTTTAATTGAACTCATCGAGTGATAAACGGCTTCCATGTCACCGGCAATCGACAACAACTTCAAATCATCGATGAAGAAACGACTGGTCATTGTATGTTTACCGCCATTGATAAAAATTTCGATCACCGATTTATCGACATAAACTTCGATAGTTTGCTCAACACTTAACCTCGGCGCTTTTCTCACACAGCCAAACTCTTCCGCGTAAAGTTGAGACATCTTACTGCGATCAAGCATGAATTCCGTCTCTGTGGCACTGAACACGATATTCTCGCCCGCGGCATTGGCAAGCGTAAACTCAAACTTGTCCGCACCTGTTTCGATCTCAATCATGAAGCTGGTTGTATTCAGTTCAAGAGTGTTCTCAACCACCACAGCCTCACCCTGCAGCGCTTTCGATTCAGGTAAAGCAGATTGAACAAGATAACCATCTTGGATTTTCAACTCACGAGGTAATGACAACATACCCGCCCATTGGTGCGCTACAGATGGAGCGTCGATATCAGGAAGGCCTACCCAAGCAATCAAGATCCGGCGACCGGAATCGTCTAAGTAAGTCTGAGGTGCGTAAAAATCAAATCCGTAATCAGGCTGCGCGATATCTTGATGGTTTTCAAATTCCATCGAATCTAAATTCAAACAATCACCAACAATGTAAGCCACTGAGTAAATATTTTTAAAATCGTACGGATTATCGCTAGAGACACCTTGTGGAGAAAACAACATCACTGACTGGGTATCTATCTCGAAAAAGTCAGGGCATTCCCACATATAGCCAAGATTGTTGTAACGAGTTTGAATAGAACCTTTATGCTGCCAGTTCATGAGATCACGACTTCTGTACAGCGCCATTGAACCACGTTTTTCTTGGGTCTGAGCCCCAACAACCATCAAGTAATCGTCACCGTCCTTCCACACTTTTGGGTCGCGGAAATGTTCTGTGTAGTGTTCATTTTCGATAACCACACCATGCTTTTCTATTTGCCCTTTGACGGACATCTTTGCAACACACTGAGTTGAGGACCTTTCCCAGTTTTCATCACGATGATTTCCCGTGAAGAATAAAATAGCTTCGTCGTTTTCAACGAGAGCTCCACCAGAATAAACCCCATGAGAATCGTAATCTTGATCTGGATGCAGTCCAATGCCATGGTCTTCGAAGTGAACAAAATCTTTTGTAGACAGGTGATACCAATACTTCATGCCATGAACAGGGCCAACCGGCGTCCATTGGTAAAAAATATGATGCTCGCCGTTGAAGTAACACAAACCATTCGGGTCATTCAGCAAGCCAAATTTGGGAGCAATATGGTAACTAGGGTATCCAGAATCTTGCTTACGCTGTTTTACCATCGCATCCATACTGTCTTGAGAAATCTGCTCTACGCGACAGTACCTTTGCTCTACTGTCCAGTTCGAATTCAAACTCATACACTCTCCTCTACGGCATTCGTATTTGAAGAGTCTTTTTGAATAAACTGAGTGAGAGCCTCTTGCGTGGGAAGTGCGGTCATCGCGCCTTTTTGCGTGGTTGCCAATGCACCACAGCCATTTGCCCACTGGATTGCAGAGTCAACGACTTGTTGATTATTCCACTCTTCATGTTGAGAAAGCTTTGCAAGTAAGCCGCCAACAAAAGCATCGCCTGCGCCTGTGGTATCCACAGGCGTCACTGAGCGACCTGAAATCAACACACCTTGGTTTTCAAATACTCGCCAAACGCCTTTCGCGCCCTGCGTAACCAAAACAAGCGTGTTGTTAAGATCTGCAATGTTAGCCAAACCTTGTTCCACCGAAGTTGAATCGGTTAGGAAATCCAGTTCTTCTTCTGAGAATTTAACCACATCAGCCAATTCAACCGCTTTCATGACCACAGACTTAATTTCAGATGGGTTTTGCCACACTTCATCACGAAGGTTTGGATCGAAGCTGATGTAACCGCCCGCGGCTTTCATACGTCGGATTGCTTCAAAAGTGCTGCTTCGGCTTGGTTCATTAGCCAAAGAGATTGAGCAGACGTGTAGCCACTCGTTTTTCTTACATTCGGGAATGTCTTCAACAGACATAAACTGGTCGGCACTTGGCTTAACCATAAACGTAAAACTGCGCTCGCCTTGGTCATCAAGATCAACCACCACGGTTGATGTGCGTTGTTCAGGGTCCTTCACCAAACGCTCGGTATTCACACCTTCCTTTTGCAGAGTCACTTCCATAAAAGTGCCAAATGGATCGTTACCCACTCGGCCAAAAAATGCGCTTTTGCCTAAAAGGCGAGAAATCGCTACCGCGACATTGGCAGGCGCACCGCCCGGACATTTCAATAATGTCGCGTCAGTCTCCGGAATGAGGTCGACGACGGCGTCTCCAGTTACCCAAACTTGATTCATCTTTCTTACCTTAAAACTGAAAATCATGACAACCGAAAGCGATGGCAATCGAAAGCAGTAGCAACCAAAAGCAAGGTGACACTTCACGCTGTCATGTAAAAATATAAAAAGGCTAGCTAAGCCAAATCACCTAGCTAGCACCCCAAAGCTTAGGAAATGAAGTGAAAAGGGGGGCTTCACTTCTAGGGAGAAACGTTAAGCTGTTGCTTTAATGTTTTGCTTGCTGCGCTCACGCAGACCTAAAATAACGGTCAAAGCAAAGGCAGTCACGAACGCGATAATCATACCTACCACGTAGTAGCCAATTTTTTCTGGTGATATTGAGATGATGCCAGGAATACCCGCCGCACCCAGTGCTTGTGCTTTCACATTGAACATAGTGATAAACGCGCTTGAAACCGCAGCTGCACAAACCGCAGCAATGAATGGGTAGCGAAGCTTCAAGTTCACGCCGAACATTGCAGGTTCAGTAATACCAAGCAAGCCAGTCACACCAGAAGGAATCGCGATACCTTTCATTTTCTTATCTTTACTCATGAAACCAACCGCCAGTGCCGCTGCACCTTGTGACACGTTAGACATCGCCGCGATAGGGAAGATGAACGTACCGCCAGTCGTTGCGATATCCGCAAGCAGCTGAGTTTCAATAGCAATAAAGCTATGGTGCATACCAGTAATAACGAACGGCGCATAAATTAAACCAAATACCGCACCACCAATGAAGCCAGCGCTGTTGTATAGCCAGTTAAGACCGTCACCCAGTAAGAAACCGATATCACGTGTAAATGGACCCACAACCGTAAATGTCAGAAGGCCAGTCACGAAAATAGCCAGTAGCGGCGTTAGCAAGTTATCCAGAACCGAAGGAATAACTTTACGTAGGCCAAGCTCAACTTTCGCTAGAATAAACGCAGAAACAAGAACGGGCAGTACTGAACCTTGATAGCCCACTTTCTCGATTTCGAAACCTAAAATGTTCCAAACTGGAATACTGCCCGAAACCGATGCGCCACCGAAGCCCCAGCCGTTAAGCAAGTCTGGGTGAACCATCAACATACCTAGAGCCGCGCCAAGGTATGGGTTACCACCAAACTTCTTACTCGCTGAAAATGCTAATAAAATAGGTAGGTAGACAAAAGGAGCATTAGCAAATGTATTGATCATGTTTGCTAAGTCGGTCAAACCCGGATTAGCGTCGATTAAAGATTTGCCATCAATGAACAAGCCTTGAGCCGTCAATAAGTTGTAGATACCCATCAAAAGACCACCAGCAACAATCGCCGGAATGATTGGTACAAAAATATCAGACAGACCTTTCACTGCGCGTTGCAGGATATTTTGGTTGTCAGCACCTGCAGACGCTACATCGTTGGTCGACATTTCCGTCATTTCAGTCAGCTTAGCCAACTCAGCATAAACTTGGTTTACGATGCCTGAGCCAAAGATGATCTGATATTGACCTGCCACTTTAAACTGGCCCTTAACCCCTTCTAGGTTATCAATCGCCTGCTCATCAATTTTATCTTGGTCTGCAACCGCAAGACGCAGACGAGTCGCACAGTGTGCAAGTGCGGTGATATTACTTTTACCACCTAATAGAGAAAGCAGCTCTTTTGCTATTTTTGGATAATTCATTACATACCCCATTGGATTATCATTTGAGCTTTTGAATTTTCGGGAACGTTTGCAAAACAAATTTTTGCCTATAAATAACAAATGATCAAAGATAATGGCTCCATAATGTGAGAATGATCTTTAAATTATCTCCCTAGGATGAAGTGACAAGGTTAAAATCGCCTTACAAACAGGAAATGTTATTCCAGGTTTGCAAACAATCCCAAAACTAAAATTACAAATGGATAATGAATAATGGCTAGTCTTCATGATGTTGCTCGTCTCGCTGGAGTTTCCAAGTCGACGGTTTCTAGAGTAATCAACGATGAATATGGTGTAAAAGACGCGACCAAAGTGAAGGTGCGTAAAGCGGTCGAAGAGTGTGGCTATCTCCCAAACCAAGTCGCTAAAGACTTGAAATCTCAGAAAACCAATCTCGTTGGTGTGATTGTCCCTAGGGTTTCTTCCCACGCTACCTCTCAAGGTGTCGACGGTTTAACCGCAGTCTTAGAGCAAGCGGGCAAGCATGTTTTATTAGCGAGCACACACCAAACACACCACAAAGAACTTGAATATATTCAGATATTTAACCAAAAGCGAGTAGAAGGCATCATCCTATACGCGACTCATCTAGACAAGCAATTAGTTAAAGCCATTCAAAGCTCTGCTGTGCCGGTGGTATTGGTTGGTCAAGACGGATCTATGTTTAACATCCCAAGCATTGTGCACGATGATGCACGTGTAGGGTTCGAAGCGGGTAATCGCCTAATCGCGAAAGGTTGTAAGAATATGGGGTTCATTGGCGTTCAAGGCGATGACATCGCGGTCGACAAGATGAGATCGGAAGGATTTACTCAATCGCTCCAATTCAACGACCTCACACTGCAATTTCACGCGCGAGGCGACTTCACCATAGATTCCGGCTACCAGCTGGCTAAGCAGTCTCTCAAAGAGCACAAGAAGCTCGACGGCCTGTTCTGTGCCACTGACCGTATCGCAATCGGTGCGATCAGAGCGATTCAGGAAGCAGGGTTCATTCCAGGGAAAGATGTATTGGTGCTCGGTGTGGGTGACGATGAACTCGCTTCCGTATGCACACCAACGCTGTCTACGTTTAACTATGCGTTTGATAAAGCGGGAGAAAATGGAGCCAAACTGTTGCTCGACCGTATTGAGAAAAAAGGCTTTGAAATGAGTAAAATGGTGCTGACCTTCACCACCATTGACCGAGAATCTTGCTAGTTAATCAGTTCAACAGCTAGCTAAAAGAGCCAGAGTATTAACTAGTCAAACATCTAAACACAGATGCCAAAATGCCAACCTACAAGTTAAAATGATAAGGTTGGCATTTAATGATGCAAATATCACATCATGATTGACGATCTCTATCTCAACGATATATCAAGCAATTAGAACCAAGTTTCCATCTGCAGTGCAAACAGAACCTCGCCGCCCTCTCCCATCGTTGCTGCATCTGCCTCAGTGCTGATCGAGTAACCATTCAGGTCTTCACTCCAATCTACATAGCTTACAGCGAAACGTAGTTCTGGTCGGTCAAAAAAACCAGTGCTGGTTGAAAGCTTCAGTGTTGGTGCAACTGTCGCTTTGTAGAAACCTCCGCTCGCTTGCTCTGTCGAGTTGTCTAAATCCATGTACTGCAATGAACCTTCGTAAACCATCTCAAAGTTTTCTGAGAACTCTTGAGCTAATCGAACGTTTAAAGAAGCCCATGTGAACTCGTCATTCTTCTTCAGACGGTCTTGGCTATGCTCTGCCATCAATGCAGGCGCTAAACGCCAGTTGTCGCCAATACGAGTGACGCCGTAGCTAAACAGGCGAACGGCTTTTGCGTCATCCAGCAGGTCACCATTGGAACCGATGCCTTTTAGCTCTGCACCTAGGCCGCTACCCACTAACATGCCCGTTTTAGAGAAGCCTTCGCTCAAACCAAAGAAGTTGTCTCCATGGTACGCAAACATTGCGTGTACACCGCTTTCAGCAGCACCATTTAGGCGACTATCGTTGTCTGCTGAAGTCATGCCACTCAACATAACTTGCCATTGGCCAATACGGTTATTCATCGTTGCAATGTAGTTTTCTACATCTGTCGATGAACTATCAATCTCACCAAAATCTCGGCCATAAATAGAGAAATTCGCTTTCCAGTTGTCGCTCATCTGAACGTCGTAAACGCCCGCACCAGTACCTGATAAGAAGACAATATCCGAATCGAAAAAGTGAATATCAAAATTGTCACGATCGAATCGTTTACCCGCCCAAAACGTTGCTTCAGAAAACGCTTCGGATTCAGAGAACATGCTCAGACGGTTCAGTTCTGAATACACTTGTCGTACATTCAACTGGCTTTCACTGGCTGTCCACTCGTTATTTGTTTCAGTACTGTCGGCTAGCATGATACGAAACAAGGCACTAGAACCATCATTCGCAAAACGCTTGTGAATCAAGTTCGCTTCAACGTAATGATCATCTTCCACACCAAGTCGTCCAATAGGCGCACCAATCGCACCCGCCGCAGTCATGTAAGGACCAGTACCTGTCGCGCCGTTTAGGTCGTCGTTGATCAATAACCCAGAGCGCGCATAGCCGTGAAACTCAAACGAAGAAGCCTTTTCATTGGCTTCGGTAGAAACCTGCTCCGTTTGTGCAACTCTTTGTTCTAATTCATTAATACGTTGCTCTAATGCTGCAACGTCTTCACTTGCTAATACCGATGTAGTCATTAGCCCCATTGTTACAGCAACCGCTAAAATGTGTAGTTTCATTCTTATGTTCTCACGTTAATTGTTTTGGATTACCTGCAAACGTTCCCAAAATAATTCGTAAGCGCATTTCGGCTTATAATTTTGATGTATAAGCTCTATATCGAAGAAGAAATAGAAATCAGTCGTGTTGATTACTTCACTTTTGTATCTGGGTGGATGATAGATCGATAATTTCGGGAACGTTACCGAAAATGCATAATTCTGATAACTTTGTCACAAGTGAAATTGATTAATGGGCGAAAAATAGTGTATCGCGCACATAGCTCAACGAATAAAAACGAGCCTATGATTGAGCCTAAGCGTATTAAAGCCTTCCATTGAAGCGAAGGTAACAATTAAGTGAACATCAATTAGGAAAAGCAGAGGCAAAGCCTGAGGTGAAATTTTCAGGCTTTTTAAATGCAGAACATTCTCACCAACAGTGGGAGATGTTTTCGAAGCTAGGTTAGCCTTTCTAGCCGTGGTTGAAAAAGGTATAGATTCGTTGAAGCCGCTACTTTCTTTTACCCTGCTCAACTAGCTTTTCATTCCATGCCGTATTACCGTCACGTTTAGAGACATCGTATTCAGAACAGAACTGCGAGATAGTCATATTGTTATCGCCAGTCGCTAGCTTTAATGCTAATTGGACTTGTTGAAGTTTGCTTTGCAGGCGCAAGATTTGACCTGCATTTGGACTTTTCTCTTTGGCATACTTTAAGGCGGCATGTTTACGCTCGGCAGCACCTGCTCGGCGATCCGCTTCTGATAGCAGATATTTTAGCTGAGCAACACTCTTGCCTTTCTTGAAAGCAGGGTCGAGCAGCTCAACACATTCATCAAACGACGGATTGATAACATATGGGTCAACTTTATGAGCTTGTTGACGCATCCACTCTAGTGCGAGTTTTTCATCTGACATAATTGAATCTTTACCAAATAAATAGCCTTATATGGTATCGCTCAATAGCAAACTGCTGCAATAGCAAATTGAGCGAGTTCGTACATTTTTAGACTTTCCGCGTAGCTGCTGTTATCAGCCTCAGCCCCAAGAAGCTATCTTACTCCGAATTAAAGACGCGTATTTCATCTGATCAACGCATCACAAATAATTCTTCATGGTAATTTTTTTCAATATTAAATTGATACGCATCGAGCTCTTTTTTCAGTGATTTTGAGAATAACTCAGGCCCACAGAAATAGAGTTCGTAATCATTTAGATCACCACATCGGTTCAAAATTTGCTCTGCGTTTAACCGTGGTGAATGAGCAGTATCTATCACGTTCAACTTCACGCCTACTTGATGTGCGAGATGCCATAGTTCATCGACTAAGTTTTCATCAACGCCGCGAGTGCAATAAAACAATTCAATCCGAGGATGACTCGTCTTTATTTTGAGAGCTTCTAGTGTCGCAAAAAATGAAGCGATCCCGACTCCACCAGCAACCCAAATTTGTGGCTTACTTAGGTCAAACTCAAGACGCCCATAAGGCCCCTCAATTGTGACGCCGTCACCAATATTAACTCGACCATACAAATCTGTAGTAAAATCGCCTAGCTCTTTGATCAAGAAACGGAGTTCTGACTCTTCACTACCTGAAACGATGGTAAATGGATGCGGGTCTTCATTGCCAAAGCATAAATACGCGAACTGTCCAGCTTTATGGCCTTGCCAAGATACATTCGGCTTTAATATCAATTCCATTACTGATGCTTGGGGGAAATAGCGAGTCGAAACTACAGTGGAAGAATGGCGATTACGACGCCCAACAAAACCTAATAAGCTGTATACCGCCGCAATAGAACCCATCACAGCAAAAGCCAAAGTTAGGTAATAAATAGGCTCACCCCAATACGCTCGTTTGATAAGTAACACCGAATGAAAGGCGAGCAATAGATACGCCAACGACATAAGGCGATGTGACAGTTTAAATGGTTTGTACTTGATTGCCGCCCATAACGAGGCAACAAGTAAAACAAGCAATAAATAGAACCCCCACTCCCCGATGTTCTGAGCAAAACCACGTAATTCATTGGCCCAAGCTTCCCAACCAGACAAAACACCTTGAGGGCCTAAACCGTCATGATGAATCGGTTTCTCCAGCACTCCAGACATAAGCAACCACTTAGGGACTTGGTACCACAGCCAATGCGCGACACCTAGAGACACCCCACCGATACCAAGCCACTTATGCACGCGATACGCTTTGTCCATACCGTTAAGCCAATTCTCGATCATAGGAAAACGCATCGCTAACAGCATGGCTATCGACATCAACATCAGAGACAAAATACCCGAATACTGAATCATGGCCGAGCGCCATTCAAATACGTTATTTGAAGCGAAGAGTTGCGGTTCCATCGCAAACCAAAATACTGACATCGTGGCAACCATTACCCAAATGACATTACGAACTGTTTTCATTTTTCTGCACTCTCATAGACTATAACTTTACTTTAGTTTCTGGGATGTAAAGGGAAGTCAAAGTGCGTAAATCTATGCAAAGAGTTATCGCTGCGGAAAGAGAAACACCACATAACGAGTAATGACCTCGCGTAGTTGTCACTAGCGTCACTCTAAATCGCTATTTAATGAAAACCTGTTGATCGATAGAGAGTAGTGCTGCGTACATATTGATCCGTTAGTGAGCAAAGTTGTGATAAAAATGAAAACTAGAGAAAACATGAAGGACATCACCCTTGCAAAGCATGATCTGCAAACAATGGATCAAAGGCATCGGACTCGCTTGATTAACTCTCTGTCGGGGTTCAAAAGCGCTAACCTTATTGGTACCTGCGATAAAGAAGGCTTAGATAACCTTGCGGTTATCAGCTCGGTTGTTCATTTAGGATCGAATCCACCATTGTTTGGCTTTATCGTGCGCCCCTGTGAAAGTAGACGCCACACATTAGAGAATATTCTAGAAACGAAGCACTTCACCATTAATAGCATTGGTGCAGAATTTGTTAGAAAAGCGCATCAAACTTCGGCTCGCTATCCTAAACCAATCTCAGAATTCAATGCGGTCGGTCTCACGCCATATTACGACGATGTATTTCCAGCCCCGTTTGTCTTGGAAAGCCCACTGAAAATAGGCTTAACCTTCAAAGAGAAAATTACAATAGAAAGTAATCAAACTCAGATGTTGATTGGTGAAGTTATTACGATTCACGTACCAAAGCGCGCCATGATGCCGGATGGCTACCTCGATTTAGAAGCGTTAGACTTGGTCACAATATCAGGATTGGATAGCTACCACGTCACTCAAAGACTGCATCGTTTAAGTTATGCAAAACCACACGAGTCTTTGTTTCCTCTGACTCGCGAAGGTAACCCAACCTCATGGGAGGCTTTTGAATTTCATCTAACTCATTTTGATCGGTAATTTGCAGTCAAAAAGTGCTAACTTCCTTTAATTACAAGAGATGCAGCTCAAAGTGGCTCTAAAAGGGTGCAACTAAACATCATGCAACCCCAAAATAGCATCTCATTCAACCCTATTTCTGTTTCCAAGGCACCCTTTGAAGCTAACCCACTTTAAATACAAGACTCGTAAAGGCCCAGACTACCGACATGGCGATCAGGTGTCTTTTATGGACATCAAACAGACCTTTGGTATGGGAAGCATTCGTGTCGGAGCTTGGGTGACGAAAGAAGAGAAAGAATTGGCTGCAAATCTGATATTCGATTCTTTAGCAGATTTGGCCTATATCTTGGCTCTACCACCTGAAGCAATTGGCCTTCGAGGCACGTTAGGTTTAGCATTCGGCAGTGGTGGTAGAAAAGGTGTACAAGCACACTACGCCCCAAATCAAAGAGAACTCGCCCTAGCCAAGAACGCCGGCGCTGGTGCGCTAGCGCATGAGTTCTGGCATGCCTTTGATCACTATATAGCTGAGAAAGCATTTGAGATTGGCGATACCTCAGGTCCTCGTAAGCAGATCTTGTTTGCCACCGATTGTTGGTTACACGATAGAAAAGTACGGCCTCATCCATTAAACGAGTATTTGATGTCTCTCTTCGATGCTACCCTGCTAAGCGACAACAACCTGGATAAACACGATTACGTTGCACGTAGTGTTATTGCAGACAAAGCAATGTCTACCCGTTACTTCTCACTACCTACAGAGATGATGGCGCGCGCCTTTGAAGCTACCATAGAATCTTGCTCAGAGATCGAAAACTCTTATTTAGTCGATGGTACGACCAAAACGGATATGCTCCCTCTCTATCCAGACCTCACGCATCGCAAAGAGATTTATCAAGCACTCCAAGGTTATTTCGCGCCGTTGGGTCGTTCTCTAAGTAAGTAACGTTTTAAATCGTTAGGAGGAATAGGTGATCCAACAGCGGAAAGTGTTTATAGTCGGTACTCAAATTTCAACATCCATGATTTAGAGGCAGTAATGATCAGTTGGCCATCTTTGGTAAAACTCGACGGTGACGATGAGCTTATTTACGTCGCATCCGAGAACGATTTTCAGGCAGAATGCTCAGACATGATCTTGGGCGAAGATGATTATCTCATTGATTCTGAAGGCGATAGCTACTCGCTTCAATCAAACTCAAATCAACTGTCTCTAGCGAAACGAGCAAACCAATATTCGGTTGAAAGCGTGACTAAACTTATTCGAAATCACGAGTTCCAGAAGGCAGAAGTGTGTCTGATGAAGATCCACTTCCTGACCATTGAAGAAGCGATTCAGTCTTTGGCTTTTGAGCCACGTTAATATTGGTTTAGAGCTCGTATCAAAGCTAATGCCCAAGACAGATTAAACAAAAACAGCGCCTCAATAGGCGCTGTTTTTCGTTTCTTATCTCGTTATCGCTAGTTTAATTAAGCGATAAAAATCTGAGCCAATGCGTAGCCTAAACAACATGCGCCTACTACACCGATTAAACCAACCGACATGAATGAGTGGTTGAAGTACCACTTACCAATCTTGGTTGTGCCAGAGACATCGAAGTTCACTGTTGCGATGTCTGATGGGTAGTTCGGGATAAAGAAGTAGCCGTAAACTGCTGGCATCAAGCCGATAAGCATTGCTGGGTCTAGCCCTAAGCCAAGGCCAACAGGTAGCATCATACGTGCAGTTGCTGCTTGAGAGTTCACCACAACCGATACAATGAATAGCGCTAGTGCGAACGTCCATGGGTAGTTAGTCACCATTTCCACGATGCCCGACTTAAATTGAGGCATTGCATATTGGAAGTAAGTATCCGACATCCATGCGATACCGAAGATAGCAATCGCCGCCACCATACCCGATTTGAATACCACGCCGTTTGGCACATCACGCGGATCAGTTTTAGTTGCCAGCAAAATGATACCGCCGAAACAGAGCATCATCATCTGGATGATCACTGACATCTTGATTGGCTTGTCGCCGTCTACGATGGTTCGGATCTCTGGCACCATTGCCACGATGACAATCACGACAATCGACAATAGGAAAATCAAAACCGCATTACGAGCCGAAGTTGGCAGAACTTCATCCAAAGAGGTCGCGGTGGTGCTTTCAATGCGTTTTTTCCACTCAGGATCTTTCAAGCGCTCTTGATAATCAGGATCGTCGTTCAGTTCCTTACCGCGTTTCAAGCTGTACAGAGAAAGCAAAAGTGTGCCGAACAGCGTTGCAGGAACCGTCACCATCAAAATAGAAAGCAGAGTTATGGAATGTTGAATATCTGAAAGCTGCGCGAGGTAGTACACCACTGCTGCTGAGATTGGCGATGCAGTAATGGCAAGTTGAGATGCAACAGAAGCCGCTGCCATTGGACGCTCAGGACGAATCCCGTTCTTCAATGCCACATCACCGATGATAGGCATGATGGAATACACCGCGTGGCCAGTACCCAATAGAAAAGTCATCGAGTAAGTCACAAACGGAGCTATCAAGGTGACGCGTTTAGGGTTCTTTCTCAACACCCTTTCCGCCACTTGCAGCATGTATTTTAAGCCACCGGCCGCTTCGAGGATCGAAGCACAGGTTACCACCGCGAGAATGATCAACATGACGGTGACAGGTGGAGACGTTGGTGGCATCTTGAAGACAAACACCTCGATAACCAAACCAATACCAGAAACAACACCTAAGCCAATACCGCCATACCGAGACCCGATATAAAGGACGACTAATAA
The DNA here is from genome assembly GCF_054960695.1 of Vibrio sp. PSi01. Taxonomy (NCBI): domain Bacteria; kingdom Pseudomonadati; phylum Pseudomonadota; class Gammaproteobacteria; order Vibrionales; family Vibrionaceae; genus Vibrio; species Vibrio sp. PSi01. The sequence goes on from NZ_JBHNYN010000009.1 coordinate 116,120, forward strand.
AAATAGAAACTCAAAATACAACATAAGCAACCCTGCTAAAAATGTGGACTAATGTTATTTTCTCCCTAAGCTCAGCCATTTACTTATTGCTTGGTCACACTATGATTGTAGGTTCACGTCAATTGTTTTTTATAAGATTATGGTCACGCTAGCACGCCCATAAGTTTATGAAATGTAATAAGAAGCCAGACGCAAGACCTAGATTTGTTATGTGGAATAATCATAATTGTTTCTGTTAGATCTGGATGGCCTATAAAACATCAAACTCATAACTTAACGGTATGTTTTCAATCACAATCAATTACACTTAAAGTCACTCAGAAGCATATTGCCGAGCTGATTGGATACATTCTTACTGAACGCTGACTCGCCTATCACTAGACACTATGTCAAAATACCCGCCCTCACGACGACAACACAGAAAGAACCACGTATATGAATTTTCAAGCTGCTATTTTTGATATGGATGGACTGCTGCTCGACACCGAGCGACTTTGTATGCAGGTTTTTGAAGAAGCATGTCACGCGCAAGGTGTTCCGTTTTTGCAGGATGTTTACCTAGGCATCATTGGATGTAACGCAAAAACCATCGAACAGATTTTTCGAAATGGCTACGGTGAAGGGTTAGATTACCCCGCGCTGAATAATGAATGGCGCACGCGCTACAGTGCGATTGTTAAAAACCAAGCGATCCCCGTAAAAGACGGCGTGATTGAGTTGCTAGAGTGGCTAAAGTCGAATGACATTCCAATCGCGGTGGCAACCTCAACTCAGCTAGATATCGCAAAGAAAAAGCTTGAACTGGCAGGCCTAGATTCGTACTTCACCTCGTTAAGCACAGGCTGCGAAGTGACTCACGGCAAGCCTCACCCAGAGATCTACTTACTGGCGGCAGAACGCCTAGGTGTTGCGCCTGAAACTTGCTTGGCGTTTGAAGATTCAAACAACGGCATTCGCGCTTCTATGGCAGCCAACATGATCAGCTTCCAGATCCCTGATTTGGTTGAGCCTTGTGAAGAAGTAAAAGCGCTTGGACACACCATCAGCCCTTCTCTGCACGATGTGTTAGCACAGCTTCAACAAGCTGCAGCTTAAGCTCTGACTGCCGTTGATAATGCTTTTATCTGTCTCGTCCTAAAATACGTAGACAAGCCTCTCTATTAAGCCGACTCACAGAGTCGGTTTTTTTGTTGCTATTCCTTTTATAAAAGATAAAAAATCGCGCTTGAAACTGTTACAGTCGATGTGAAATAAATGCTAGGTAATCAATAAGATTGCTAACGTCTAAATATGGAGACAGAGACGCGTGAAGGAAAAGTTTGAAGACCAACTGCTTGATTTTGCACAGCAAGAAATGACACAAGATGCGGCGCACGACATTAGCCACATCAAGCGCGTCGTCAAAACCGCCAAGGCATTGTGTGCTCAAGAACAGGCTAAGCTTGAAGTCGTGCTGCCCGCCGCTTATCTTCATGATTGCTTCACCTTTCCTAAGAACCATCCAGACAGAGCCCAAAGCTCGCAAATGGCGGCCGACAAGGCTATCTCTTTCCTCAAATCTATCGAGTATCCCGCGCCCTACCTTGATGAAATCCACCATGCTATTGTCACTCACAGCTACAGCGCCAACATCACACCAGAAACCTTGGAAGCTCAAATCGTCCAAGATGCCGATCGCCTAGATTCTCTCGGTGCGATTGGTATTGCACGCTGCCTATACGTGGGTCAAAGCTTTAACGCAGAACTCTATAACCACCAAGACCCGTTCGCGGAACATCGTGACTTGGATGACAAGCATTACAGCGTCGACCACTTCTACGTGAAGCTGTTTAAGCTCGCTGAAACCATGAATACAGAATCCGCCAAGTTAGAAGCCAACAAGCGCACCGACTACATGCGTGGTTTTCTCGCTCAATTGGCGACAGAAGCTTAAGCTCCTTTTCATATAGAAATTAGTCCCCATATCATAAAGAATCGCTTTAGTTTGGAACCTTCAATGACCCAAGAAAAATTCGACACCATTTATCAACGTGCGGCTCACCGTAAAGGCGGAGCGGCCGAACTCGAAAAGATTGTCCGTGCGCCCCTTTCACAAGCCGAGTTATCACAAATCACTGATGACCGTTGGCTGGCCGCTTTTACCGAAAAGGTCTTCCAGTGTGGTATTTCGTGGAATGTGGTGAGAAAGAAGTGGCCACAATTTGAAGAAGTATTCTTTGAGTTCGATATTGAAAAGATGCTGATGCTGCCGAATGAGATGTGGGAACAGAAAGCGCAAGACCCGCGCATTATTCGCCACCTCACCAAGGTAATGACCATACCTGCCAACGCCATGATGATCCACAATGCCAAGCGTGAAGCGGATTCCTTCTCGCAAATGGTTGCCGACTGGCCATCAGAACGTATCACCGAGCTGTGGGATTACCTGAAAAAACACGGCAAGCGATTAGGTGGTAATACTGGAGCCTACACTCTGCGCCAAATGGGTAAAGATACTTTTATCTTATCTTCTGACGTTGAAGCGCATCTGCGCAGTACCGATGTGGTCGATAGTGGTCGTAACACCAAGCGAGCACAACTGGCAGCGGGTAAAGCCTTCAACGAATGGCAACAACAATCAGGCCGTAGCCTGAGTGAAATAAGTCAGATCGTTGCATACAGCTGTGGTGATAATCGCGTTTAGTTGGATTAAAAATGGCTTAAAGCTAAAGATTGCACACAGTTCCTCGCAAACTAAATGTTATAAGTCATTAACAAACAAGCGTACATCGCACTTTCACTCGGTGGCATTGTATAGATAAGTGTATACAATGTAGGGTAGCACTCATGAATTATTCTCGATTAACCCTATCCGACTAAACAAGGGCCCTTATCTCTATGACAGTTCTCAAAAACTCTGTCTCCAAAGGTGTAAAAACTAAAGTAACAGGCCAGACTCAAGACGATGTTGTTTACTGCCATATCTTCGACGCGATACTAGAACAAAGGCTGCCACCAGCCACCAAATTAAGCGAAGAAGCCCTCGCAGAAATCTTTGGCGTTAGCCGTACTATTATCCGTCGTGCCTTACTACGACTCTCTTTGGAGCAAGTTGTGGTGATCCGCCCTAACCGAGGAGCTGTGATTGCGGCTCCAACAGTAGACGAAGCCAAACAGATATTTAAAGCACGTGAAGTAATGGAAATTGCTATCACCGAGCTAGCCGTTAAAAACGCGACCAAAGCTCAAATCGAAGAGTGCAGAAAATTGGTCGCGAAAGAGAACTGTGCTTTCGACCAAGGTGATTACGGCTCTGGCTTACGTTTGTCTGGAGAGTTCCACATCAAACTGGCTGAAATGGCCGAAAACGCTCCACTGCTGGCTTTCCAACGCAGTTTAGTATCGCAAACCTCACTGCTGATCGCTCAATACGAAACGGGCAACCACTCAAACTGTTCTTTAGACGAACACTCCGGCTTACTGGATGCAATAGAGTCAGGCAACGAACAACAAGCCGTCGAGTTGATGCAAGAACATCTAAGCCATATTCGTTCTAAACTCAACCTAGACAGCAGCACAGCTTCTAGTGATCTACATGTGGTATTCTCCGATCTGCTTAAGAGCAAGTCATAGAAGATTCAACAAGCGATTAATAACTATCATTCAACAACTTCTTGTTAACAGCTTTTTGTTAACAAAATTGGAGAGAAGTAAGCCTGTGCGTTTACTTCTCTTTTTTATGCCCCCTCCCCTAAAAATAAAGACGACGATCGGCTCACACCCATCTAAAACACTGCCTATTCTAGCCTCAACAACGATCTTAGCCTCTACCGAATCACTTCCAACAGCGCCATAAACCTTGCCTTTATCTTGTATACATAGTTATCAATTCATTCACGCCATAAAACTGCTCACCCTCAATTCAAACCCTTATAAAACAGACGACTACAACCAAAATTAAATTGTATACAATTCACTACAACCTCTCTTTGTTGCATTTTTGTAAATAAATAGTTGACCACAGGGTCAGGATGGATAATTATTGACCTAGAAGTCAAAAAGAATACACATGGAAATATGTCGATTTACAAGGAGGTCTCTTGATTACTTTTTTGCTCAATCAGGAAATAAGACGTGAAGATAATCTGTCGCCAAATATGACAGTGCTCAACTACCTTCGTACCAAGGTGAATAAAACGGGTACAAAAGAAGGTTGTGGGTCGGGTGACTGTGGTGCATGTACGGTAGTTCTGGGTGAAGTGGTTAATGGACAGCTGCAATACCGCTCGGTGAACTCTTGCCTAACTTTCGTTTCAGCGCTGCATGGCAAGCAACTGATCACAGTAGAAGATCTACAAAACCGAGATCGCTCTTTGCACCCAGTACAGAAGGCGGTGGTAGATTTTCACGGTTCACAGTGTGGTTACTGCACACCGGGCTTCATCATGTCGATGTTTGCACTAGGCAAGAACAAACCCGATGCAAGTAAAGAAGACGTCATGGAATCACTGGCGGGTAACTTATGTCGCTGTACTGGCTACCGACCAATTGTTGATGCTGCGATGTCACTTTCAACAGACCAGCCTTTGATCGACCAATTTGCTGAGCTTGAACGCAACACCATCAAGAAGCTAGAAAGTATTCAAGACACCGAAGCCAACTTACGCCTTGGTCACCTCACCGCTTTTTCCCCGAAAAGCACCGATGAACTGGCCAAGCTTTTTCAAGCGCATCCGAACGCTAAGCTGGTTGCTGGCGGTACGGATTTAGCACTGGAAGTGACGCAACTCCATCGCGAGATTGAAACACTGATCAGCGTGAACCTTGTTGAAGACATGAAGGTATGTGAAGAGACCGACACCGATTTAATCATTGGTGCCAACCTGCCTATCAGTGATTCTTACTCACTACTGAAAAAGCACTACCCAGATTTTGGTGAACTGTTGCATCGCTTTGCTTCACTGCAAGTACGCAACCAAGGCACCATCGGCGGCAATGTAGCCAATGCTTCACCTATCGGTGACACCCCTCCTCTGCTGATTGCCCTGAACGCGAAGATCAAACTTCGTTGCGGTGACGAGTCTCGCACAATGCCGATTGAAGATTACTTCATCAGCTACAAAGTGACAGCGCAGAAAGAGAGTGAGTTCATTGAACAGATCATCATTCCTAAAACAAGCAACGACAGCTTTCGAGCTTACAAACTGTCTAAACGTTTAGACGATGACATCTCTGCGGTGTGTGGTGCGTTTGATATTCAAATCGAAGATGGCAAGGTTTCTTACGCTCGTATCGCCTTCGGTGGTATGGCTGCAACACCTAAGCGCGCGGCGCGTTGTGAAAATACGTTATTAGGTAAACCGTGGACAGACGCTAATATTAAGTTAGCGATGCAGGAACTGTATAACGACTTTGAGCCGCTATCTGATTTCCGTGCCAGCCAAGAATACCGTTCATTGTCGGCGGCCAATATGTTGCGCCGTTACTTCATTGAACGACAGAACAAAAACAACCAAATCGAAACAAGGGTAACGTCTTATGTCTAAATCAAATTCCTCTGGTCACAAGAGCAATGCGATGACCCACGAAGAGATGGTTACCATTGCAAAACAAGACCTAAAAACTGGCGTAGGTAAAAGCGTTAAACACGACAGTGCAGCCAAGCAAGTCACAGGCGAAGCGGTGTACATTGATGATCGCCTAGAGTTCCCGAATCAGCTGCACGTATACGCACGCCTGAGCACGCAAGCGCACGGCAACATCACCAAAATAGACCTATCTCCGTGTTACGAATTCGAAGGCGTGGCGATTGCCATTCAAGCCAAGGACGTACCGGGTGAACTAGATATCGGTGCCATCCTACCGGGTGACCCACTGCTCGCTGATGGCAAAGTAGAATACTACGGCCAACCTGTGATTGCCGTGGCAGCCAACGATTTAGAGACGGCACGCAAAGCCGCACATGCAGCCATTATTGAATACGAAGAGCTACCCGCCATTCTTGATGTAAAAGAAGCGCTAGAGAAAGAGCACTTCGTAACAGAAAGCCACACTCAACAACGTGGTGACTCGAAAGCCGCGCTGGCAAAAGCGAAACATGTGATCTCAGGTGATCTAGAGATCGGCGGCCAAGAGCACTTCTACCTAGAAACTCAAATCAGTAGCGTGATGCCAACCGAAGACGGCGGCATGATCGTGTACACCTCGACTCAAAACCCGACCGAAGTTCAAAAGCTGGTCGCGGAAGTAATTGGCGTACCGATGCACAAAGTCGTGATTGATATGCGTCGTATGGGTGGTGGTTTCGGTGGTAAAGAGACTCAAGCGGCCTCTCCAGCATGTATGGCTGCGGTTATTGCCCACCTTACAGGCCGACCTACCAAAATGCGTCTGCTACGTAACGAAGACATGCAGCAAACCGGTAAACGCCACCCGTTTTACAACCAATACACAGTCGGTTTTGACGACAACGGTGTGATTCAAGGTGCCGACATTACCGTTGCAGGTAACTGTGGTTACTCACCAGACTTATCAAGCTCAATCGTAGACCGTGCAATGTTCCACTCAGATAACGCCTATTATCTAGGCGATGCAACTGTAGTAGGTCACCGATGCAAAACCAACACAGCATCGAACACCGCATACCGTGGCTTTGGTGGCCCGCAAGGCATGATGACCATTGAACACATCATGGACGAGATTGCGCGTTACCTGAAAAAAGATCCTTTGGAAGTACGTAAGGCAAACTACTACGGCGAAGAAGGCCGTGACGTGACCCATTACTACCAAACCGTTGAAGACAACTTTTTACCTGAGATAACCGAACAGCTTGAACGCAGCAGTGACTATCACGCACGTCGTAAAGAAATCGCTGAGTTCAACAAGCAAAGCCCTATCTTGAAGAAGGGCCTAGCGATCACACCAGTGAAATTCGGCATCTCGTTTACTGCGACTTTCTTGAACCAAGCAGGTGCGCTCATCCATATCTACACCGATGGCAGTATTCATTTGAATCACGGCGGTACGGAAATGGGGCAAGGCTTGAACATCAAAGTGGCACAAATCGTTGCACAGGAGTTCCAAGTCGATGTCGAACGTATCCAGATCACCGCTACAAACACAGACAAAGTTCCGAACACATCACCAACCGCAGCCTCATCGGGCACCGACCTCAACGGTAAGGCCGCGCAAAACGCCGCAATGACCATTAAGCAGCGACTGATTGATTTCGCTTCTTCGCACTTCAAAGTGTGGCCTGAAGAAGTGGTGTTTAAGAACGGCATGGTGCAGATCCGCGATGAGATCATGACCTTCAACTCGTTTGTTGAACTGGCTTGGTTTAACCAAATTTCGCTATCGAGCACGGGCTTCTACCGCACTCCAAAGATCTATTACGATCACGAGAAAGCGCGCGGTCGCCCGTTCTATTACTACGCGTATGGCGCTTCTTGTTCAGAAGTTATCATCGATACCCTAACCGGCGAGAACAAGATTCTGCGTGTCGATATTCTGCATGACGTAGGCGCTTCATTGAACCCAGCGATAGATATCGGCCAAGTAGAAGGTGGCTTTGTGCAAGGTGTTGGTTGGTTAACGACGGAAGAGTTGGTTTGGAACCAGCAAGGCCGCTTGATGACCAATGGCCCAGCGAGTTACAAGATCCCAGCTATTGCTGATATGCCGATTGATTTCAGAACGCACCTTTTAGAAAACCGTAACAACCCAGAAGACACCGTCTTCAACTCGAAAGCCGTGGGTGAACCGCCTTTCATGTTGGGTATGTCAGTATGGAGCGCACTGAAAGATGCCATTAGCTATGTCGCCGTCGATGGCGCGATTCCTAAGCTCAACACACCTGCAACGCCAGAGCGCATTCTGATGGCGATACAGGAAGTGACTGAAACGGCTCCGACTTCGGTCGATGCACAATCAGAAACGGCTTAATCAGGTTGATTTAGAGCTTAGGAAGCATAAAAGGGATTTAGGAGGACATATGTTTAAGGATAATTGGATTCACGAACTGGCAAAACTGGAAGAGAACTACGAACCGTGTGTGATGGTGACAGTGCTCGAAGACAGAGGTTCCGTTCCACGCGATGCGGGCACCAAAATGCTTGTTACTCGTGACCGAATCATCGCTACGATTGGTGGTGGTCACCTTGAACATGTGGCCACTAAAATGGCGCGTGAAATGCTGATTGCCAGCGAAAAATCACTCAAAGTAGAACGCTTCAACCTAGGTGCCCGTTTAGGCCAATGTTGTGGCGGAATGGCAACATTAAGCTTTGAACCGATTGGCACTCAGCAGAATCACCTTGTGCTGTTCGGCGCTGGCCATGTTGCCAAAGCGCTGTTGCACATTGTCGCAACCCTGCCCTTCCGTGTGACCTGGATTGATGAACGCGAAGAAGTATTCCCTGAAACGCTACCACACGGTGTGAAAAAGCTTGTTTCAGATGATCCGGTTGGTGAAGTGAAACACATGCCGCCGAACAGCTATTACCTTGTGATGACCCACAACCACCAACTCGATTTCGATTTAACCAAAGCGATTATCGACCGTGAAGACAGCCGTTACTTCGGCATGATTGGCTCGCTTACCAAACGTAAGAAGTTCGACTTCCGCTTAGAGCAACGCGGCTACAGCCAAGAGCAAATCGAAACCATGATTTGCCCGATTGGCATTAGTGCTGTGAATGGCAAACATCCGGCTGAAATTGCGGTATCGGTTGCGGGTGAACTGATCGCACACTATCAAGGCCAAGCGCTTGAACAAAAGCGCCCAACCAAACACTATCGAAATCAGGATTTGACCGAGCAACACAGTCAACCAAGCGATGTAGGCGAACCACCTTTGGAAGAGAAGATCGCCTAGTACAAGTCGCAAAGCTTCGGTAGCCATAACGTTACTGAAGTCATTAAAAGGAAGTAAACATGACAACGCAACGCAAAGCTTATCGCGCCAGTATTTTACATAGCGTAGCCGATCCAAAAGATGTCGGTATCGATGAGTCTTACGACTATTTTGAAGACGGTGTTTTAGTCATAGAGAACGGCCATGTCGTCGATTTAGGGCATGCCAATGAAGTATTGGCTCGCCAGCCTAAAACACTCGAAGTAAAAGAATACAAAGACAAGCTGATCACCTCTGGCTTTATTGATACGCACATCCACTACCCTCAAACGGGTATGATCGCGTCTTACGGTGAGCAGCTACTTGATTGGTTAGAGAACTACACCTTCCCTGAAGAAAAACGCTTCAAAAACCCCGTCTACGCACAAAAAGTAGCCAAACTATTTCTTGACGAACTGGCCAGCAACGGTACGACTACAGCATTGGTATTCGGCACCGTACACAAAGAGTCGGTGAATGTATTCTTTGAAGAAGCCGAAAAGCGTAACCTACGCATGATAGCGGGCAAGGTACTGATGGATCGCAATGCGCCCGATTACCTCACAGATACACCAGAATCAGGCTATGCTGAATCCAAGGAACTGATTGAGAAATGGCACAACCGCAGACGTTTGCTTTACGCCGTGACACCTCGCTTTGCCCCAACCAGTACACCAGAGCAACTTGCTACTGTCGGTAAACTGCTAGAAGAATATCCCGATGTGTACATGCATACTCACCTTTCTGAAAACGAGAAAGAGATCGAGTGGGTGAAATCGTTGTTCCCAGAGCGCAACAGTTACCTAGATGTTTATGACCATTACGGATTGCTTCACAAGCGTTCGGTATTTGCTCATGGTATTCACCTTTCTGATTGTGAATGCAAACGCCTTGCCGATACTGAATCTGCCATCGCATTTTGCCCAACCTCAAACCTATTCTTAGGCTCGGGCTTGTTTCGATTACCTGAGATGGAAGATCACGGCATTCGTGTCGGTATGGGTACCGACGTAGGCGCTGGTACTAGCTTCTCAATCCTGCAAACCATGAGTGAAGCGTACAAAATCATGCAGTTACAACATAAGAAGCTGCACCCGGCTAAGTCGCTGTTCTTAGCAACACTAGGCGGGGCACGTTCACTGCATTTAGAAGACAAGATTGGGAACTTGGAAGTCGGAAAAGAAGCGGATTTCGTGGTATTGGATCTACACGCCACTCAGCTGATGCGTTTTAGAATGGAACAAACCACTAAGCTTGAAGAGAAACTGTTTGTATTAATGAGCTTGGGTGACGACAGAACCGTTAGCGAGACTTATATCTACGGCGAAAAAGCCTACGACGTTAACTTTAAAGATTATAAGAAGCTCGTTAGCTAATCTTAAAGTCGAGTAACAATCGCTAGATAGCGGCAACCGTCGTTTATTAAATAATCCGTCCAGATTTATCTAGCTTTTAAAGACCAGCCGTTAACACTGCTGGTCTTTTTTTGTCATTAATTCAAAGAAATATAAATTATTGCTCATCGTGTGCTTCATACCCATGACGTGGCCGGCTTATATTGATAGGTTAGGTTTACTCGGTGAGAGTTTGCACATTTTTTCAGACAGTCAGCTTTTTCCGTTTAAAACAGAACCAACACTCTCTTAGAAAGGAATTCTATGTTTGAACAGGTCGTCAGCATTCTGTTTCCCGTTTTTGCTTTAGCCAGTGCTGGCTTTGCAGTCGGTCGTTGGCTTAAGCCCGATTTTAAACCAATCAATCGCATCAACATGGATGTGTGTATTCCTGCGCTAGTATTTGCATCGCTGACCACCATGCCTCTCGACACAGAACAACTGCCACTCATCACCGCTTCTTTAGTTACGGTACTAGTGCCAGCATTGTTGATGATTCCGATCTGTAAGATCTTTAAGCTCAACTTCAAAGCTTGGGCTCCCCCACACATGTTTCGTAACAGTGGCAACCTTGCAATTCCCCTGTTCACTTATACCTTTGGCGAAAGCGCATTAGCCCCTGCAGTACTGCTATTTGTGGTGTCGGCTTGCGTGCACATTAGTGTAGGTTTGGCATTACTAAGTGATGGTAACCCGATAAAACAGATTCTTAAGATGCCGATCTTCTTAGCCGCTGCATTAGCGATGACGCTCAACCTGTCTGGCATTGCAGTGTGGAATCCAATCTATGAAGCCACATCGCTACTCGGCCAAGCCGCCGTGCCTATCATGTTGTTGTCGCTGGGCTCGCAAATGGTGAACTTAAAGCTAAGCGGACTCAAAGTTGGCTTATTTTGTACCGCTCAATCGCTGTTTACAGGATCCATCGCCTTTACCATCATCTACTTCTTTATCCCGTTGCCTACGTTGCACCTACAAATGATGGTGTTGTTCACCATGTTGCCACCCGCCGTGATGAACTACCTGTTCGCTGAAAGGTTCAATGTAGAACCTCCGAAGGTCGCGTCTATGGTGTTGTTTGGTAACTTCTTGAGCGTGATTACCTTACCGATTTTGCTGTCGTTCGCGCTGTCTTTGTCGCCTTAAAGAACCACGAACCTTCAGGTTTACGACCTTTAAAACTTAACAAATCAATAAAAAGGGAGCGCAACTTAGCAGAGTTGGCGCTCCCTTTTCAGACTATATTTTCTGTTTATCTTAGGCTGTGTTTCTTTCAGCAAGCACTTCCTTGAAAGCAAACATGCCATTGAGTGCCGAAGGGAATCCCGCATAGACCGACATCTGCAATATCACTTCTTTGATCTCTTCCTCGCTACATCCAACATTGAGTGCTGCATTCAAATGTACCTTAAGCTGAGGCGCACAATTGCCAAGTGCAGTGAGAGCTGCCACGGTCGCAATCTCTCGCGATTTCAAATCCAAACCGGTGCGTGAATAGACGTCACCAAAGGGATACTCGATAGTATATTTGGCAAGATCAGGACAGATATCTTGCAGGCTTTCGATAACCTGTTGCCCTGCTTCTCCGTCGATATGATTAAGCCTTTCTAAGCCAGTTTCAAAACGTGATTGATTCATGAGTCTGTTCCTGTATTTATAGTTCACAGGAACACCTTACAAGTTAGAGTCGACTCTAAGTCAACGGACTTTTCCATCTCGATACAAACTAATTTTTTGCTCTAACGCTGCCAGATGTTTTTGTTGCTCTTCGATATGAGCTCGCAAATTCTGTTGATGTTGTTCGAGTAACACTTGCCGCTGAGAAGTCGACTCTGGCCCTAACTCCCTCAGCTTTGCGTACTCTAGAATTTCATCCAGTGGCATTGCGGTATCTTTCAGGCGCTTCACAAACTCAATCCAAGTAACGTCCTTCGATGTATACACTCGATGGCCGCTACTGTTTCGTTGAATATTTTTCAGCAAGCCTATTTTTTCATAATAGCGAAGCGTGTGAGCCGACAACCCCACCAACCGAGAAAACTCACTCACATTCATTACTTCACCTTTTCTATCTGGGTATAAGTACTAGGAACTCAAACTATGCGCACTTATCTAATTTGAGCTCTGCGGTCACTTTCGTCAAACGTAAAGCAATAGCAAAACACACTAAGTAAGGACTCACATACCAAAAGATGCTTTCTAGTGGCTGCTTCACCTGCGCTTCTCTGGTTTTTATGTACTGGTTTTTCTGCTTCTCATACTGACTCAGCATACCACTCACCCACACGGCGTCGCTTTCCACCAGCGATACGCTAGGTTCAGGAACCGTAAAATCGGCAGCATTGGGCAACAGAGTGAAATCGACATCTTTGAATGTGATCGCTGTATTCAAATACCACAAACACGCTTCGTGGTACTGACCATTAATGTCTAAAGACGGCTGACCGGTGCAGAGATCACTTCTTAATTTATCCAAAGAAAACTGCTGAATCGACTCTAAAATAGCGACCGCTCTGGTTTGTTCTGTCTCAACCCAATCACCGGCCACCGATGCGCGAATTTCAGACACAGCACCAAGCATGCCGATACCCGCCAACAACGGCCATAAATAATCCATCAATTTCCACTTTCGTCGGCTCAAGTTGAACCCACACAAAATTGGAATATGTAAGATGAGCGTTAGCCCTAGTGATAGCAAAACGAAATTCAAAGAGCTAGAGAGCATGAGTTCGCTATCGAAGAAGTTCTTCATAATGAGAAACTTGCCTGTATAACAAAGAGAAATTTGATACTAGGTTCGATATTTGAAAAGAGTGTAAGGGGAAGGTAAAAACAGCACCAAGATTGGCGTTGGCGCTGTTTATTTGAGCATATAGTTACCGAGACTAAACTTACTTCGGAATTATTTGATGGTACTAAAATCGAGGTTTCTAGGAACAGCAACACTAACAACCTGGCTTCCCGCGATTAAGTCATGCAAGCAACGTCTGTTTTTACGTAAAGCAAATAGATAGTTTAGCAACGCAATAAATTGACCAATCAAAGGGATATATATAACGACTGTCATCGGTAGGACTCGTTTACCCAGTATATTGAGCAACCCCATTTGTTCGCCCTTCATATCGACAATCGCGATTTCCATTACATTTTTGCCAATAGTCTGCCCTTTCTTATGCAGCAAATAACCATTCAACAAAAGGAACACGAACCAACCGTAAGCAGTGACAGCTATTAGTTCTGCTGTATCAGCCGTCCCTGTTTCAAATATTTTTTGGAAATAATCGGTATAGAGATAAATTGGCGTCACAGTAGCTACAGCAATTAGGACATCAATAAAAATGGCCCAAAAGCGTAACCATCTAGACGCAAGTCTTACTTCAGGTACATTTTCAACTGTCGGTGACAGGCTTTCTAATGATTCGTGCTTATTTTTCCCCAAATTGTTGGCTGACACACTAACAACTTGAGTGCCTGCGATTAAGTCATGCAAGCAACGTCTGTTTTTTCGGAAAATAAAAAGAGAATCCAACATGGATATTAAATGGCCAGTGATAGGTATAATAGTAAAGGTAATCATAGGTATCATTCGTTTACCCACTATTTTATATAACCCTATAGATTTACCTTCCATATCGACAATCGCAATTTCCATTAGATGTTTGCCAATCGTCTGTCCCTTCTTATTCAGTAAATACCCATGTACCAATAAAAACATCAGCCCTAAATAGGCATAGACAGCAGCGACTTCTCTAAGGTCTATCACCCCTGTATCGATTGTTTTTTGAAAATAATCTGTATACATAAAGATTGGCGCAATGATGGCAGCCGTAATAACACCATCAATAAAAAACGCTAAAAGACGAGGCCATCGAGATGCAGGGATAACTTCCGTTGTATTTTCACTAATTTCAGAGTTGTCGCTACCTGAACTTTTCTTTGAAACAATGACAACTTGAGTGCCAGCGATTAAGTCATGTAAGCAGCGTTTGTCTTTGCGAAAAACAAACAGATAATCTAACGTCGGTATAAATGGACCAATAAAAGGTATGTAAGCTATAGCCACCATAGGAATGATTCGTTTGCCCACTATGTTTAGCAAACCTATTTGTTTACCTTCCATATCGACAATCGCAATATCCATTAGATTTTTACCAATTGTCTGCCCCTTCTTGTGAAGTAAGTACCCTTGGCACAAAAAGTAAACCACCCAACCATAAACAGTCAGAGCAACTTGTTCTGTTAGCTCAATGGTTTCACTGGAAAGCAATTTATCGTACAAACCGCCATATAGAAAAACAGGAACAATGAAAATCGCACACACGAAAACATCAATGATAGATGCCCATAAACGAGACCATCGAGACGCGAGTACAATTGCAGGGGTGTTTTCTATTGCTTCAGACATGTCCTTTCCTAAGGTGGTATTGATTATTGGCGTAGAGGAATCGATTTTGATAGCGCCAAGTTGACGTACTGATAGACAAATCTTGAAATTATTCCGAAAGAAAACACTTTGCTTTCAACGGATAAGTCACGCTTTATAAAATCACGCGAAACATAACACAAACCTATAACTCCACTAATACTCCATGCAATATATGTGAGCTTAGTTGCGTAAATTTAAGCGATTAAACCTCGGTAAGATAGTTTGAAGGAAATTTAAGAGGATAAATCTTCACAGGCTCGTTGTTTTTACTTAACACTCTGTATTAATAAGATTTTTGTTAATTAAAAAATGAGATATTAGGAGCACTGTTGCTATTTCACAGCCAGCACATGCTCGATAAAGTCAGACTTCTTTTCACGGTACTCATCTTGTGGCCAACCTTCGCAAGACATTTTGAAGGTGTTATATTGCTGAACTAATGCCGGATTCGCACGTAGCTTGTCACGAAACCTTAGAAAGCATTCGAACTCAGAACCATTGGCGACCACTTGCAACGCCACATCATCCCCTGATGTAGACGCCAACATACAAAGTTCGGGTGTTCTTAAGGTATCGAGTTTCTCTTTAAAGCCAAGTGTTGTGAGTCTCTCTATAACATCCTCAAGTTCGCCAAGTTCAACACCTACGAAGATATCCAAATCACCCTTAGACAAGGCAAAAGGAATAGAAGATGCGCCTACGTGCTCAACTCTCGCGTTAGGGATTAGCTTTTTGATGTCACGTCCGTATCGGACAAACAGCTCATTGCAAGCCGCTTGATATTGTTCAGCGGGGTAAAATTTCATGTATCCTCACTCCTAATCACAAACTATTGAACACACCAATTACTAACAGAAACAACACGATGCTAATAGCTCCGATATAAGAGATTCTGATTCGCTCTTTTTCAGTTGGAATCAATGAGGGAAAGCGCCCTAGAGTGAATGCTTTACAGACTATCCAGCCAGATCCGTAACCAATGAACTCAATCACTAACGACTGAAACATATATCTGAAGAATGCGCTTAATGCCCTAAAATACGCGACTATCACCTCTTCCATTTTCTGCCCTAATTAAAGTCAATTTAGAACAGAAAGTGCCATGGATAGAGATTCAGATCAAGAACCTTATATGGAACTATCGGTGCGATAACCAGCCCTATTTCATTCTACTTAATGAGGCAATAAAAATGCAGCTAGGGAAAGCGCCAATTGTTTTAATTAGCGCCTTAAGTCAGTTAAACAAAAAATTTATTCGCTCACTAACAAAACTGATTAGAACAACGAACAGCGAGACAATCAACTAATTCACGTTGATATTTCTCGACAACTGAAAAAGAAAGAATAGGCTTAAGTAGTTGCTGAATGTCCTCAACTGAAGTATTAGAAAGTAGTGTTCCTTTATAATTTATCGATAGATTTTCTTGAGAGTTAGGGCTCTTAGTTCCTAACAATATGTTTAGCTTAACCATACGAGCAAGCTCTTCCTGATATAAAAAGAAATTGCGTAAATGCGTATCGTTAACATAAGATTTAGCGTCTTGATGAACAGTTAACACATCTTCAATCATCTTATTTAGCTTACTTCGAGATTCAATAGCGGTTTCCATTATTTTTAGCCATTGGTTTTCTTCTTGGGTCAACAATGATAATAAAAATAACGTCCGAGCCTTATTATAATCAATAAACCCCGGCCACATAATATCATCGCCACACGCTAGATGCGCTCGCTCAAACTGCTCACATGCTGATCTAAAGTACAAGATTGCATCTTCTTTATGAGAAGGAGATATAGAGCTCACTTTGTCTAGTAACAAATCAACGCCGCCAATAGACAGAATATCTACGTCCTTCAAACCCAAAGAACTAGAAAGAACATACATTGCTTTTTTATTAAAATAGAGTCCTAAGTAATTATGATATATCGTTTTAGTAACTGGATTACGAAGAATTGGGCCTCTAACGTGCAGTAAATCAGCATGAATGTTGAAATTCCTATCCGCTACAAAACTCTGATAAGAAACGACAGCTTTGAACAACTTTATCGTCTCGGTAATCTGAATAGCATTACCTTTACTAATGGAATGCAAGATACCACGCCTTCTCTCTACTTCAACAAGGATAGAGTCCATACGTTTTCGATACTCCAGCTTATCAATATCGCTGGCGTTAAACACCGCTGGAAACAATACGATCAGGTCAATCATATATTGAAGAGTATCGGCGAAAAGAACAGCTGTGTCAGATTCCTTTTTTAACTTAATTTCTATTGATTTGAATAACTCTTCACCGAGCTCTTTTTCATTCCTATGCTGGAATCGATTCACTAGTTCAGGTACCGATATTACATAGTTTTCATTATCAAGAATATTACCGTCCATTTTAGTAATATTGTTTACACTATCAATTGATGTATAGGTACGAACAGCTATAAAAAGAGCCAAGACAGCTATACAAAAGCCAACAATTGATATAGTAAAGTTAAGTAGGTCTTTACCTTCTTTTATGTAGTAAATCCAAATCGCAAATGCTGCTGATAGAGCAACAAGTATCGCAATCACAAAATATATTATCCTAATCGCTCTCATACATTCCCTTTAATATTTTTATTAGATAATACTAAAATATGAGATGAGTTTCATCCATATAGATAATTCACTTTCCCGATTGCCCAAAAACAAAAAGCCCCGGTTATAGGAACCGGGGAAACAGGGTGGGATGAGTTTGGCGCGTGCCCGAAACCAAACTCTCCCCAAGCCTCACCTAAGACTCATGCTCTTAGGTAAAGGATGCTGATTACTGTTATTGCAAAGTACTGTTATTGAAGCGTCGCGCCTTGCTCAACCCAAGTGCCGATGAGTGCGCGTTCTGCATCGGTCATTTGAGTCATGTTGCCAAGCGGCATCACCTTGGTTGTTACGGTTTGAGCAACAATTCTTGGTACGTTGGCTTTAATCTCTTCTGGGGTATCAAACATCACACCGGCTGGCGCAGCAGCAAAAGCGGCGTGGCTCGGGGTTGAGGAGTGACACACAGAACAGCGCTCTTGAATGACTTTGTTGATGGTTTCAAAGCTTACGCCTGCGCTAGCCGTTTGCATTGCGTGGTCTGCAGGAACAGCTTGAGAACGAGTCGTCGTTGAAGCTGTGCCGTTCGAAACAGCCTCTTCTGTCGTCGATTCAGTCGCGCTTACTTGCACTTCTTGAACCACTGGCGCTTGTACAACCGGAGTCATCTGCTTTTTCGCGTAAGGCGAGGTAACAAACGCAAGCGTGATCATCCCCAATGCCGCTACAGGTACTGTCCATGCAAACTTCTGGCTACCATGACGGGTGTTGAAGTAGTGACGCACCAAGATACTAAAGATCGCTAGCCCAGCAAGAATCAACCAGTTGTATTCCGAGCCATAAGTGCTTGGAAAGTGGTTACTGATCATGATGAACAGCACTGGCAGTGTCATGTAGTTGTTGTGACGAGAACGCAGTAGGCCTTTCGCTGGCAATGCAGGATCCGGTTCGCGCTTCTCTTCAATCGCTTTCACTAAGTTACGCTGCGCCGGCATGATAACGCGGAATACGTTACCCACCATGATGGTACCAATGATGGCCCCTACGTGGATGTAAGCGCCACGACCACTGAACACTTGAGTTAGGCCATATGTTGCAGCGACTAGTAGTACAAACAGCACAACGCCAAGCAACACGGGGGTTTTACCTAATGGCGAGTCACACAGTAAGTCGTAAATAAACCAACCAGCAACGAATGAACCAATACCAATCGCGATTGCCGTTGTTGAATCAAGGCCAGAGCCCGGTGCAATCAGGTAAATTTCAGCGTTGAGGTAGTAAACCACACCCAGTAGACACACACCGGTGATCCACGTGAAGTAAGCTTCCCATTTAAACCAGTGCAGGTGCTCTGGCATCTCTGGTGGCGCAAGTTTGTACTTCTCTAGATGATAGATACCACCGCCGTGAATCGCCCATAAGTCACCTGAAAGGCCCGTTTTAGGGTTAACTCGGTTAAGGTTGTTTTCTAACCAAACAAAGTAAAATGATGCGCCTATCCACGCAACACCAACAATCATGTGAGCCCAGCGTATTGCTAAATTCAACCATTCTGTAATATGCGGATCCATAATAAACTCCTGTATCACAACGCTTTAGCTAAGCGTTGCTCTTCCTTGTTGTCTTCCGTTGGCAAATCGTCCAAATGCAATGCCACTCGATCGCTGTCGAAATAAACTTCGTCACAGTTGTGCCCTTCGCCGCCTCTATCGACGATCAAGAACTGGTCTTGATCGGTGAGGGCGAGAACTGGGTGATGCCACACCCCTTTGTGATAGTTCACTCCTTGACGGCCGTTGCTCATGAAAGCTCGGCTATTGGCTAATGTTGGATCGTCGCCTTTTGGCGCAACAACAATTAAATAGGGTTGACCAAGTAATGGAATGAATGCCTGAGAGCCAAGTGGATGACGCTCTAACATTTTGATGGTCAGTGGGTAGCTCAACGGTGTGGCTTGGAAGATGCTGATGATCGCTTCTCCTTCTTGGTCTTGCACATCCGTTGTCGCTAGCTTGTGGTAACGACGTGTTGATCCACTGTTGATCATGAAGAAATCACTATTATCAGACTCAATAACATCGCCAAACTCTGCAAAAGCCTGCTTGGTTAACGGTTCGATAGATAAACGACGTATTCCATTACTCATACTCATTTCCTTACCTATTTCGCTTTCGTACCAAATAGACGCAAACGGCTGATACCACCATCTGGGAATATGTTTGCACGTACGTGGGTAATCGCACCAAGGTCGTTAACCTCAGAAATGAATTCGTGAATCTCGTGCGCTTGCAGTTTTTGTGCTGGCAAGAGTTCACGCCAGAATAGGCTTTGTGTTTCAACTTGGTCGTCGGTGCCACCTTTCACGTAAGCCGCTTGAATTGAGCAGCTGTCTGGGTAGTTACCTTTGAAGTGTGCCGTATCCACAACGATACGTTCGATATTACCTGGGTGGCCTAATGCCACGATTACCCAGTCGTTACCCGGTGTACGACGACGTGCTGTTTCCCAGCCATCACCCATGTTTTCACCGCGCCCAGGGCCTAAGATGTTGGCTTTGTTGCCATAATGTTCATCGCTACATGCGAGTGCTCGGCCACCGTGCTCAACGGCTGCTAGGTCAACTTGTTGCTGAGAGTCTATTGCGTCCCAATCCACGCTTGGTCGGCCATAAACACGTAAGCGTGCGACACCGCCATCTGGGTAGATGTTCAAACGTAGGTGCGTAAATACTTGGTCGCTTTCGATGTCTTCAAGATGATGATGATCGCCTTGTAGTGCCATTGAAGACAGAATCTCTTGCCACTCTGTTGAGTCTGTTGGCTCACCTTGTGGTGAATAACACGCGTCAATTGATGCCGAAGGTGGGAAGTTACCTGTGAAGAATGAGGTATCAATATCAACGCCAGCAATGGTGCCAGCTAGGCCAAGGCGAACGACACAGTAATCGTAACCTTCGCCGCGTTTACGTCTGCTTTCCCAGCCGTCCATCCACTTGCCGTTATCGTCGTATAAGTCGTCTTTCCACTCTGGTGCTGCGTGGCTGAGTAGACGGCTTTTATCTGCGAAAAAATCATCTGTTGCAAAAATAGCTTTTGCGCCGAGTTTTTCATCTGCAAGGTTTATGTACTGTTCAAATTTATGGGTCATGTCCGTGTAATCCTATGAAATTAATCAAGTAATAATAAAATGAGAACTTAGTGGCTTATTCGCTTATAAAGCATACTCTTAGCGCACTAAGACTGGGCTGAGATAGCTGTTAACTCCGTTAACTTACATATCCCAGAGACGAAACATCGCGATCTTATTGATCTCTTGAATCGCCGTAGCAAACTCAGTTTCACTATCATTTCCTAATCGCATCTCGAACGACTCAAGAATTTGGTAACGATTGGCTCCCTTCACCGCCATGATAAAAGGGAAATTGAAGCGACTTTTGTAGCTGTTGTTATAAGAAGTGAATTTTTCAAATTCTTCGGCGTTGCACTGGTCGATGCCCGCCCCCGCTTGTTCTTTGGTCGACGACTCGGTAAGTTCGCCGTTTACTGCTGCTCGACCGGCTAAA
Organism: Vibrio sp. PSi01; assembly: GCF_054960695.1. Lineage (NCBI taxonomy): Bacteria > Pseudomonadati > Pseudomonadota > Gammaproteobacteria > Vibrionales > Vibrionaceae > Vibrio > Vibrio sp. PSi01. The sequence goes on from NZ_JBHNYN010000009.1 coordinate 136,941, forward strand.
TCCGGGTGAGCATTGATCAAAGCCAACTGTTTACCTTGGTCTGCACTTAACAAAGTCGATGCCATTTTCAGATGAAGATTCTCGATATGGTCGTCTTCGGCATTCAAACCTTGGTCATACACCAGTTCTGCAACCCACGGGCTGTGTTCGTAGACGTCAGCAAAGTGAGCGACAAAGATATCGCGGTCCATGGTTGTTGGTTGGCATGATCGAAATTTAGTCACGTTAAGCCTCCTTGCTTCACTGCTACTTTTGCGGTTGATGAATAGCGTTATTTGGTTGATATGGATGATGTTGGTGCCAGTGGTTAGCAATATCGATTCTACGACACAACCACACGCTGTCGTGCTGTTTGACGTAATCTAAGAAACGTCTTAATGCAGCAATACGACCGGGGCGGCCAATCAAACGACAGTGAAGCCCAACCGACATCATTTTCGGTGCGGTTTCACCTTCCATATAAAGGGTGTCAAACGTATCTTTTAGGTATTGGAAGAACTGCTCACCCGAGTTGAAGCCTTGCGCCGTTGAAAAACGCATGTCGTTCACATCGAGTGTGTAAGGGATCACCAATTGCGGATGACCGGTTTCGATGTGCCAATAAGGCAGGTCATCATCGTAGGCATCCGAGTCGTAAAGAAAACCGCCCTCTTCTGCTACCAAGCGACGCGTATTTGGACCTGTTCGACCTGTGTACCAACCTTGTGGGCGTTGACCCGTCACTTGTTGGATGATCTCAATCGCTTTGCTCATGTGGTCGCGCTCTTCAGACTCATCAATGTATTGATAGTCAATCCAACGATAACCATGACTACAGATTTCGTGACCCGCCTCGACCATGGCTTTAGCAACGTCTGGATGACGCTCAATCGCCATAGCAACCGCAAAGACGGTCAATGGGATTTCATATTCATCGAACAAGCGAAGAACACGCCATACACCCGCGCGGCTACCATATTCATAAATGGATTCCATGCTCATGTGACGTTCGCCTTTGATCGGCTGTGCTGACGGGATCTCTGAAAGAAAAGCTTCAGACTCGTCGTCTCCATGTAACAAACAACGCTCACCGCCCTCTTCATAGTTCAATACAAAAGAAACCGCGACGCGCGCATTACCTGGCCATTGAGGGTTTGGAGGGTTAGCTCCATAACCGATCAAATTCCTTGAATAATCCTTATTCATCCAAGTACTCCTAACATAAGTGGTTGGCTTGGCCGCTCTTTCACTGGTTCATCAAAATAAATCAGTTAATGGACTTTCCAAAAATCGAGTAACCTTACCCCTGTATATTTATTGTATACAATTATTTATCTCGATGTAAAGATTTTGTTATCCAAGTTAAATGGTCGCAACTTTTTTAATTAAAAACAACAAGTTAACAAAATTCAAGTTCATTAAAAAGCGATAATCAAGATCTATAAAGTCAAGAAAAACGACAGATTAACCAACATTTTTATAACAATTAGCTTTACTAATTGTGTACAGTTCGTACATAGTTAGTGATAACAAAGTGACCAGTTGCATTCTTTGCAAGGTCGAAATAGACAGATAAACCACGGAACAGAGGAGCGCCAAAAGCGCTATTAAAGGACTATGGGAAGACTAACAACACACGTATTAGACACTACTCACGGCTTACCGGGTGCAGAGATAAAGGTAGAGCTTTTTAAGGTCAACGAAGGCTCAACAGAAAAGCTGGTGACGGTACTCACCAACTCCGATGGCCGAACCGATGCACCGATTCTGGCAGGGAATGATTTCCGACCGGGGAAGTATCAATTGGTGTTTTACGTAGCCGATTACTACAGAAGTAAAGGCGTAGAGCTGGATGGCGTGCCTTTCCTAGACGACGTGGTTATTCGTTTCGGCTTAGATGATCCAGAAGCGCATTATCACGTTCCTCTTCTCGTCTCGCCTTACAGTTTCTCCACCTATCGGGGCAGTTAGTCCCGTGACCTAGAACTTCGAACTAAGCTCAACCGTCGAATAATAAACAGATTAACGTGTACATCCCAAAGGGTGTGCACTCACTAAACACGCTCATATAAAAATACTAACAACGTTATTAGTTAGAGAGTTGATGACTAAACAACAGATAACTAAAGAAATAACGGCTAGGAAAAAACCATAAAACTTAATATTGAAATCTCGCTGTATTCAATAAATGGATCACAACATAAAAGGACTTGCTGACATGAGTGAGAGTAAAACAGAAATACTCAACCAAGATGCGAACAACGGAATTTTAGAGAAATTTTTTAAAATTAAGGCCCATGGAAGCAGCGTAAAAAATGAGTTAGTCGGCGGTGTCACCACCTTCGCAACCATGGCTTACATTATCTTCGTTAACCCACAAATCATGGCCGCTTCTGGCATGGATTCAGGCGCGGTATTCGTCGCGACCTGTATTGGTGCTGCGATCGGTTGTTTGTTAATGGGACTATTTGCGAACTGGCCTGTCGGCCTTGCACCGGGCATGGGCTTGAATGCCTTCTTCTCGTTCACGGTTGTAAGCGAAATGGGTTACAGCTGGGAAGTCGCACTGGGTGCGGTGTTTATCTCCGGCATCTTGTTTGTCGGGATGAGTTTCTACAAGGTTCGACAATGGATAATCGAAAGTATCCCAGTGAGTCTGCGTTACTCCATGACAGCGGGTGTTGGTTTGTTCTTAGGTCTGATTGGCTTAAAAACAGCAGGTATTGTCGTCGAAAATCCAGCGACTTTGGTTTCTTTAGGGGATTTTACTAAACCAGAAGCGCTACTGGCCGCTATCGCCTTCTTGATCATCGCGGTACTCAGTGAGCGTAAAATATTTGGTGCCGTGTTAATCGGAATTTTGAGTGTGACTCTGGTTGGCATGATGCTTGGCTTAGTGCAGTACAACGGCTTCTTCGCAGCTCCACCAAGTTTAGCGCCTACGTTCCTAAAAATGGACATTATGGGTGCTCTCGATGTTTCGATGATCAGCGTTATCTTGGCTTTCCTTTTTGTAAACATGTTCGATACCGCGGGTACTTTGATGGGCGTAGCTGAGCGCGCAAACCTAACCAACCCTGAAACGGGTAAGATCGAGGGCTTGAGCAAAGCGCTGAAAGCCGACAGTATCTCAAGCGTGGCAGGTGCATGTGTGGGTTGTCCACCAGTCACCAGTTACGTAGAAAGTGCCGCAGGCGTTGCAGCAGGTGCGCGAACTGGCTTATCAGCGATTGTGGTTGGCGTGTTGTTCTTAGCAGCGATTTTCCTATCACCACTTGCAGGCATGATCCCCGCTTACGCTACTTCTGGCGCGTTGATTTACGTGGCGTTTGTGATGATGAGCAGCATGCAGCACGTGGATTGGAAAGACTTCACCAACGGTGCTCCCGCAGCTATTACAGCGTTAATGATGCCACTGACGTTCTCTATCGCGAATGGTATCGCACTGGGTTTCATTACCTACACAGTGCTGAAACTGGCGACAGGTAAAACAAAAGACGTATCAATTTCGATGTACTTCCTAGCCGCGATTTTTGTCGCGAAGCTCGTGTTCATCGGTTAATCAAATCGTTCTTGAGCCGTCTCTTAGACATTTGGTCATTTAGAGATGGCTCAAGAATGAGTGCTTGGTTTGTTCACAAGCCAAGCTATTAAGACACATGCTAGAACAACATTTTTAAGAAAAAGCTAATAGTGCTAATCAGCGGAGTGTAGACGCATTCCGCTCGGTTAGTGCACCTTTTTTATGACCCTACGCAGTTTGTAGAAGTCATTATTTGACCGCCAATCGCCTGTAAACGGAAACGCAGGCAGAGGAATATCAAATGAAACTTCTGTACACCCTAAATGAAAGACCGCCTCACGGCTTAACCTTTTTACTCGCTTTACAGCACATGCTCGCCTCGATTGGTGGCATTGTTGCTGTTCCCCTCATTGTCGGCGCTTCTATCGGCCTACCTAACACAGAGATCGTCTCGCTGATCAATGCTGCGCTACTAGCGTCAGGTATTGTAACCGTCGCTCAATGTCTCGGCTTTGGCCCTGTTGGCATTCGACTGCCCGTTGTTATGGGTTCGAGCTTTGCCTTTTTAGGTGTCGCTATCTCAATCGGTAACGAAGGCGGTGTCGCCGCTATCATGGGCTCGGCGCTTATCGGCTCGTTTGTCGTGATTGGTGCCAGCTTCTATATGGACAAGGTTCGGAAACTGTTCCCAACCGTGGTAAGTGGTGTGGTGGTTACCCTAATCGGCTTAACCATTTTACCGGTTGCCATGAATTGGGTCGGAGATTCTCCTGCCAACACGGAACAATTCGCTACGCTACCAAAACTGTTTCTAGCTCTAGTCTCTTTGGGGATTGTGGTTGGTGTATCGGTTTACTGTAAAGGCGCGGTTGCCGCTTCAGCCATCGTGATTGGTTTAGCGGGCGGCTACATTGTGGCGCTATCGCTCGGTATGGTCGACCTTGAACAAATCAGCTCTGCCGCTTGGGTTGGCGGACCTGAACCTTTCAAATATGGCTTTACCTTTTCTGCCAGTGCCATCATCAGTATGAGCTTGGTGTACATCGTGGTGATCGCCGAAGCAACGGGTGACTTCATGGCATTGGGCAACAACTGCCAAACCCAAGTCAGCGGTAAAGATCTAAAACGTGGGCTGTTAGGCGATGGCCTTGGTAGTACCTTATCTTCGATTTTAACAGCGATGCCATTGGCGTCGTTCAGCCAAAACGTCGGCATTGTGGGTATCACAGGGGTAGCAAGTCGCTATGTAGTGGCTGCAACCGGTGGTTTACTAATTTTAGGCGGTTTATTCCCGAAATTAGCTGCTATTGCCGTCACGATTCCGAAACCTGTTTTGGGTGGTGTGGGCTTTGTGATGTTCGGTATGATTGCTTACGCGGGTATCCGCATGTTGATCAAAGCCGCAGACACCAAACGAAATGCCTTGGTAATCTGTGTAGGTTTGGCGTCTGGCTTGGCGGTAACTTTCGAACCAAGACTGCTGCAACACTTACCGCATGATTTGGCGAACTTCCTTCACTCGGGCATTACCACAGGCACCATCATGACGGTTCTGCTAAACCTTGTGTTACCAAAATCATCAAAAGCTGAAGAACAAGAAGCGTTAGCCGAGAGCCAAGCGCAAGTTGAGCTAAAAATGAAAGAACAGGCTGAAGAAGAACTACACTCAGGCGAGCAGTTAGAGATTCAACATGCAAGTACAGAAGCAGACGTTCAAGCGGCATCAGAAAATCCTGAGCCAAAAACGAACTAGCTGATTCCCCAATTTAACTGGTTCACTGACTAGCGTAAAACCGATTTTCACAGAATCAGGGAATGATTAGAACATTGAACGTTTTAACGCCCCCTGATTCGAATTTATCTATCAACAGCAAATACCAACAAAGACCCTCTTCCCTGAAAAGGCTGAGATGGCTAAGGACTACTATGAATGGAAACAATCTGGATTAAGAATCCTCTCGCAATCTACACTGGCTCACAGGCTGATGCAGAAGGCGGAATCGTCATTAAAGGTAATAAAGTCATTGAATTGGTTGGCAAACACAAAGAGCCGACCTTACCCGTAGATTACAGCGTCGACGCCTCTCGTCATGTTGTAACTCCCGGGCTTATCAATGCGCACCACCACTTCTATCAAACCCTAACGCGTGCCTACCCTGGCGCACTCAATAAAGAACTCTTCCATTGGCTACAAAGCCTCTACCCAGTTTGGGCTAACCTCGATTCTGAGATGATGAGCCTTGCTACAGAGCTAGCATTGGTCGAGTTAATGATGTCGGGCTGTACCACCGCGTCAGACCACCATTACTTGCTACCAAACGGGCTTGAGCATGCCATCGATTTACAAGTCGAAGCGGCAGAGAAGCTAGGTGTGAGAGCGATATTTACGCGTGGCTCCATGAGCCTTGGAGAAGATGAAGGTGGACTACCTCCACGACACACCATTCAAACTGAACAAACCATTATTGATGACAGCCAACGCTTAATTCGCGATTACCACCAGCGTGATGAAGGGGCGATGATTCAAATCGCACTCGCGCCTTGTTCGCCGTTTTCAGTCACTACAGACCTGATGAAAGAAACCGCCAAGATCAGTGAGCGTGAGAACGTGATGATGCACACTCACCTATGCGAAACCTTGGATGAAGAAGACTTCTGTATTGAGAAATTTGGCCTACGCCCTGTGGATTACCTAGAAGATGTGGGGTGGCTGAATGAACGCACTTGGCTTGCTCATGGTATTCACTTCAATCCAGAAGAGATCAAACGTTTGGGTAAAGCGGGCATTGGTATCAGCCATTGCCCGACGTCCAACATGATGCTGGCTTCCGGTATTTGTAAGAACAACGATCTTGAAGCAGCAGGCGTAAAAGTCGGGTTGGGTGTTGATGGTTCCGCCTCAAACGACGGTTCAAATATGATTGCCGAAGTGCGCATGGCAATGTATCTACAACGCCTGCAATATGGTTCTGCCAATGTTTCACACCTCGATGCACTGCGCTGGGCAACGTCAGGCTCAGCACGCGCAATGGGCAGAACCGACATTGGTACGCTAGAGGTTGGCAAACAAGCCGACCTCGCAATGTTCAAACTCGATGATATTCGTTTCTCTGGTAGCCACGATCCACTCGCTGCATTACTACTTTGTGGTGCTCAACAAGCGGATAAAGTGATGGTGGCCGGAAAATGGCGAGTTAACGATGGTGCCGTTATTGGCGTAGACATGGAGCAACTGATGCACCGCCACCATTCTGCCGCAATGAAGCTAGGTAAACTGGCGATGAATAACAACTAACTAAGATACTTGCCCATCAAAGACTGTAGGCCAAAGCGAACGGCTTTGGTGGGTAAACTTATAAGCATTAGAAAACACCCGCAAGCATCCCAAAAAATCTGCAAACATGATTGCCTCTCAATCTGTATCAATCTATTTCTTTAAATAGTTCTACCTTTATTAAATCGGAAATATAAACAATAACTAATTAAATACAATCTAATTGAATATAATCTAATTTAATTACACCTAATATAAGATCACCTAATAAAACATTCGCTAATAAAAATTCCCGTCATTATAAAAACACCCGTACATTGTTTGGCACAGATCAAATTTAAAACGCTCGTTCTATTTATATATTCATTAAATTAATCAACAGATTTAGTAATAATAAGAATAATGGCGATAATTATATTTTTATCATTTAACACCTTTATGAATAGAATGAAAACCTCTCGAGGCCTTTCCATAACTAGCCTGACAAAAGAACCAAAACTAATGATTCAAATATCATTAAATTCAATAGATCAACAAACGACCAATATAAATCCAAATGTGTGACCTAAATAGAACTTTTCATTATAAATCTGCTATAGATTGACCGAATCTTATAAAAACAAAAAACACATTAAAGAGGTTAGTTTTAAAGAACAAAAAATAATCACAAAAATAACAATATTAAAATATTCAATAACCCTTCATAAATATTTAAAAAATGCCATCAAGTGGTAGGGGGATTATTGTCTTTGCAAAAAGCTAATAACAAATCTAACAGGGCTAAACGATGAAAAAAATCACAAAAACACTCGTATTATCTTCGATATCAATTGGGCTACTTTCCTCTTTTGCACTCACTTCTCAAGCCGCTCCAGTTCAAATCAACCAAGCGTCAGCTGAACAAAACATACCTCAAGTTACCTACGACACGATCATTGGTGAGAATGGCGTCTTTATCGATTTAGAAACTGACAACTTTATTCTTAAGCAACAAGAGTGGTATCAGATTCAAGCCTATGTAGAAGGTGCTTTGGCCCTACCCGTGACAGAAGCCAGTATGAAGTCGACTTTAAGTATTCCTAACGACATTCCTTTCTCTAATTTCCAAGCACTGGTTCAGCAATACTCAAATATTCACGATACCGCCTTTTATTGGAAAAAAGATCTTTATCCAAGCATCGTTGGTCTTTCATTAAGCTTGGCCAATTACGTCCAAATTAAAGACTACATGCTTAACCCACTTAGTGATGCTTTGAATGAAATGCTGGCCAAAGCATTCTCGCCGCTCCCAGAAGATATCGAAGCGGTAGAACGCAATAGAAAGGTGGCGATCGCTTACCTGAAAAGCCTGCAGAGTTTTTCCATGAGATACCAACAAGAAGTGTCTGACGTTGGCGGTAACCTATTGGAATTTTCAGCTACATTAGATACACAAAAATTGCAGTTAGATGTGTTGGAAGGCACTCACAACGGTTACCTAAGCGACGATGGCAGCGCGCTTCAGCAGCGAGTGAATGACATCAATGCGCGTATTACTCAACTCAACAAAGATTACACTCACTACGTTACGGTCGCCTCTACCGCGGTGACTTATGCATGGTTCCCTCTGGTTGCAGGTCCAATCATGGGCGTATATGGCGATAAAGCAGAAAAAGCACGCAAACTTCGTAACGAATTACAAAACGAAGTAAAAGAGCTTCAAGACCAGTTAACTTACACACAGAAAATATATAACTCTTATCATCGCTCTTCAGAGAGTATCGATATGATTTCTCAACAAATAGAAAATGCGATTCCACATATTAATAAGCTGAAACTAAATTGGCAGAAAATGAATGCCGACTTTACTTCACTGCTCGTTGCTTTAGAACAAGCCCAGAATAATGCCGACATCATGAAAGACGACGCAATGCTAGGCGCAATAGGCGCTCTTGCCAATACAACGGTTGCAGAAAGTAACTGGAGTAATATTAGTGAGAAAGCAAAAGCGTTCGCAAACAATGCATATATACAAGAAATGGAATAGTCCATAGACCTCTCGATCATATAAAAACACAAAAATATAACGCAATAGCCAAAAATATATCCCTAACAGAAAGCCACACCTTATCAAAATTAAGGTGCTGGCTTCTGCTACCCAAAATTTGGCAAATACTAATTTCGACAGGACATCAATATGAGACTTCTACCTATTATTATTTCTCTTTCATTCTCTCCACAGGCTTTTTCTAGCGATTGGCTTGAACTGAACAATTTACCCAATTCAACCGAATACCCAACTTGGGTTCAATCGGCCTATTCCGATGTCGGCGTTCTATCTCGTTCCACATCCGATTTACACATCAACCTCAGTGATTGGATAGCAGAACAAAACCTTTACGTCACTCAACCCTCAAAAATCGTCGTTTTTGCAGATACCATTGAAATTCCAGAGAATTTCAACTTGCTTGTAAACAACCAAAACATCCTTATTTTTGCGCGGAAAATCGTTGGCCAAGGCACGCCGACGTTTGTGCTCGGACAGCAAGGCTCTGCAGCCTCAATTTCTGTGATTGCCGGCGAAATAGAAACACCGATTAATGTACTCGCTTTCCAAAGCGATGGCAGCATTACACGAGATGCCCTAACAGGAAATACAGGAGATGGTGAATCCGTTGTCTTAGCAGGAGAGCACTACCGAAGAACGACCATTGACTCGAACATTACTGGGCAAATGAAACTGGCTACTGAACCTTTTACAGACATTGTTAATCGCTCGTTTGATATGGCAGCCAGCTTATACGATACCAACCCAAAGCTTAGCCTCGACCTCATCAACTGGATTGAACAGAGCTTGCGTTACTCAGGTTCAGTGGTGGAAGACGATCCGATTCTTTCCGACCTTTACCTACAAACGGTCGCGTTCAAGCAATTCATTAGCTTCAGCACCAAAGAGAGCAATTACGTTCCTTATCTCGACAAGGTGTTATATCAAGATAAATACGAAGCCTATTTGAACGCTATGATCGCGTATCAAACTCAATGGGACATTATTCAAGATAGAAACACGGTCATTGAAGACAAGATTGAAGCCGCCAAGTTAGCACTCGCTAACATCGAAGACGTTCTACGCGCTCAGAGTTCGATCATCACACAAACCCAATCCAACATAGACAAGATAGGCGATAGCCTGACCGAGGTCGATAGCCAATATAAAGCACAAGAACTAGTCACTCTCAGTTCAAGAACCACTTATTTAGTTGGTGTCGAGAATTGGAAAACCCAACAACAACTCAATGCGGCTCTCGCAATATTCAAAGCAATAGCCGAAATTGGAAGTGCCGTGAGTGGGGTATTCACAGGCAACCTTTCTGGTGTGAATGACCTAACCGAGCAATTGGCTAAAACACCTGAAGCATTAGAAAAAGCGAAAAACCTCGTCACCAATATCAAGTCCGTCACAGGCATTATTGATAGCGTGACCAAAACGATTTCTGGCATTTCTCAGTTAACCGCGGATATTAAATCAACCATCAAGCTCCAGAAGGTATCTGAAGCGATGGATGGCTTTAACTTCAACATCCCAACCATCAATGAAAGCAATCTGGCGTGGGATCTGATGATCACCGAGATCCGCAGCAACTTAAGATATGCCGATAGCTTAGGTATCAAAGGATCAAGACAATACCTACTCGAACTCGAAAAGCAGGTTCTGCTCGGTAAGGCAATTAACATCACGCAGCTTAACTTTGCTCACGAGCAAGCGAAGTTGGTAGACCTCTTACTCACCAATAATGTGACTATCAATCAACAACAAAGATTGAACGATGCGATCGAGGGTTATCAAGTAGACACCGACAGCTTCGATTCGATTGAACGTGAACTATCACGAGTATTGATGCACTTTAAGCGTCCGATGTTCGTTGCTTTGTCTAACTATGTTCAGGCATACGAATATTGGGCATTGAAGCCAAGCGAAGTTACGCCTTCTCTGAATAAAAGCTACTTGGACTACCAATTTGATTTGGCTACTGTCGAAAGTGAGTATGTAAATGCTCTGTCTTCTTTCCAACCAGCACCACAAGATTTCACCATCGACAACTACACCATTTCTAGCCCCGAGCAACTAGAGAGCTTTGCAACAACCGGACAACTAAACTTCACCATTCCACTAGAACAAGTTCAATTGTGTTCGTTTGACCGCGTTAGGCTTTCCACGGTACGAGTGTTCTTAGAGGGTGAAAACCTACCTTATGGCAAGCAACTCAACCTGCGAGTTTCCAGTTCGGGTAACTATTTAGACCGATATGAGAACAAGGACTATCAGTTCAGTTCTAACCCTGTTTCACGCGCGTTCTATTACCGCCTAGATGATCCAACCACCAACGATGTTAGCATCATCACCGATGGTGCCGTGGCGAATAAATTCGAATACGCCTACTTCCAACCCACTCCGTTTTCATCATGGAATGTCACGCTCAACAACTTTGATAAAACCGAGCAAACGAACAACCAGTACTTAAAAGATGTCGAACAGATTCGCGTCGAATTCTTAGGCAGCGGTATCCCGAATGGCAATAGCTGCTCTAATTAGCTATGTGCTACTTTAGCTAACCGAAGCGTTGCGTTAATCCAAGAGACCGAGGTTAAGGGGATCAACCACCAACAAAAAGGCCGACGTGGTGTCGGCCTTGTTCAATCAGTTCGATTTTTAAAAACCGATTTACATCTTAATCCATCAGGCTCTTAGACTTAATCGCCTTCTTAGAAAGCTCTTTGGCAAAGGCTTTGATATCAGTTTCAAACTCATCGACGCTTTGACGAATGTCATCCAGTTGAACGGTCTGCATCACTCGATTTTCCATTACGATTTGGCCGTTAACAATAGTGGTGTCGATGTTGCTTGGGTTCGCTTGGTAAACCAAAGTCGCATATGGGTCGTAATTCGGCATCATGTTCGCCGATTGTGTCTCTACAATCACGATGTCTGCTTTCTTACCCGCTTCAAGAGAACCGATTTGGTCTTCCATGTGTAGGGCTTTCGCACCACCTAATGTCGCCATCTCAATCACTTGCTCAGGAATCATGATGGTGCGATCTGAATGCTTTAAGCGCTGCATATTAGCTGCGTAGCTTAGGGTGCGCATGATATCGACTTGGTTTGAACTCATTGGACCGTCTGTTCCTAAGCCAATGCGCATGTCGGCACGATACATCTCCCAAGCAGGCGCAATGCCTGTCGCCCCTTTGGCGTTCGCCATTGGGTTGTATGAGATACCCGCGTCAGCTTGCTTGAGTAGCTTTTGATCGTTCTCTGACAGGTGGATACCGTGAGCAATCACGACACGCTCATCAAGCACACCGATTTCATCCATGTATTCAACTGGCGATGTCGCTTTGGTTTCGTCTTTGATGCGCTTTTCTTCATTCGGGAATTCAGCAACGTGAATCAACACGGGTACATCGTATTGAGCCGACAGTTTATTGATTTCTTGCAGCTTATCTTTGCTCACGGTGTACACCGCGTGTGGTGCATAAGCAGGTGTGATTAACTCATCGTTTTTGTACTGCTCAATAAAGCCTTTGGCATACTCGATGCCGCCGTAAGGTTCTTTGGCATCAACCACTGGGAATTTAATCACGGTTTCACCCAGCACGGCGCGCAGGCCGACTTCTTTGGTCGCCTTAGCCATTTCGTCCATGTGGTAATACATGTCAGCGTAAGTCGTGACACCACTTTGCGCCAACTCGATAGAACCAAGTTTGGTTGCGTTGTAAATCAATTCACGGCTTAGCTTTTCTTCCTCAAGTGGGAAGAAGTAAGCAAACAGACGATTCGAGATGCCCTCTTCCCCCAAGCCACGAAACGCTATCATAGGCAAATGGTTGTGAGCATTGACCATGCCCGGCATAACGATTCCATCTTGAGCGTCAATCACCTTTTCAGCGCGGTATTGAATAATCAAATCCTCGTTACCAACAGCGATGATCTGGTCATCTTTCACCACAACCACACCGTCTTCAATCACATCCATTTCTGAATTGATTGTTAGAACCTGTCCATTGGTGATGATCAGATCGGCGTTGTATGTTTGCGTCGCGACCGTCGAACCACAACCTGCCAGTAGAACTGTGCTGATGGTGCATGCCAAGCTTTTAAGCGTCATTGCTAAACCTTAATGTTGTGCGTGTAATAAATATAGAAGTCTAATATTAGCTTCTAGCTTTAATAAAAATGAGGTAATTGAATTTTTGCCGATACTATAACGCTAACTTTAAATAAAATGGCATACCTAATCGAGCCAAATTCAAGATAAATAAGTTATTGCACAACAGGTCACAAAAGTAGCTTTGCACATATGCTCACTCACATGCACAAACAAAAAAGGCCTGCAATCGCAGACCTAAATAAACGTTCAAACAACGTTAGCCTTTCACCCCACACCCTTTAATCACTAGCTGGGTGATGAATTCAGCGGCATCTTCATAGTCTTTATCATCGAGCTGCTCTTTCTGCATCACGCTACAAATCTGCCAGCCAAAATCGGCGTAGGTTTGGGTGGCTGCCCAGATGGTGAACATCAGGTGGTGTGCAGGAACGTCATCCATTAAGTCTTGTGCTGACCACGTTGAGAACTTATCGAGGATCATCTGGGATTGCTTATACAGTTCGTCACCAATCTCTTTCGGCAATACTTTAGCGCCAGACATCACTTCGTTTGCAAATACCTTAGAGGCGTGTGGATGGTCACGAGAGATGATCAACTTAGTTTGAATATATTGAGATAGGGCTTCAACAGGGTCGCTGAGCTCTTCAATCGGACGTGACGCTTCCAGTAAGGGCTGAGTGACGGTTTCTAGAACGGCATTGTAGAGCTTATCTTTGGAGCTGAAATAATAGAATACATTAGGTTTAGGGATGTCGGCCGCTTTCGCGATATCAGCCATTTTTGTTGCGGCATATCCATGAGTAGCGAATTGTTCACACGCGACTTCGATGATTAAATCTTGATTCTTTTGTCTGATCCTAGACATATTGCCCCCCTTACAGCTCATCAATAAAACCATAGTAATCAACGTGCTTTATTAGTCCAGAAGATAATTCCAGAACTCAAGGTCACCGCATCGATAACAATAAAATGGCCGCTCTATTTGTTAAGAAGCGACCATTCCATACCGTGTTTTTGAACTGTTCAAGTTATAGAATCAATATTGCGCGGAAGTCATTCACATTGGTCAACGTCGGTCCCGTGGTAAGAAGCACACCGACTTGCTTGAAGAAATCGTAGCTGTTGTTGGCATCGAGATAGTCTTGCGCTTTAAGCGACAAGCTCGAACCTTGCTGCCATGTTTGTGGGGTAATCCACGCGCCCGCATTGTCCTCCACGCCATCAATCCCATCAGTATCAGCGGCCAAAGCGAAGATATTGTCTTGGCCCTTGAGCTCGTTATATAGACTCAACAAGAACTCACAATTACGCCCACCGCGACCATTTCCCTTAACTGTTACCGTGGTTTCGCCGCCGGAAAGTATCACGCAAGGCGTCGCAAATGGGTGCTTGTGATTGGCCACTTGCTTAGCCAATGCAGCGTGAACTTTCGCAACATCTCGCGCTTCTCCCTCTATACAATCACTCAACAGATAAGCCGGAATGCCTAAGCCTTCAGCTTCTGCTGCAGCGGATTCCAATGCCGACATCGGGGTGGCGATAATATGGTGCTCTGCATTTTTCCAACATACGTCATCTGGCTTAACGGTTTCTGACTCTGGATTATTTAACCATTCAAATGCCGAGCGTGATGTTTCTATTTGGTAACGTTCTAAAATTGCCATTGCATCAAAACGCGTGGTGGTGTCGGGTACGGTTGGGCCAGAGGCAATCACGCTAATGTCATCACCCGGCACATCAGAAATCGCCAGTGACACTACCCTTGCAGGATACGCCGCTTTGGCGAGTCGCCCACCTTTGATAGACGATAAGTGTTTACGCACACAGTTCATCTCATCAATGGCTGCGCCCGACTTGAGCAGCGCCTTATTGATTTGTTGCTTCTCAGCCAAGCTGATGTCGCCACCGGGCAGGCTTAGCAAAGCAGAACCGCCGCCAGACAGTAGGCAAATAACGGTGTCGTCAGCACTCAGGCCGTTCACTAATTCCAACATACGTTGGCTCACTTCTAAGCCCATGGCATCCGGGACGGGGTGCGCCGCTTCGATCACCTCAATGTGTTCGCAAGGTGCGGTGTGTTCGTAACGGGTCACGACGAGACCTTCAAGGTCACGCAGTGCGAGATCTTGCTGTTGCTTTGCTTGCCAAACCGCTTCGAGCTCAGCGGCCATCGACGCGGCTGCTTTTCCTGCGCCAATTATCACAGTTCGCCCAGCTTGGTTAGCTGAGCGGTAAAAAATGTCTTGAGGAAGAAAAGGTTCGATGTGATTTTTAGGTAGCGCCTGATTAACAGCACTTGAGAAAAGGGTTTGCAGAAACTGCTTAGCATCAATGTCCATCAGCCACTCCTTAGTTGACGGAGAAAAAAAGAACCCCGATACAAGGCTAAAGGGTGCCTGCTAAGATCAAGTTGGAAAGGAACAACTTCAACCTCTGCCTCGTATCAGGAACGCGTATAAAAGGAGACGAAACTACGCGATTTATAAACAAACAGGTGGGCTACGAATCAATAGCAGCCCGAATTAATTAACGAATCGAGTGGTCAGAACGTTTCTCAATCGCTTGGATAAGCGCAGAGTGGTCCCAACCTTCACCGCCCATTTCGGCGCACTCGCCAAACAGCTCTTGAGCGTTAGCCGTATTCGGCAGCGCGACACCCAATTCTTGAGCGCCCGTTAGCGCTAAGTTCAGGTCTTTCTGGTGAAGCGAGATTCTAAAGCCAGGATCAAATGTGCCTTCAACCATGCGCTCGCCGTGTACTTCCAATATCTTAGAGTTAGCAAAGCCACCTAGTAGCGCCTGACGGACTCGTGCTGGATCAGCACCGGCTTTTGAAGCAAACACTAAGGCTTCAGATACGGCTTCAATATTCAGTGCCACAATGATCTGGTTTGCGACCTTACACGTTTGACCTGCGCCGTTGTCTCCGACTAGCGTGATGTTCTTACCCATGATTTCGAACAGAGGACGAGCTTTATCAAAGGCGTCTTGTTCACCGCCCACCATGATAGTCAGTGCCGCATTGATAGCGCCTACTTCGCCGCCGGATACCGGAGCATCAAGGTATGACGCGCCGCCTTCGTTGATTCGAGCTGCGATTGCTTTGGTCGCGATTGGCGAGATCGAACTCATGTCGATAACCAGTTTTCCAGCTGCACCGCCCGCCGTTAGGCCTTTCTCAACACCGTTATCACCAAACAGGACATCTTCAACTTGAGGGGTATTCGGCACCATTAGGATAATGATATCTGCTGCTTCAGCCGCTTCTGCTGGTGAATGACAGATCGTTGCACCCGCTGCCACAAGATCGGCAGGTGCTGCATTAAAGTGATCCGACAGAATCAAATCGTGACCTGCTTTTTGAAGGTTACTCGCCATAGGTTTACCCATGATGCCAGTTCCTATAAATGCAATTTTAGACATGTTGTTCTCCTTAACGTTTGAGGGTTACCAGACGCAATTAACGGTACTGGTGTAGCCAACCAAGGCCTTCTGTCGTCGTTGTTTTTGGCTTGTATTCGCAACCAACCCAGCCTTGATAGCCAAGCTCATCAAGATAATTGAGCACGAATGGGTAATTGATTTCTCCAGAACCCGGTTCGTGTCGGCCTGGGTTATCAGCCAGTTGGACGTGTGCAATTTGGCCAATGTTCTGCTGCATGGTCGGCGTAAGATCGCCTTCCATTATTTGCATGTGATAAATATCGTATTGGATAGAAAGGTTATTGCTCCCTACCTCTTTGATGATCGCTTTGGCTTGCTCTGTGGTGTTCAAGAAGAAGCCCGGAATATCGCGGGTGTTGATCGCTTCTATCACTAAGCTGATGCCTTCTGCTGCTAGCGCGTTTGCCGCGTAATGCAGGTTAATCACAAACGCCGATTGCGCGTCTTGTTGGGTCACACCTTGCGGAACAATCCCGGCCAAGCAATTCACTTGTGTACAACCGAGTGCTTTAGCGTAAGCGATGGCTTTAGGTACACCCGCTTGAAACTCTTCAACTCGTGTTGGGTCTACCGCGATACCACGATCACCAGCATCCCAATCACCCGCTGGCAAGTTAAATAGCACTTGCTCTAGGTTATTAGCGTCGAGCTTTGCTTTGATTGCCTGAGCATCAAAAGCGTAAGGGAAAAGATACTCCACACCTTGAAAGCCCGCTTCTGCGGCAGCTTCAAAGCGATCCATAAAATCAACTTCCGTGAATAACATTGACAAGTTTGCTGCAAATTTTGCCATGACTCTGTCCTTATTCTTTATCTGGTAAAACTATGACGGTTTAGTGAAGCAACGGTTATTTGGTGGAGCTACGGTTGCTTAGCAAGCCTCGCTCTATTGGAGACTTTCCATAGAGCTAAACCTCAGCTCTACGGATACACATGACTTAATGATTACTTGTACGCTAGCGCTGTTGGGGCATCGCCACGGCTTTCGGCTAGCGGTTCAAATTCATTGATGGCGTTGATCTCCACGCCCATCGCAATGTTGGTCACTCGCTCAAGAATCAACTCAACAACAACCGGTACCTTATGCTTGTTCATCAGCTCTTTAGCTTGCTCAAACGCCGCCGCAATTTGGTCTGGCTCACGAACTCGAATCGCCTTACAGCCTAAACCTTCAACAACGGCTACATGGTCAACACCGTAGCCTTCAAGTTCTGGCGCATTCTGGTTATCGAACGCCAGTTGTACACAATAATCGATATCAAATTGACGCTGTGCTTGGCGAATCAAACCTAGATACGAGTTGTTCACCAACACATGAATGTATGGCAGGTTGAATTGAGCACCTACCGCCAGTTCTTCGATCATAAATTGGAAATCGTAATCACCAGAGATGGCAACGATATCGCGATTTGGATCAGCTGCTCTTACACCCAATGCGGCTGGTGTTGTCCACCCTAACGGGCCAGCTTGACCACAGTTGATCCAGTTACGCGGCTTATAAACATGCAGGAACTGAGCGGCAGCGATTTGCGACAAACCAATGGTGCTCACATAGCAAGTGTCACGACCAAATGCCTTATTCATCTCTTCATAAACCCGCATCGGTTTCATTGGCGCTTCATCGAAATTGGTTTTACGCAGCATGGTCGACTTGCGTTCCTGACACTCACTTGCCCAAGCATTTCGGTTCGGCAGCTTGCCAGCGTCACGCCACTCTTGTGCCACTTCAACCATTAGCTCTAGTGCAGCTTTTGCATCAGAGACAATGCCTAAATCAGGACAGAACACGCGTCCAATTTGCGTCGGTTCAATGTCGACGTGTACGAACTTGCGGCCTTCGGTATAAACATCCACAGAACCGGTATGACGGTTAGCCCAGCGGTTACCAACACCAAACACAAAATCAGAACTCAGCATGGTTTCGTTACCGTAACGGTGAGAAGTTTGTAGCCCCACCATACCCGCCATTAACTCATGATCATCCGGAATCGAGCCCCAACCCATTAAGGTTGGAATAACAGGAACACCAGTGATCTCGGCAAACTGCTGCAACAATTCAGACGCGCCAGCGTTAATCACGCCACCACCCGATACGATCAGCGGTTTTTCCGATTGAGACATCATGGTTAATGCTTTCTCAACCTGAGCGCGTGTTGCTTGTGGCTTATAAGGCTCTAGCGGTTCATAGGTATCGATATCAAATTCAATCTCAGCCAGCTGAACATCAATCGGTAGATCAATCAGGATTGGACCCGGACGACCCGAACGCATTAAATGAAAGGCTTTTTGGAATGCACGTGGCACTTGAGCCGGTTCAAGAACCGTAGTCGCCCACTTAGTGACTGGTTTAGCGATAGATTCAATATCAACCGCTTGGAAGTCTTCTTTATGAAGGCGGGCACGCGGGGCCTGACCTGTAATACATAGGATTGGGATTGAATCTGCAGACGCCGAATAAAGTCCCGTGATCATGTCCGTTCCCGCAGGGCCAGAAGTACCAATACACACACCGATATTGTCTTGATTGGTACGTGTGTACCCTTCAGCCATATGCGATGCACCCTCTACGTGGCGAGCTAAGACGTGGTCGATTCCTCCGAGTTTTTTCATAGCCGCATACATAGGGTTTATTGCTGCGCCGGGAACACCAAATACGATGTCTACACCTTCACGTTTAAGCACTTCTACCGCTGCTTCAATCGCTTTCATAATTGCCATTCGAACCTCCAGTTCAGATTGTATACAATTAACCTAACTTTTGTGTACTATGAACCATCCTCGCTATTTATCAACCCCAGAATGAAACAATCTTGTTACATAAACCCATCACATTAAGTACGCACTTACCCTGAAAAGCTTACAATTCATTGCTTTACATAAAATATCTTTACGTAAAAATAAATTACAAAAAGATTAAATGATAAATAAATGTTAAATACCGTTTGCTTGTTTACAATTTCTACCATATAAATATCCTTAAAAAGATAATTTTGTATACAAAATGACATCGTGTTGTATAAAGGAGACAAGCAATGATGAATGACGTGAAAGAGAGAGAAGATGTGCTGTGTATGCAGGTACTTGGGAAGATGGACAACTCCGAGTACAAAGAGATCTTGTCTAAAGATGCATTAAAGTTCTTAGAAGCCCTTGTTAATAAGTTTGGAGATCGCCGTCATACCCTGCTAAATGACCGTGACATAAAACAAGCTCAATATGACAACGGTGAGTTACCTAATTTCAGAAAGGACACCATATCCATTCGTCAGAATAATGAATGGAAAGTGGCAACACCGCCGCCAGAGTTACTGGATCGCCGCGTAGAGATCACCGGACCTATCGAAAGAAAGATGGTGATCAACGCGCTAAACTCAGGCGCGAAAGTCTTCATGTGTTGCTTTGAGGATGCCTCTTCCCCGACTTGGGCCAATATGGTCGAAGGGCAAATCAACCTAAGAGACGCCAACCTTGGCACCATTAGTTATTTCGATGAGAAGAAGCAGAAGCGTTACCAATTAAACGACGATCCTGCACTGCTGATCGCACGCCCACGAGGGATCCACCTTCCTGAGCAATCCATCCAATTCAACAATCAGCCTATCGGCGGTTGCTTGATGGACTTCGCCTTGTACTTTTTCCATAACTATCAATCACGAGCACAACAAGGTTTAGGGGTTTACTACTACATTCCCAAGCTTGAGAGCATGGAAGAAGCACAGTGGTGGGACGATATTTTCAGCTTCACCGAAAACTATTTCCACGTACCCAAAGGCACCATTCGTGCGACGGTTTTGATTGAGACGCTTCCAGCCGTATTCCAAATGGAAGAGATCTTGTACGCAATGCGTGATCATATCGTGGCAATGAACTGTGGCCGTTGGGATTACATCTTCAGCTACATCAAAACGCTGAAAAACCATAAAGACCGCATCCTGCCTGACCGCCACGGGATCGGCATGGATCAAGAGTTTCTAAATGCCTATAGCCAACTGTTGGTGCGTACTTGTCATGCTCGCGGCGCACTGGCGATGGGTGGTATGTCGGCCTTTATTCCAGCGAAAGATCCGCAAGAAATGGCGCGTGTAACCGCCAAGGTTATCGAAGATAAGCAAAGAGAATCTCAGAACGGACACGACGGCACATGGGTCGCGCACCCTGCACTGGTTGATTTGGCAATGTCGATCTTTGATAAGCACTTAGATGGCAAAGTAAACCAAATGGATTTCCAAAGCCCAGAGCATGTGATCAATGCAGACTCGTTGCTAAAACCTTGTGAAGGCAGCCGCGACGAAGCCGGCGTGCGCAAGAATATCCGTATTGCGCTGTATTACATCGAAGCTTGGATTCAAGGCTACGGCTGTGTACCTATCTACGGCCTTATGGAAGATGCCGCCACCGCAGAGATCTCAAGAGCCAATATTTGGCAATGGATCCACCACGGCGTCACGCTTGATGACGGCCAAACCTTTACCAAACAATTGTTCCACTCTTGGCTTTACCAGGAGTTAGACACGATAAAACATGAAGTCGGTGACTCGCGCTATGCAGCAGGTCGATTTGAAGAGACAGCTGATCTTTTCTATCAACTTTCTACAGCCGAAGAGTTCGCTGCCTTCCTAACTTTACCCAGCTATGGGCTATTACAAGAGTCCAGTTAGGACTCTTGTACCGAGCTGAATCAGTCAATGATATTCACAAACAAGAGTAATGATTGGCTGGCTGAGCTTGGTACGTATGCCCCTTGAAAAACTAGGAGATAACATGGGAAGTTTAACTCTACAACAAGCGTTAACCATCATCGATGGAACCTTAAAAGCAGGAAACAAAATCCACACAGAACCTTTGACGGTCGCCGTCTTAGACAGCGGTGGCAAGCTGATTTCTCTGCAACGTCAAGACGGCTCTAGCATGATGCGACCAGACATCGCGATCGCTAAAGCGTGGGGGGCACTCGCACTGGGTTGTTCCTCTAGAAAACTCGCCCAAGATGCTGACAACCGACCAGCATTTATCTCCGCCGTAAACGTGCTCGCGCACGGAAACATGGTGCCAGTTCCTGGGGGGCTACTGATTCGAGACAAGGATAAAACGGTATTGGGTGCTATCGGCGTGAGCGGTGACATTTCAGACATTGATGAAAGCTGCGCCATTAATGGTATTGGCTGCGCAGAACTGTTCAGTGATGAGATGCTGCAAGCTTAACTCGCTAACTCTCTGTACTTGAAATTCTTAGACAGGAACAAAAAAACGAAGCGATTAGGCTTCGGTTTTTTGATTCATAAGTTGCGCCAACAACACTAACGAATAACGTGTGATTAGACAAAGAGCACTAACGAACAAGAACCATTAAGCGCGTCCATTTGGTATCTTGCTTTAGCTTGTTAGACAGCCAGTAATCCACACTAAACGATCCCGCGCCAAGTACCGCTAACGCTAGATACCCACCAGCAACAGAGACATTTTTGTAGAAGTGAATCATTTGACCCGACGAACTTGGGTCGAAGTGAAACATAACACCAGAGACTAAAGAAAAAAATGCAATCGAGAACGCTGTAAAGCGAGTCATAAATCCAGCTAAAATTGCAAGCCCGCCACCGAGTTCAAGCAAGATAACCAAAGGCAACAAGTGAGCACTAACTCCTTGAGATGCCATATATCCCGCGGTTCCTTCATAGCTAAATAGCTTTCCCCAACCCGCTTGAATAAACAAGTAAGCCAATAAAATACGAGCGAAAAAAGTTAGTGTGTCGTTCAATCTAGTGTTCATAGTTCTAAGCCTTGATAAGTTTCATTGCCGATAGGTTATTCGACTTAGCATTAAGATGATAACGAGAAAAATAGAACAACTTGTTTGAAATTTTAGTAGACATGCTCGCATACAAATTACTGACTAAATCCGAAGATTGAACAACCTCAATGCGGTTACCATTGCCTTAAATTCATTAAAACACTTGCTTTGAAAAAGCTAGAGAAGTGCTGGAGAGCCTCGGCTCAACCTAAGCCATCTAAATGAGTCAGAGATGTAAACCCATTTAACAAACACAAAAAAACCGAAGCTCATCACTTCGGTTTTCAAATCAGATTAAGTTAGCTCAGTTCAATAAATTCAGCAAGCCGCTCCAGCCAGTCAATTACTCGTAAGCACTCAACCATGTTTTCAGCAGCTGGTTAGTATTTTTCTTCTGGCTCGCAGACAGAGATTTCACAAGCTTCTTCTGCGTTTCAACATGCTCAGTCATCATTTGGTCAATAAGAATAAGACCATCTTTTGTTAACTGAACACTCACGCTGCGTCTGTCTTCTTTACTGTGCTCACGACTGATCAGCCCTTTAGCTTCTAGCTTATCAAGGCGATTGGTCATCGCGCCTGATGTCAGCATCATCGAGCCGATCAATTCTGACGGAGTCAGTCGGTAAGGCTTTCCAGAACGTCGCAACGTCGCCAGCACATCAAACTCACCCAGCTTCATGTCGTATTTTTTATGAAGCTCGGCAACTTGCGTCTCCATATACTTGGCAATACGCATAATCCGGCCCATCATTGCCATAGGCTCAGTTTCTAATTCGGGCTTTTCCTTTGCCCATTGCTCTACAACGCGGTCGATAGCATCCATTTGCAATCTAGCTCCGTGATTAGTCTTGTTTACTTCAAACTAGTTTAACATAAAGATACTTTACAACCACTAGTTCTCAGTATACAGTTCCACACAACAGTTATCTTAACGTAAAGATATTTCAGATGAACATATTATTAGCAATGATCCCCGCGTTCTTTTGGGGGACAACCTATGCAGTGACGCAATTTACGCTACAGGAGTGGCCACCATTATTATTGGGTGCTTTGCGTGCATTACCTGCTGGTTTGTTATTGCTAACGGTAAAACCAACGCTGCCTAAAAAAGGCGAGTGGCAGATCATTTTCACATTGGGCCTTATCAATATTGCGACCTTCTTTGGCTTAATCTTCGTAATGGCGTTAACGCTGCCTTCGGCCATCTCTGGTGTAGGCATGATCTCCGTGCCGGTGTTCGCGATGATCTTCCACTGGGTAGTGAAAAAGCAGCGTCCACATTTGATTCAAGCTCTTTCAGGTATTGGCTTGATCACCTTAGCGTGGATATTGTTTAATCCAAGTCAGATCGCATTAAACCCGATCGGTTTGGGCGCCATGTTTGCGGCAATCATGTGTATCGTTATCGGCAGCAGCATTACCAAATCACTGGGTAATCGCATGCACTGGTGGAAAGTATTAACGTGGCAACTGATTTTGGGTGGTACGATTTTGTCTGTCGCGTCTGGCGTTCATGCGTTCATCGACCCGCAACCTTATGTTAATGCTGTCACTCATTTCGATTCTCGCAATGCAATGGGTCTATTGTGGGTAATTGGGCTAAATACTGCGCTTGGTTACGGCATGTATGTATGGTTACTACAACGTATGTCTGTGGTTGATTTCACCTTCGGTGGCATCGCTAACCCAGTGGCTGGCATCGTTACGGGGATGGTGTTGATGGGTGAATCCTTTACTCCAGTACAGTATTCACTGATGACAGGCATGATCGTGATGTCACTGCTACCGCAACTTATTCTGGCAGTAAGACAGTCCAAACAAGTTAAGCCTGTTACGCAGTAGACACTGTCTCTTAAACGTATTGATCAAGAACGCGCCTCATTGTGGGCGCGCTTTTTGCTGCTACGCTAAAAACAATAATCCAGCAGCCATACTCGCCGAGTTGATCATTCCTTGAACTAAATTAAACCCTCAAAAAGAACAATAACTTTAACTCACCCTGCCTTTGTGAAAATAAATCATTAAAAAAGATTACATTAGAGATTTAATTTCTATATTTCATTTCAATTAGAGATAAAAAGACAAAAAATTTCTCCGACGACCTACTTATACTGTGCCACGTCATTAAGGCGCCACAAGCTTATGATTTAAAATAATTATTAATGAGTAGTCACCATGAATTCGAAGTCTCTAACTATCTTGCTTTTTGTCTCTGTTTGCTTAATTTGGGGAACCACTTGGTTCGCTATGGAAGTAGCATTGCATTCTATCCCACCTATTTTTGCTACTGCGTTACGCTTTTTACTTGCAGCACCTCTGCTTGCGGTATTAGCGAAAGTCTTCAACCAACCACTGCTGTTCCCTAAAGGTAAGCGCCAATGGCTGCTTATTGTTGCGCTGATGTATTTCGCGATTCCGTTTACGTTGATGATCTATGGCGAGCAATACATCTCTTCAGGTTTAGCGTCGATCATCTTCGCCAACATGCCTGTGGTTGTGATGCTGATGTCTGGCTTATTCTTAAGTCTACGACTGGCGAAGCACCAGATATTCGGTTTGATTACTGCTGTTGTGAGCCTATGTTTAATCCTTGGCAACGAAATGCAGATGGGTGGCGATGACTACCTAATTGGCACGGTTTGCTTAGGCCTTGCTGTTGCGATTCACGCAGTTATGTATGTGCTGGTTCAAAAGCACTGCAAAGGTATTGAAGTACTGACCTACAACGCCGTACCGAGCCTGATTGCTGCTTTATTCTTATTCGCTGTTTCAGCTGTAGGTGAAAACGTGAATGTTGAATCCTTCACTGGGGATTCAATCTCAGCCGTGGTTTACCTAGGCTTTGTCGCGAGTGTTGGCGGCATTGTGGCTTACTTCAAATTAGGACAGGTTTCGACCCCTTTCCAAGCGTCTATCTGCTTTTTGATTTTCCCGGTAGTAGCGCTGCTAATATCTTGTTACGTCAACGGTGAAGTTCTGTCTGAACAATCATTGTTTATGATGATCCCCCTGCTTTGCGGCATTTTACTCACCAAGGCACCAAAGGGAATTTTCAAGCTGCGTACCGAATTAAAAACCGTAAGAAACTGATCCGCGTGAAACCTATTTTGCGGATTAGATATACATATCCCACATAAACAAAAAGCTCCAATATCACTATTGGAGCTTTTTGCTTATTTCATAATATCGAGACCAACATTAGCGCCAGCTAAACATTCGCACTTCGTTGCCCTCTTCAGGTTTCTTCGGAATGTTTAAAGATAGCGCTAGAGAAACCACGGCCATCACTGCACCAATATAGAAAACCGTTGCAGGAGAAGACAACCAAATCACACCAAACACCACTGGAATAACGACCGCTGCAATATGATTGATGGTGAAAGAGACACCAGCGGTTGATGCCATGTCAGCCGGATCTGCAATTTTCTGAAAGTAAGTTTTGATCGCTAGTGCCAATGCAAAGAACAAATGATCGACCACGTAAAGTGCTGCCGCCCACTCTGCGTTTTGCACTAAGCCATAACCGACAAATACACCAATCAAACCGACATACTCGAAAATCAGCGCCTTACGCTCACCCACCACACCAATAAATCGACCAATACGTTTTGCGAACAAGAAGTTAAATAGGTAGTTGATTAAGAACAATAGCGTTATGTCAGCTGCCGAGTAACCGAATTTCTCTACCATCAGAAAGCCTGCAAATACGGTGAAGATTTGTCTTCTTGCACCACTCATAAACGTTAGTGCGTAGTAGAGCCAGTAACGCTTTCTCAATACCAGTTTCTTATTTTGTTGGGTCTTAGTCTGAAATTCAGGGAAACCAAAGGTCATCACCAAAACTAAAACAAAACCAATTCCGCCAGTGATGCCATACACCCAAGCAAAGTCGAGTTTGAGTTGCTCTAACATCACCCAAATGGAGCCATAAGTGATTAAAGATGCCAACGCGCCAACGGAGATCATCTTACCTAACATCTCTGGTGCTTCTTCTTTACTCAACCATTGTAGTGACAAAGACTGCTTCAGCGTTTCAAAATAGTGGAAGCCCGTCGACATCAAAATCGTAGTCAGCAACAGACCAGTGAGTGAAGGGAACAGACCCGTAATCGCGGTGCCTACAGTGAGCATCGCTAGCGATATCAACATAAAGCGTTGTTCACGTATGAAGGCCAGCACAAACACTACGGTAAACGCTAAGAAACCAGGTATTTCACGAACACTTTGCAGTAAACCAATATCCGCACCATCAAAGTTCGCTTTTTCAATCACGAAGTTATTAAGCAGTGCCATCCAGCTCGAAAACGCGATAGGAACAACAATCGAAATCAGTAATAAAAAGTTTTGCGGCGTTTTCCAGCTCGCAGTTCTATCGAACATTGACGGACTCCTGTTCGTCTAATTGAGTAAGCACTCGTAAGGTCAACTGCTCAGTATACGGGTTAATCTTCCAATGCTCTGGGCTCCAGCCTTTTACGAAACGTTGGAAGTCGGCCCATGCGACATAGAACATTGGTCGCCAAGCGGATTCGACTTCATAGAACGAAAGCTGTGGCTGATAGTACGCCAATGCCTCTTTCAAGTGTCGGAAGTAAATATCCAGTACCTGTGACTCAAGTTCAGCGCAGTCTTGCGGCCTCACCGCACTACTCATGAACAAAGCGACATCTTTCATCGCACAACCGTGACCCACATATTGGAAATCGACGGCAGCTGCGTTTTGGATTTCTGAATCAAAACAGAAATTGGCAAGCTTGGCGTCGCCATGTACCAAGGTTGGATACGGACACTTTTTGAGTAAATGGTCGATGTGCTTGGCTTGGTTCTTCAAGGGTAAATCAGTCAAAGTGTTTAACTCATCAGGACGTGTGTCTAAATGCCAATATGTGCCGACTTGCCACAATGAGGCTGATTGTTCTTGATCTACATTGATGTGCTTTGCGTGAAAGTTAGCGAGCCATTTTAGGCAAGCATCGCGTTGTTTATGTTCTTCTAGTGTATAACCAGAAGCTCGTTCAGACTGAGTCTCTTCGGTCTCCACAACATCAAAAGCAGCAAACACATCAAACTGAGAAGTTAACGGAAAGCCTATATCCGCTAAGTCTTGCATCACAATTAGCCACTCATTCTCTTCTAGTTCACAGTGCAACCCTGTAGGTATAGGGCAACGTTCGTCCCACTGTTGGGTGAACGATTGATACCATTTCGTCTCAACTTGGTAAGAGTGCACCTTTCGCTGATGAGATAATTTGGTGTTCCACCCCTTGGGGTGTTCGGCTTTATCTGGCAATACGACATGCTTAACGATGACGCTGTTCATCGAAGCACTGTTATTTTTAACAAAGACCAAGCGAACTAACTCGCCGTAACCGCCCCACAAGCGTTGAATAACTTGTATATCAACGACTTCATTGCATCCGAGCGAGTTGGCAATTTTCTGATAAAGTACGGGAACCGATTGGCTCGAATCGGCTTCAGTTTGGCTAAGTTGTTTTGATGACTTTGGTTTTGGCACAATTGATTGAGACATAAGTACCATTTATGCCTCAGACGCTAAAAGATGCGACCATTGTTTCTGCCTATGCATGTAGTGAACAACATAACTGCACACTGGAACGATCTTAAAACCTGCCTGTTCTATTTCAGGTAAAATAGATTCCATCATCACCTTACCAAAGCCCTTGCCTTGCAGTTCATCAGGGATACGAGTCGAGGTGATATGAAGCACATCCCCTTGTTTGTGGTACTTAACGACTGCAAATTGGTTTGGTTCGAGTTCAACTGTGATCTGGTTCTCATCTTGAACCCATTTTATTGCCTTCATTCTCAACTCCTACAAATAATTGATACGACAAACAATTAAAGTTTGAAGTATGAGTTCCATGTAATAGACTAACGCAAGTGCATATAAATAAAACTAAGTACTTACAAACAAAGTAAATAATTTCAATTCTCTGGGTTAATATAAAATCCATCCAAAGAAAAGACACTCTATAAATCGATGTAAGTACACCTACTAAATCTAGCACGTAATTACCCCTTGTTAGCAAGTCATCAATATCTAACAGACGCATGTTGGCGCATGGAGAACATATAATGAACGCACCACTGAAGAAGCCTTTGGAGCATAATCAGGCACTTCAAGACCCTCGTAACCGCACCGTTTCTACGATAAACAGCACCGATGCACTGGCCATGATTGAGCACGGCAGTGAACTGACATTAAATGTCTCGACTCCGGTTGGCACTAAGTTTCTCGCCACCACCAAATTTATCGGAACGCACAGTGATAACTGTATTGTGGTTGAGGTTCCCGAGGTATCCAACGAAGACCTGAATTTTTTCTTTCAAGAAGGTTTTTGGATGACGGCTCGTGCTTACTCTTTGCGAGGTGAAGGCGCGCTTATCCACTTTAGAAGCCAAATCCACCATAAGGTTGGTGAACCCTTCCCTATTCTTGTACTCTCAACGCCAAGTACGATGCAAGTGACTCAACTGCGTAAAGAAACACGCTACGAAGTGAACTTAGCTTCAAGAATTATTTTCAACGACCAACGAGCAAATTGTGAGATAAGAGACTTATCAAAAAGTGGTTGTCGCTTTGTTACCTCACCAACCTCTCGTGCGATTCAAATTGCCGACCGAGTGTCTATCGAGATTACACCTGAAAACTACAATGGCCCACTGATTCCACCATTGAGGGGTGTCATCTGTAATCTGCAAAAATCGACGCACTACGCTCGATACGGTGTGGAATTTGATGATATTGGTCGAGCTAACGCTAAACACTTGTTGGCAAAATTGAAGTTCGATGGCACCAAGCTCTGCTTACGAAACGCGTAACCTAGTTTGATACCAAGACCATATCGTTATTTAAGACAGCAGGCCGAATAAATCCGATCACTAGCGTTCTAATTCGCACCAAACAAAAAGCCATCGACCCTAGAG